>DATFWF010000081.1:0-26065 GCA_035259605.1 Thermoanaerobaculia bacterium
CGCTACTTCGGCGGCACGAAGCTCGGCACCGGAGGCCTCGCCCGCGCCTACCGCGAAGCGGCGGAAAAGGCGCTTGCCGCGGCGGGCTCGAGGACCGTCCGCGAAACGGTCCGCGTCACGGTGACCTGCTCCTTCGAGAGGCTGGGCGCCGCCCGCCGGCTCGTCCGTCCGCCCGACGTCACGCTCGTCGGCGAATCCTTCGATCCCGAGCCGGTGCTCTCTCTCGAGGTCGCCGCTTCCCGCCTCCCCGCCCTCCTCGCCTCCCTCTCGGAATCGCAACTTCGCCACGAGGTGTCGGAGAGGGAATAGGGCGCTTCAGGATCCGAAGCGGGCCCTCCAGGAAGTCTCCGCCAGGTCTTTCAGGACGGCCTCGTCGAAGCCGAGGCGCCGCGAGACCGCCGCGTACTCTCCGGACGTGGTCGTCGCGAAGAGAAGCGGGTCGTCGGCGCAGAGGGCGACGGAGACTCCGGCGTCGAGAAGCCGGCGGATCGGGTGGGCCTCGAAAGAAGGAACGGCGCCCGTCGCGACGTTGCTCGTCGGGGCGACCCACAGCGTCGTTCCTTCCTCCGCGAGGCGGCGCAGCAGCGGCGGGCTTGCCGCGGCGGCGATCCCGTGGTCGATCCGGTCGGGGTGGAGCTGATCGAGGGCATCCTCGACGGAAGAGGGGCCGGACCACTCTCCGGCGTGGACCGATGTCTTCAGTCCGAGCGAGCGGGCGCGGGCGTAGACGCCGGCGAACTCGGAAGCGGGCAGCGAGTTCTCGTCGCCTCCCATGCCGAACCCGACGACCGCGGGGTGGCCGGTCTTCTCGTGGAGGTCGAGCACGCGGTTGGCGGAACCGGATCCCCACTGCCTCACGACGTCGAGGAGAATCCGGCAGTCGCAGCCGCCCGGGCGGGAGGCGAATTCGCGAGCGACCGCGAGCAGGCACTCCTCGGCGGGCAGTTTCATCCGGTTGAAGATCTCGGGCGAGACGTAGATCTCCGCGTAGCCGACCCCGTCGGCGGCGAGGCTTTCCGCCACGGCCCGCGCCGCCCCGGCGTAGTCCTCCGGACCGCGGAAGAGGCGGCAGACGCTGGCGAACAGAGACAGGAACCCGCCCGACTCGCGGACGCCCCGCCGCGCGGCCTCGAAGACCGAGAAATCGGCGAGGGGACTGCCCGCCCGGCGGGCCAGCGCCTCCAGGGTTGCCGGGGGCAGGCTCCCCTCCAGGTGGAGGTGGCAGTCGGCCAGAGGCGGAAGCACGGGTGGATTCTAGATTTTTGGATTCTGGATTTTGGATTTCTCGTTTGCCGGGCCGCCGCGAGGCTTTACGGCGTGAACTTTTCCACCCCTGTTTCGTTAGACAATTGCGAAGACCGATGAAGCGACTATTCCTGGCCGCCCTGCTCTCCCTTCCCGCCGTGGTCCTGGCCGCGGGCGAGGACGTTTTCGAAAAAGCCTATTCGATGGAAGGGATCTCGCGGATTTCGGTGGAGAACGTCAACGGCCGGATCGAGGCCTCCGCCTGGGACAAGCCGTACATGAAGGTCCGGGCCGTCAAGAAGGCGGAAGGAAGCCGGTCCGCCGAGACGCTCGCCCAGACGGAGATCCGGGTGCGCAAGATCGGCGACGAGATCCGTCTCGAGACGATCAGCCCTCGCCGCCATCACCTCTTCGGCTTTCTCGATTTCGGCTGGCACAACCCCCGCGTGGACTACGAGCTCCATTTCCCACCCGGCACAAACATCCGCCTCGAGACGACCAACGGGCAAGTCCTCGGGACCGGCTTCGAGGGACCCGTCTCCTGCGACGTCGTCAACGGTTCCATCGAGCTGACGGGAGTCGGCGGGCCCGTGAAGGCCGCGACGGTCAATGGCGCGCTGAGGATCGCGTTCCGGGGGGCGCTCAAGAAGTCGGACCTGGAAACCGTCAACGGCTCCGTCGAGGTCGCGTTCGACAAAGCTTCGTCGGTCCGCTACGACCTGACGACCGTCAACGGCCACATCGAGGGAGACATCGACCTCGCGGTGGAAGGCAAGCACGGGCCCAAGGAGGCCCGCGGCAGCTACAACGGCGGCTCCGAGAGCCTTCGCTGCGAGACGGTGAACGGCTCGATCCGCCTCAAGACCACCAAGTAAGCCGGGAATCGGAAATCGGGAATCGGTAAACGACGGCCGCCCGATTTCCGTTTTCCGTTTTCCGTTTTCCGATTTCCGGCCCCAAGGTATTCTCCGGAAATGGCTGAAGGCCGCTCGCAGCCCGTCGGAATGCTCGTCCTGAGCTACCTGACGTTTTTTGGATTCATCCCCCTGCTGGCGGCGAAGGGCAACCGCGAAGTCCGATGGCACGCGGCCAACGGGCTGCTGCTCTTCGGGGCGGTCGTGGCGATCGCGATCGTGGCGACGATCATCGGGATCCTCGTCCCGGCGCTCTCCTGCATCTACCCGATCCTGATGTTCGTGGTGCTGATCGTGTACACGATCATCGCGATCCTCGCGATCGTGAAGGCGCTCGACGGGCAGCGCCTGATCGTGCCCGCGATCTCGCGCTATGCCGACCGCTTCTAGAAACGCGATCGCCCTGGCCGCGCTCGTCGGCCTCGCCGTCGGCGACGGCCTGAGACCTCCATCCGACCAGGTCGGGGCGCGGGTCGCGCTCGAGGTCATCGACACGTACCGGGCGACGCTGTCGCGGACCTTCGAGCGCAGCGGGCTGATCCGTTGCCGCTTCCACCCGACCTGCTCCGAATACGGGCGCGAAGCGATCCGCCGCTACGGGCTCCCGAAGGGCGGAGCGATCGCCGCCTCGCGGATCGTCCGCTGCAATCCCTTCTCGAAGGGGGGAGAGGACCCGGTTCCCTGACCGCCGGCTAAGGCACGTCCTCGACCGGCAGCATCTCGGCGGGAACCACCGTCCCGCTCTGGCGCATCCCGACGAACGCGTACTGGTCCTGGCTGCGGTTGTCCAGCGTCGAGGCGACCGCGATGACTCCGCCGGAGGGCACCGTCGTACCCTCCTTGATCGCGACCGTCACGCGCAGCCCGTTGATCAGCGGCGCCCCGACGGTCTCGAGGATCCGTCCGACCCGCAGGAGCGACTTGGGCGCGACCGTGAAGCTCTGAGCTCCGCCGTAGACCACCGCGGTGACCGGGTCGATGACGCTGACCTCGATCGGAACGGCGACCGTCGAGGTATTCGTCACGTCGATCTGGGTCCGGTAGTTCGCGTCGCCGGAGCTGGTGCCGAACATCTGGAGCACGTTGACCCGATCGTTGGCGCTCTGCTTCGGCGTCATGGACTCGGACGTCGGGATGCCGGGCTGAAAAGCCCCGAACGTCCCGCCCGTGCACCCGCTCGGCGCGGTGTAGCTGCGCATGCCGCCCATGATCGGGATGTTCGAGCTCCACTCGATCGCGCCGACCTGGTTGTCGGCGGAGAGCTTGGTGACCAGGACGTCGGCGAGGAACTGCGTCTCGCGCGGAGCCAGGACGATCGGTCCCGAGGAGATCGGCGCCGGCGCGCCGCCGCCGTTCGTGACCTGCCCGTGAAAAATCAGCGTGAACGTCGCGGTGTTGACGGCGTCGGGATTGAAGAACCACAGATCCGTTCGGAACTGCGCTCCCCCGAACCCCACGATCCTTCCGGCCACGATGAACCATCCGCTGGTCGCCGCCGGCGAGTAGGCCCCCCTCGCCTCCCCCGCCGCGAGAAACCCCAGAACCGCGAGGACACCAATGCTGATTCGGCAGGCCATGTTTCCCTCCCTTTGATGAATCCGACGCTCCGACCTCCCTCCGAGTTTACAGGGCGGAGCAGACCGACGAGAGAAGGCACCGCTTCTAGGAAATGCCGATCGTTATGCTCGCGGCGAGAGGAGTCTCCCGAGCGAAGGCGAGGGAGGAGCCTCTCGCCGCGGGAGCGGAGCGAGCTTTTGGGATCAGGCGAGCGGTCGAGCCTTCAGGCGAGCCGCTCGCCGGTGCGCCGAAGGCGCAGATCCCAAAAGCTCGCGGAGCGACGTGTTTGGTGCCGTCGGCCGGACTCGAACCGGCATGGGTTGCCCCATACGCCCCTCAAACGTACGTGTCTACCAATTCCACCACGACGGCACGATCGTCTACTTGGAGGGATTGCCCGCCGGCGCCTTGGCCGGAGGGGGCGCGGGCTGACCCGGGGCGGCGGGCGCGGCCTTGCCGGCATCCGTCGCGGGCGCCTGCTGGGCCGGAGCGGCGGCCGCCGGAGCGGCTCCTTGCCCGGCCGGAGGCGGAGCCGCGGGCTTGGGGAAGACGCCGGTCGTCGTGACCTTCTGCGGCGTCCCCTTGACCACCGACGGTCTCTGCCTCGCCTGCAACAGCGTCAGGCCCAGCGAGAGCACGATGAACCCGATGAACGCTCCCGTGGTCAGCTTGTGGAGCAGCGTCGTCGCGCCGCGCGCGCCGAAGGCGGTCTGAGTTCCCCCGCCGCCGAAAGCGCCGGCGATGTCCGCCCCCCTCCCCTGCTGGACCAGGACGACCAGCACCAGGAAGCAGCAGACGATGACGTAGAGGGTCACGAGAGCGATGTAAGCAATCTGCACCGAATAGCCTCCAAAAAAGAGCGGAAGAGTTTACGCGGAACCAGCCAAACGGTCAACTCCCGCGATGGCCGCGAAACTCGCCGCTTTCAGGCTCGCTCCCCCGACGAGGAAGCCGTCCGCCCGGCCGTCGGTGAGAAGAGCCGCGCAGTTTTCCGCGGTGACCGAGCCGCCGTAGAGGATCCTCAGATCGCGCCGGTTGGAAAGAAGATCGGCCAGGTGGACCCGCGCGGAGCGGCAGTCTTCGACGGTCGCGGCTCTTCCGGTGCCGATCGCCCAGACCGGTTCGTAGGCGACGACGAGCGGGTCGCCCGGCGGATCGTTCGCCAGCGTTTCGACTTGCGAGACGAGCGTGGTCGCCGTGAGGCCTTCCTCGCGCTGCGCTTCCGTTTCGCCGAGGCAGTAGATCGGAACGAGGCCCGCCTCGCGGACTCGGGCAAGCTTCCTGGCAAGTGTCTTTCCGTCCTCTCCGTAGATCCGCCGCCGCTCCGAGTGCCCGACGATCACGTAGCGACATCCGGCGTCCGCCAGCATCTTCGCGGAGACTTCGCCCGTGTAAGCACCGGAAGCTTCGCTCGCGACGTTCTGTCCGGCGACGGACCAGCGCCCTCCCGGATCCTTCGCCGCGTCGAGCGCCGTGAACGGCGGCGCCACGACGAGCTCGACGCCGAGCTTGCGCGTCCCCACGATCCCGCCGAGCTCACGCGCGTAGGCCGCCGCCTCGGCCCGCGTCATGTTCATCTTCCAGTTCGCGGCGAACAGGTTCATCGATTGAGCGCTTCGATCCCGGGCAGGGTGCCGTTCACGATGAACTCGAGCGACGCGCCGCCGCCCGTCGAGACGTGTGAGAACTTGTCCGCGACCCCGGAGCCCTTGACCGCCGCGACGCTCTCTCCGCCGCCGACGACCGTCACCGCGTCGGATTCGGCGAGAAGGAGAGCGAGGGCTTTCGTCCCCCGGTCGAAGGGGGGCTTCTCGAAGACCCCCATCGGGCCGTTCCAGAAGATCGTGCGGGCGGGAGCAAGCAGCCGCTCGAACTGCTCGAGCGTCTTGACGCCCACGTCGAGCGCCATCGCGTCCGGCGGGATCTTCGCGATGCCGACGGTTCGCGCGCCCGCGGCATCGTCGGGCGAGTGCGCGACGACGAAGTCGGAGGGAAGTGCGATCGTCTTTCCCTCCTTCTTGCAGAGGTCGAGGATCTCGCGGGCGACGGCGACCTTGTCCTCCTCGAGGAGCGACCGTCCGATCGGCAGGCCCAGGGCGCGCACGAAGTGATTGGCCATTCCGCCGCCGATCAGCAGGATGTCGGCGCGCTTCGCCAGCGCCTGGAGCGCTTCGATCTTTCCCGAGATCTTCGCGCCGCCGAGGATCGCGGCGAAGGGGCGCTCGGGTTCGAGCAGCTTCGAGAGCTCGCGGACTTCCTTCTCCAGCAGCAGCCCGGCGGCTTTTGCGGAAATCGAGTCCGGCACGCCGACCACGGAGGCGTGCGCGCGGTGCGCGGCGCCAAAGGCGTCGTCACAGTAGCAGTCGGCCAGCGCCGCGAGGCCCTTCGCGAAGCCGGGGTCGTTGGCTTCCTCGCCCGCGTGGAAACGGAGGTTCTCGAGCAGCAGGACGTCGCCCGGCTCCAGGGCGGCGGCGGCCCTTTCCGCTTCGGGCCCGACGCAATCCTCCACGAAGCGGACCGGGCGGCCGAGCGTCTCGGCGAACGCGGCCGCGACCGGGGCGAGCGAGAGCTCCGCCTTGACCTTCCCCCTGGGCTTCCCGAGGTGCGAGGCGCACAGGACCATCGCGCCGGCGTCCATGGCGGCTCGGACCGTCGGGATCGTCTCCTCGATCCGGGTCCGGTCCGCGACTCGTCCGCCGGAGAGGGGAACGTTGAAGTCCACGCGCAGGAACAGCCGTTTCCCCCGCAGATCCAGCTCGCGAAGCGGCTTCACGGCCGGGATAGTAATCCCTCATAGAATTGCGCCAATGAGGCGGATTCTTCAGGTTCTTCTGGCTCTCGCTGTCTCCGGCGCGCCGGCCCTCGCCGCGGAGAAGCAGGTCTCGACGGGGCGCGGCGGCGCGGTCGCGGCGGAGGACGAGATCGCGACGCGCGTCGGCATCGACATCTTGAAGAAGGGCGGCAACGCCGCCGACGCGGCGGTGGCGGTCGCCTTCGCCCTGGCGGTGACCTGGCCCGAGGCCGGGAACCTCGGCGGCGGGGGCTTCTGGATCTCCCGCGACTCGAAGGGAAAGATCCTGGCGGTGGATTTCCGCGAGATCGCTCCGCGCCTGGCGCGCCGCGACCTCTTCGTGAAGGCCGGCGCCAACGGAAAGGTGCCGTCCTCGACCGAGGGCCCGCTCGCCTCCGGCGTCCCGGGATCGGTCGCCGGGCTCTCGCTCGCGCACCGGCGCGCCGGCCATCTTCCCTGGAAGACGCTGATCAACCCGGCGATCCGGCTCGCCCGCGACGGCTTCAAAGTCACGGAGACGTTCTCGGAGGCGATCGCGCACAACCGGGACCGCCTGGCGAAGTCTCCCGAGACCGCGCACATCTTCCTTCCCAACGGCGCGCCCCCGGCGCCCGGGACGGTCTTCAAGCAGCCGGACCTCGCCAGGACGCTCGAGGCGATCCGCGACCGCCGCGACGACGGCTTCTACCGAGGCCAGGTCGCCCGCGCGATCGAGGCGGCGCAGGAGCAGGAGGGCGGCCTCATCACGCGGGGAGACCTCGCCCGCTACGAGGCGAAGGTCCGAACTCCGCTGCGCTTCCCGTTCCGCAATTACGAGGTGTGGACGCTGCCCGCGCCGTCGGGCGGGCCCGTGCTCGCGGAGATGGCCATCCTCGCCGAATACGTCGGCGCCGACAAGCTGAGGCCGCGCGACGCGTCATCCGCGCACCTTCTCGCCGAGATCGAGAAGCGGGCCTTCCGCGACCGCAACCGATACCTGGGCGATCCGAGTTTCTCCCGCGTCCGACAGAACCTCTTGACCGACCCCGCGCGCCTGAAGGAGATCGCGGCCTCGATCGATCCTTCGCGGGCGACTCCGAGCGCCGCGCTGCCGCTTCCCGAGCGGGAGAAGCCCTCGACGACGCACTTCTCCGTCGTGGATGGCGCCGGCGGCGCGGTCTCCGTCACGACGACCCTGAACGATTCCTTCGGCAACGCGCGCGTGGCGCACGGCCTGGGATTTCTCTGGAACAACGAGATGGACGACTTCGCGACGAAGCCCGGCCAGCCCAACCTCTACGGCCTGATCCAGGGAGAGACCAACGAGGTCGCCCCGGGAAAGCGGATGCTCTCCGCGATGTGCCCGGTGATCGCGGTCGCCGGCGGGCGCAACGCGTTCGTCTGGGGGACGCCGGGAGGCTCGACCATCCCGACGACGAACTTCCAGGTGCTCCTCGGCATCCTGCTTCGCGGCGAGTCGCTGGCCGACGCGGTCGCGGCGCCGCGGTTTCACCAGCAGGATTTCCCCGACAAGATCCAGCTCGAGCGGGAGAAGTTCGATCCGGCGTTCGTAGCCGCGCTCGAGAAGCTCGGTCATACCGTCGTCGAGCGCGAGCCGAAGGAGAACCCGATCGGGCGGGTGCACGCGATCGCGCGGCTTCCCAACGGGACGCTGACCGCCGTGGCGGATCCGAGGCGGGGGGGCGCGGGACTCGTCGTCGAGGAAGCCCGTCCGCCTTCTCCGCCGCCGGCCTCGCCGCCGGCGCCTTCTCCCGCTCCGACTCCGGCGAAGTGACCGTCCCCATGACCGACGTCTTTCGCCCTCTCTACCGCGAGGGCCGGGTCCTTCGCCTCCTCGACCAGAGGCTCCTGCCGGCGACGGAAGCGTGGCTGACGCTCGAGCATCCGCCGGAGATCGCGATGGCGATTCGCGACCTGGCCGTCCGCGGCGCCCCGGCCATCGGCGTCGCGGCGGCCTACGGCGCGGCCTTCTCGATGCGGAGCGGCGCCACCACGCCGCCCGGAGAGCGATTCGACACGGCGCGCCGGCTGCTCGCTTCGACCCGTCCCACCGCGGTCAACCTCTTCGCGGCCCTGGAGAGGATGGCGCGGCGCTTCGAGCCGGTTCGCGGGGCGGATCCGGCGGAGATCGAGCGGGTCTTGATCGAGGAAGCCGACGCCATCGCGGCCGAGGACCTCGAGGCCTGCCGGCGGATCGGCCGGTTCGGCGCGGACCTTCTCCACGGAGGCTCGCTCGTGATGACGCACTGCAACGCCGGCGGCCTGGCGACGGCGGGTTACGGGACGGCCCTCGGAGTCGTCCGCGGCGCGGTCGAAGCGGGGAAGCCGGTGCGCGTCCTCGCCTGCGAGACGCGGCCGTTCCTGCAGGGCGCGCGGCTGACGGCGTGGGAGCTGTCGCGCGACGGGATCCCCGTCGAGATCATCACCGACAACATGGGCGGCCACTTCCTCGCGCGCGGAGGAATCGAGGCCGTCCTCGTCGGAGCCGACCGCATCGCCGCCAACGGAGACACCGCCAACAAGATCGGGACGTACTCGCTCGCCGTCCTGGCCAGGGAGAACGGCGTCCCCTTCTACGTCGCCGCGCCCACCACGACCGTGGACCTCGCCTGCCCCGACGGGTCGAAAATCCCCATCGAGGAGCGCTCCGGAGCCGAGGTGCTCTCCATCGGCGGCCACGCGATCGGGCCTCCGGGAGTCTCCGCGCGCTACGCCGCGTTCGACGTCACGCCGTCGCGCTACATCACGGCGATCGTCACGGACCAGGGAATCTGCCGGCCTCCGTACGTCGAGAGCCTCGCCCGCGCCGTCGCGTCCGCGTCATGAACGTCCTGGGAATCGAGACGTCCTGCGACGAGACTTCGGTCGCGGTGCTGGACGGAGACGGGCGCGTGCTCTCCAACATCGTGGCGTCGCAGGTCGCGGCCCATGCGGCCTACGGCGGCGTCGTGCCGGAGCTCGCAGCGCGCGCGCACCTGGAGAACCTGCCGACGGTTTTCGAGACGGCGCTCGAAGAAGCCGGGATCGAGTTCGCGGACCTCGGCCTGGTCTGCGCGACGGCGGGCCCCGGTTTGATCGGCGCGCTCCTGGTCGGCCTGTCGGCGGGAAAGGCGCTCGCGTTCGCGCGCGGCCTGCCGGCGATCGGCGTCAATCACCTGGAGGGCCACCTCTACTCCGCGCACCTGCGCGCCGGAAGAGAGCCGGCGATTCCGCTCGACTATCCCTTCCACGGCCTCGTGGTGTCGGGCGGCCACGCGGAGCTCGTCCGCGTCGAATCGGATCGCATCGTGCCGCTCGCGCGGACGAGGGACGACGCTCCCGGCGAGGCCTTCGACAAGGTCGCGCGGCGGGCCGGTCTTCCCTATCCGGGCGGCCCCGTCGTGGATCGAATCGCGGCGAAGGCGGACGGCTCCCGATACAGCCTTCCCATCGGCCGGGTCTCCGACGGCTCGGACGACTTCTCCTTCTCGGGGCTCAAGACGGCCATGCTGCGCGAGTTCGAGAAGCGCGGGGTGGACGGCTCGACGATCGACGCCGGAAGCCTCGCCGGCGATCTCGCCGATCTCTTCGCCTCGTTCCAGCGCGCCATCGTCACGGCGCTCCTGGAACGCGTCCGCGGGGTCCACGAGCGGGAAGGGATCCGACGCCTCGCTCTCTCCGGCGGCGTCGCCGCCAATTCCGAGCTTCGCGCGACGATCTCGAAGTGGGGCGAGGACAACGGCGTCGAGGTGCTCCTGCCCGCCCGCTCGCTGACCACCGACAACGCCGCCATGATCGCCTGGGCGGGCCTGATCCGTTACCGCCGTGGCGGTGCGCCCCCGCTCGATGCCATCGTCGCAAAGTCCCGCTGGCCGCTGGGAACGTAAAGAAGTCAACAGTCGACAGTCGACAGTCGACAGTCGACAGCGAGAGAGTCGGCAGTCGACAGCGAGAGCCCGAGCCATCCCTGTTGACTGTTGACTGTAGACTGTCGGCTTTCCAAATGACCGACCCGAGTTTGATCCGCAACTTCTCGATCGTCGCCCATATCGATCATGGGAAGACGACCCTCTCCGACCGGATCCTGGAGAGGTGCGGGGCGGTGACCCAGCGGGAGATGCACGAGCAGATGCTCGACGACATGGAGCTCGAGCAGGAGCGCGGCATCACGATCAAGGCGCGGGCGGTCACGCTCCGGTACGCGGCGAAGGACGGACGCGAGTACACGCTGAACCTGATCGACACGCCGGGACACGTGGATTTCTCCTACGAGGTCTCCCGCTCGCTTGCCGCCTGCGAGGGCGCGGTCCTCGTCGTGGACGCGACGCAGGGCGTCGAGGCCCAGACCCTGGCCAACGCCTACCTCGCCATCCACCACAACCTCGCGATCGTTCCGGTCATCAACAAGATCGACCTGCCCTCCGCCGAGCCGGAGAAGGCGCGCGAGCAGATCGAGCGCGTCGTCGGCATTCCCGCGGACGACGCCGTCCTGACCTCCGCCAAGCAGGGGATCGGCATCGACGAGCTCCTCGAGCGGATCGTGGCGGTCGTGCCGCCGCCGAAAGGAGATCCCGATGCGCCGCTCAAGGCGCTTCTCTTCGATTCCTGGTACGACCCGTACCGCGGCGTCACGTCGCTCGTGAGGCTCGTGGACGGGCGGCTCGCCCCGAGGATGAAGATCCGGGCGATGGTCACCGGGCTCGAGGCCGAGGTCGAGGAGGTCGGCATCTTCAAGCCGCAGCGCGACCCGGTCGGCGAGCTGTCGGTCGGGCAGGTCGGGTTCCTCTGGGCAAACATCAAGGATCTCCACTCGACGAAGATCGGCGACACGATCACCGAGGCCAGGCGTCCGGCGCCCGAGCCGCTGCCCGGCTTCGCGGAAGCCAAGCCGATGGTCTTCGCCGGCCTCTTCCCGACCAACGCGGACGACTACGCCGCGCTGCGCGACGCCTGCGAGAAGCTGCGGTTGAACGACGCGTCCTTCACGTTCGTCCCCGAGAACTCGACGGCGCTGGGCTTCGGCTTCCGCTGCGGGTTCCTCGGCCTCCTCCACATGGAGATCGTCCAGGAGAGGCTGGAGCGCGAGTTCGACCTGGACCTCATCACCACGGCTCCCGGCGTCAACTACCGCGTCACGACGACCGCCGGCGAAGTCCTCGAGATCGTCAACCCGAACCTCCTCCCCCAGCCCAACCACATCGCGTCGATCGAGGAGCCCTACATCACGGCCACGATCATCACCCGGGACGACGTGCTCGGCGGGATCCTGAAGCTCTGCGAGGAGCGCCGCGGAAAGCAGAAATCCCTCGAGTACGTCTCCTCCAACCGGGTCGTCCTGATCTACGACTTCCCGTTGAACGAGGTCATCCTCGACTTCTACGACAAGTTGAAGTCCATCTCCCGGGGCTACGCCTCGTTCGACTACGAGTTCACCGGCTACCGCGAGGGGGACTTAGTCAAGCTCGACATCCTCGTCAACGGGGAGCCCGTGGACGCCCTTTCGCTCATCGTCCACCGGGAGGAATCCGCCGCCAAGGGAAGGCTCCTCGCGTCAAAGATGAAAGAAATCATCCCCCGCCAGATGTTTGAGGTAGCGATCCAGGCGGCGATCGGGTCCAAGATCATCGCCCGGGAGACGGTCTCGGCGATGAGGAAGAACGTCCTCGCCAAGTGCTACGGCGGCGACATCACGCGGAAGAGAAAGCTTCTGGAGAAGCAGAAAGAGGGGAAGAAGCGGATGAAGAGGGTCGGGCGGGTGGACATCCCGCAGGAGGCCTTCCTCGCCGTTTTGAAAGTGGAATGACCGACAGCCTGACCATGGATCCGGCCGGGGAAGACTCCACCGCGGTCGGCAACTCCGGCCGGCACTCGGCGACCCGGGAATGGTACGAGTCGCTCTTAGTCGCCGGCATCTTCGTCTTCTTCGTCCGCACCTTCGTGGTCCAGACCTACCAGGTGCCGACCGGCTCGATGGAGAAGACGATCCTCGTCGGCGATCACCTGCTCGTCAACAAGTTCGCCTACGCGCCCCGGCTGCCGGCGATGGCGAACCTTCTCCCCTACCGCGACGTGCGGCGCGGCGACATCATCGTGTTCAAGAAACCGGGCGACGACGTCAATCCCGGAAACGTCCTCGTCAAGCGCGCGGTCGGGGGCCCCAACGACACGATCAAGCTGAAGGACAAGGCGCTCAACGTCAACGATAAACCGGCCGACGGCCCCTGGGTCCAGCACATCGACCGCGAGATCTACCGCGCCGGCGATCCGCACATCCCCGAGATGGCGATCGAGCGGGACCAGTTCGGGCCGTTCCACGTTCCCGCCAACTCCTACTTCGGGATGGGAGACAACCGCGACAATTCCCTCGACAGCCGGTTCTGGGGAGCGATCCCGCGCGACAACATCTTCGGCCGGCCGTTCCTCCTCTACTGGTCCTACGAGGCGGAGCCCAACTCGCACATCTGGCACGGGCCGGTCGCGAAGATCCGGCAGCTCGCCGGCGTCGCGGTCCACTTCTTCTCCCGCACGCGATGGGACCGGATGTTTCGCCTCGTCCGCTAGTTGTGGCGGGGGACCCTGCGGTCCCACGAGGCCCCCTGGCGCGCCGCACGACTCCGGCGGAGTATCTCGAGGCGACGCTCGTCGCCGTGGTCCTGGCGCTCTTCGTCCGGACGTTCCTCTTCCAGGCTTTCGTCGTTCCCTCCCCCTCGATGGAGAGGACGCTGCTCGCGGGGGACCACGTCATGGTCAACAAGTTCGTTTTCGGCCCGAGGGCGGCGGCAGCGCTCGACCGGTTCCTTCCACGCCGCCCGGTGCGGCGGGGCGACGTGATCGTCTTCAAGTTCCCGGAGGACCCGCGGCGGGATTTCGTCAAGCGCGCGGTAGCGCTGCCCGGCGACTCGCTGGAGATCCGCGACAAGATGCTCTTCGTCGACAGCCGCCGCGAGAACGAGCCTCGCGCGACCCACTCCGACGCTCGCCTCTGGGGAGACGACCCGGATCTGCCGGAGGCGCTTCGCCGCCGCGACCAGGTCTCCGCGCTGCGGGTGCCGCCGGATTCCTTTTTCGCGATGGGGGACAACCGCGACAACTCCTACGACAGCCGGTTCTGGGGGCCGGTCCCCGCCGGGAACCTGAAGGGGCGTCCTCTCCTGATCTACTGGTCCCATCCTCCCGACGTCGCCGGCAGCCGCCAGCCGCTCCGGTGGATCGGGGACTTCTTCTCGCAGACCCGCTGGTCGCGCACCTTCCTCGCCGTGCGCTGAGCGCGCCGGGTTAGAATGGCACCGTCCGAAACGTCGAAAAATGAGAAGAAATAGGGCTCGCGGCTCGGGGAGGATCGGCTGCATCCTGTGGCTGGCCGTCCTCGCCGCGGCTGGCTACATCGGCTACAAGGTCATCCCCGTCAAGGTCGCCACCTCGACCTTCTACGACTTCATGCAGGAGGAGGCCGCGTTCGCATCGATCCGGCCCGTCCAGCAGCTCCAGAAAGAGATCCTGGCGAAGGCCAAGGAGCTCGACATCCCGGTGACCGAAGAAAACCTCGTGATCCGGAAGGTCAGCGAATCCATCACCATCGAAGCCCACTACGAGATCACCATCTGGTTCTTCAACGGTTGGAAGAAGTACATCTGGAAGGAAAACCAGGTGGTGACCCGGCCCATCTTCCTCGTCTGATTCCTCCGCGACTCCCTGGAGTGCCTTAACCCCGGCCCCCTCCCGCCGGAAGTGGGGGAAAAGGCGGGAATAATCCGGGACGCGGGAATCTTGCGGGGCGCAGAAGGAGGAAGTTTTCCATGCGTCCAGCTCGACTCCTGATGGCTGCCGCGGGTGTCCTCGTCCTGGCACGGACTGTCCTCGCCGCAGGGCCCCAGATCGGCGCCGGGGCCCCCGATTTCACTCTGACGACGGTGGACGGAAAGACCTTCTCCCTCGCCCAGGAGGCGAAGGCCCACAAGGCGGTCGTCGTCATGTTCATCGCGACCAAGTGTCCCTACTCCAACGCGTACAACGACCGGATGCGCGAGATGGCGGCGGCCTACGCGAAGCAGGGGATCGCCTTCGCCGGCATCAACAGCAACAAGAGCGAGCCGGCCGACGAGGTCGTCTCCCACGGGAAGCAGCACGGATTCGGGTTCCCGCTGATGAAGGACCCGGACAACAAGGTCGCGGATCTCTACGACGCGCGGCACACGCCGGAGATCTTCGTCGTGGACCCGGACGGAAAGCTCCGCTACCACGGCCGGATCGACGAGAACTACGAGGACGCCTCGAAGGTGGCCTCGCCCGACCTGAAGAACGCCCTGGACTCGATGCTCGCCGGAAAGTCGATCGCCAAGGCCGAGACGAAGGCGTTCGGCTGCACGATCAAGAGGGTATGAGGTCGACATTCGACAGTCGACAGTCGACGGGTCGGAATCGAACGGGGGCGGCTCTGGCCGCCCTCTTCCTTCTGGCGGCGGCGCCCAAGGCATCGGTAACCGATCAGCCCGGCGTCCGCAACGCCAGCCTGCTGGCGGGTGAGGTGGACGCCGGGTCGCTTTTCCAGCGGATCGGCCAGGAGAAGGGCAAGGTCGTCCTCGTCAACTTCTGGGCGACGTGGTGCGCGCCCTGCCGCGAAGAATTCCCCGACCTTTCGAGGCTCCAGAAGACGCTCGGAGAGAAGGGCCTGCGGGTCATCGGGGTCTCGACCGATTTCGCGCGCGAGACCCCGGCCGTAGAGAGGTTCCTGGCCGAGCAGAAGCCCTCCTTCCCGAACTACCGCAAGAAGAGCGGCGGCGACGACCAGGTCTTCATCGAGGCGGTCGAGAAGAGCTGGGGCGGAGAGCTCCCCTTCAGCGTCCTGTACGGAAAGGACGGGCGGAAGGCGAAGACGTTCTCCGGAAAGCATTCCTACGCGGAGTACGAGAAGGAGGTCTTGAAGCTCGCCAGGCCGTGACGGGGAGCGTCTGACGACCGTATGAGCATCAGGAAACATGGAGCGGGATTTGCTAGAGTCCGCAGCCGAGGTCTTCGCATTGTCGGCGAGGAACCCTTTAAGGAGAACTCCATGAGTCGATTCCGTCCGGCCATTCTGTCCGCGGTGGCCATTCTGTCCATGGCGCCCTCACTTCTCGCCGGCTCCGCCGAGGTCGCCGAGCGCAACGGGGTCATCCGCCACGGCATCTCGGCGACCAGCTATTCGGTCGAAGTCCCCGTCCTCGCGCGCGTCCAGGGGACCGCCTTCTTCCGCTCTTTCCTGGCGATCACCAACAACACCAACAAGAGCGGCGTGACGGCGAGCTACCAGTTCTCCTACACCTGCGTTTCCTCCGGCTGCAGCCCGGCCGGCGGCTTCTACCGCACGACCGTTCAGACGGTCACCCTGAAAGCGCTGGACAGCTTCGTGCAGGACGATTTCATCGACTACCTGAACAGCCAGGGTCTTCTCCAGCCGGGCGCCAACGCCGGCACGATCGGCACCCTGCTCGTGACGTTCAACAACCTTCCGTCGAGCAACGGGTACGAAGCCAACGTCGTCGCCCGCACTTACAACCGGCTCTCGGAGGCCAACCCGAGCCAGGGGACCGTCGGATTCGCTTACAACGCGTCGCTCTTCTTCGATTCCGCGGACACGACGCTGATCGGCTACGGGCGCGACACCAAGAGCGCGCCGACCGTCTCCGGCACGTCGCGGACCAACGTCGGGGTGCGCAACACCGACATCAACGGGACCAACCAGAACATGACCGTGGACATCACCTGCTACGACACCGCGACAGGCCAGAAGGTCGGCAACACGATCACGTTCGCGGACCTGAGGCCCGGCGAGGTGCGGCAGGTCAGCGACCTCTGGGCCACGGCGGGGATCGCGTCGAGCGTGAACAACGTCATCATCTTCGTGGACGCGCGCAATCCGACGGCCACCTCCCCGACGATGGAGGGCTACGTCACGCTGATCGACGGGCAGAACACCCAGGACGCGGCGCTCTTCCCGATGCTCTGCGGCGATGCCAACGGCTGCGGCAATTGACTTCGCGCACGAAGCGCGCGAAGTCGTCCTGAGGAGCGAAGCGAAGCGAACGACGAAGGATCTGTGTAGTCCGGAGACCGCCGCCAGGCCCCGAGAGTAGATCCTTCGCTTCGCTCAGATGACAGGGTGCGAGACGGGCGTAAGGAGTAGGAGGCGCGCTCTTACAGCGTCACCCGCCGGCCGATGTCGCGGCGCAGGTGCTTGCCCTCGAACTGGATCAGGTCGGCGGCCTCGTAGGCGCGGGCCGCCGCTTCGGCCATGGTCGGTGCGCTGGCGCTGGCGACGAAAACCCTCCCGCCCGCGGTTACGAGCCGGTCCCCATCGCGCCGGGTCCCCGCGTGGAAGACCTCGACGGAGGGCATCCGCGCCGCCTCGTGCCACCCGGTGATCGGCTTGCCCGTCTCGTAAGCGCCGGGATAGCCCCCCGAGGCGAGCACCACTCCGACGCACGCCTCCGGCTTGACGTCGAGCGGGGGATGCCGGTCGAGCTCTCCGCGGCCCGCGGAGACCAGCAGTGCGGCGAGGTCCGACTGGAGCCGCGGCAGGACGACTTCCGCTTCCGGATCCCCCAGCCGCGCGTTGAACTCGAGCACCCTGGGCCCGCCGGCGGTGATCATCAGCCCCGCGTAGAGCACTCCGCGGAACGGCCGGCCCTCCGAGGCCAGGCCCGCGACGGCGGGTCGGATGATGTCGCGAAAGACAGCCGCCGAAGTGGCGCCGTCGAGGTTCCCGGACGGGGACTGCGCGCCCATTCCGCCGGTGTTGGGCCCGCGGTCTCCCTCGTACACTTTCTTGTAATCGCGCGAGGTCGGCAGCGGGATCGCGGTCTTCTCGTCGCACACGGCGAGAAACGTCGCCTCGCTTCCCGTCAGGAACTCCTCGACGAGGATCCGATCGCCCGCCGAGCCGAAGGCGCGTTCCCCGAAGAAGATCTCCAGCGCGCGATCGGCCTCCTCCTTCGTCTCGATGATCAGCACTCCCTTGCCCGCGGCGAGCCCGTCGGCCTTGAGGACCGCCGGGTACGAGAGCTTCTCGAGCGCGTCCCGCGCCTCCTCGGGGGAGCCGCAGACAAACGCCTCCGCCGTCGGGATGCCGTGCCGCCGCAGGAACTCCTTGGCGAAGATCTTCGAGGCCTCGATCTGCGCCGCCAGCCGCGAGGGCCCGAAGATCGGGAGGTCGCGCTTGGCGAACTCGTCGGCAATGCCCAGCGCCAGCGGCAGCTCGGGGCCGACGACGGTCAAGTCCATCTTGAGCTTTTCGGCGAGATCGGCGAGCTCGACGATGTCCCCCGCCCCGACCGGAACGCAGTCGGCGACCTCGGCGATGCCCGGATTCCCCGGAGCGCAGAGAAGCTCGTCCACGAAGGGGCTGCGGCGCAGGGCCCAGCACAGGGCATGCTCGCGCCCTCCTCCCCCGATCACCAGGACTTTCACGTGCGGCCCATTGTAACGGTTGGGGGCTCGGGGGACCGCAAGGTCCCCTGCTTCAGAAGCCGCGTATATCATCGTTCGCGATGCTCAAGGACTTCCGCAGGGCCCTGGCGGAGGAAATCCTCCTCGCCGACGGTGCGATCGGCACCCTGCTCGTCTCGCGGGGAGCCGCGCCCGATCAGGCCAAGTCGCCGCTCAACCTGACCGACCCGGAGTCGGTCCGGGAAGTCCACGAGGATTACCGCGACGCCGGCGCCCGGATCCTGACGACGAACACCTGGGACGCCAATCGCGTCAAGCTCTCCACCCACGAGTGGGCCGATTCCCTGGAGAAGATCAACCGCGAGGGGGTCCGGATCGCCCGCGAGGCCGCGGCCGGCGACCTCGTCTTCGTCGCCGGCTCGATCGGCCCGCTCGGCGCGCTGGTCAAGCCCTACGGGACGCTCACCCTCGCGCAGGTGCGGGAGATCTTCGAGGAACAGGCCCGGATCCTCCTGGAGGCGGGTGTGGACCTGATCCTCCTCGAGACGTTCGGGAGCCTGCTCGAAGCGGCGGAGGCGGTCCGGGCGGCGCGTTCGCTCTCGGCGGAAGTTCCGATCGTCGCCGGGATGACGTTCCTTTCCGACGGACGGACGGCGTTCGGCGAGAGCGCGTCCCACGCTCTTCCCACGCTGGCGCTCGCGGGGGCCGACGCCGTCGGAATGAATTGCACCCTGGGCCCGCAGGAGACGCACGACGTCTTCGCGCGCCTCCCCTCCTCGATCCAGACTCCCCTCTCGGTCATGCCCAACGCGGGGTACCCGACCGTCGTCCACGGCCGCAACGTCTACCTCTCCTCGCCGGACTACCTGAGCGACTACGCCCGCGCGTTCGCCGAGTCCGGCGCGGCCATCATCGGCGGGTGCTGCGGGACGACGCCGGAGCACATCCGGGCGATGTCCCGGGCGATCGCCGGAAGGAAGCGCGTGGCCGCCTCGGCGCGGGTCTCGGCGGTCCCGGAGAGCACGGTGCACCACGTGGCCGAGACGCCGATCGAGACCTCGCGCTTCAAGCGCAGGCTCGCCGACGCCGACGAGTTCGTCGTGACGGCCGAGATCGAGCCGCCCCGCGGCGCCGACGTTTCGGCGGCGATCGAAGGGGCGCGGACAGCGCGCGCCTGCGGCGTGGACGCGGTCAACGTCACGGACAATCCGATGGCGCGGCTCCGGATGTCCTCGATCGCGGTCGCCGCGCTCGTCCAGCGCGAGACCGGTCTCGACGCGGTCGTCCAGATCACCACGCGCGACCGGAACGTCCTGGGACTGCAGTCGGACCTGCTCGGGGCGTCGGGACTGGGGCTGAAAGCGCTGCTGTGCCTGGGAGGAGATCCGCTGAAGATCGGCGACTACCCCCAGGCCAAGCAGGTCTCCGAGGTGGATGTCCTGGGGCTGCTCCGCATCGCCCGCGGGTTGAACGGCGGCGCGGACCTCGCCGGAAACTCGATCGGCGCGCCGACCGGGTTCGCGGTCGGCTGCGCCGCCAACCCCGCGGCGTCCGACATCGAGGTCGAGCTTTCCAAGATCCGGGCGAAGATCGAGGCGGGAGCGACCTTCGCGCAGACCCAGCCGGTTTACGACGTCGCGGCGCTCGAGAGCTTCTTCTCGAGGCCCGAATCGCGCGCGATCCCGATGCTGATCGGGCTGATCCCCCTTCGGTCCCTCAAGCAGACGCTCTTCTTCGCCAACGAGGTCCCCGGCATCGTCGTGCCCGAGGCGATCCAGGACCGGATGCGCCGCGCCGGCGAGCGCGGGCCCGACCACGAGAAGGAGGAGGGGCTCTCGATCGCCCGCGAGCTCGCCGCCGCGATCGCGTCGATCGCCCGGGGGCTCCACATCATGCCGATGGGCAAGTACGCGATGCTCTCCGACATCCTCGACGCCGTCCCGAAGCGGGAGGTCCGGGCCAGGGCCTGAGAGGCATCTGCATCATGGACGGGACCACCCGCGACCCTAAACTCTCCGATCTCAACCCGGTTAAGATTCCCGGGAATATGGCAGGCCGCGGCGATGCTGAGTCTGCCGCTGGAGGAACCCCATGAAAACCGTGACCCGGACGTTGATTCCGCTCGCGATCCTGCTCCTGGCGCTCCCGGTCCTCGCCGGGACCCAGGGCCGCGGCACCGGCAAGGTGGTCGATTCCGCCGGACAGCCTGTCGAGGGCGTGATGGTGACGATCACGACCCCTTCGATCAAGACCTTCAAGCTCAACGTGACGACCAAGAAGGACGGCAGCTACGGCTTCATCGTCAACGACGCGACCATCCTTTACGACCTGAAGTACGAGAAGGAAGGCTACGCGCCGCTGGGAATCTCGAAGCAGAAGTTCTCGACGGTGGACATCACGAACATGCCGGTCCAGACGCTGCTCAAGCCCTCCGAGGCGCCCGCGAGGGCCGCCGGCGGTGGAGGCGGAGCCGCGGCCGCGCCCGCGCCGTCCGCCAACGAGCAGGCGACGGTCGCCTACAACGAGGCCGTGGACGCGTTGAACGCCGGCAACAAGGCGCAGGGGGAAGCCAAGCTCAAGGAAGCCGTCGCCAAGAACCCCGACCTTCCCCAGGCGTGGAACGCGCTCGCGGCCGTCGCCTACGAGAACAAGGACTTCGCCCACGCGCTCGAGTACGGGCAGAAGGCGATCGATCTCGACCCTTCGATGACGAACCTCTACGGCCTGCTGACCGACTCGGCCGAGAAGTCCGGCGACAAGAAGGCGGCCGCCGAGTGGCGCAAGAAATACGAGGAGGCCAACGCGGACTCGCCGGACATCCTCTACAACAAGGGCGTCGAGGCGTACAACAAGGGAAAGATGAAGGAGGCGGAGGAGGCTCTGACCAAGGCGCTCGCCGCCAAGCCGGACCACGCCATGGGCCATTACCTGCTCGGCATGGCCTCCTTCAACCAGAACAAGAAGGCGGCCGCCAGGGAGCACTTCGAGAAGTACCTTCAGCTCGAACCCAACGGGAAAGAGGCCGCGACGGTGAAGGAGCTCCTCCCGCTCTTGAAGTGACCGCGGCAGCGAAGGCGAGGGATCGAAGCCATCAAGCCGCGTTATCCATGGGAATGACGACGGGGCGCTGCTCCGTCGCCCTATAGAATCGTTCCCGTGGGCCGCGCCGGCGCGTTCAAGGACCGACCTCTGTGGCGGCGCCTCCAGACGATCCACCACGAGATCAAGGAAGGGCGCCGCCCGAACACGTCCTCTCTCTCCAAGAAGCTTTCCGTCTCGTCCAAGACGGTCCAGCGCGACATCGACTACCTCCGCGACGAGCTGGAGGCGCCGATCGAGTTCGACCGCGACGCCAACGGCTACCGCTACTCCCGCTCCGACTACGTCCTCCCGTTTCTCCCGGTCGACGGCAACGACCTCTTCGCCATCGGCGTGGCCGCGCAGGTCTTCGCCCTGTTCGGGGGGACTCCCCTCGCCCGCGGACTCAAGGCCTGCTACGAGCGCCTGGCCCGCCTGATGCCGCCGGCCGTCCGCCTGCGCCCGGAGGTCGTGATGGAGAAGCTCGCCCTGCGGGCTCCCTTCCGCCCGGTGCGCGAGGAGATCTGGCAGGCCGTGTCGGAAGCGATGCAGCGCGGCGTGGCGCTCTCCATCCGCTACCATCACCCCGGCGGGCCGGCTGAGGAGCCGCGCTTCGTCCGCCCCTACTCGCTGGTGCTGTCCGGGCGCGACTGGATCATGCTGGCCGAAGACGAGGCCGCCGGCATCATCAAGACGTTCTACGTGGCGCGCATCGAGGACGCCGCGCTGACGGAGCGGCGCTACGCCATCCCGAAGGGTTTCGACCCGAATTCGTACTACCGCGACACCTTCGGCCTTTTCGTCGGCGGCGGGCCCTCCTTCCGCTTCCGCGTGCGCTTTTCCAAAGAGCTGGCCGACGAGATCCGCGAACGCCAGTGGCACCAGGACCAGAAGATCGAGGAGGCGCCGGACGGCGGCATCGTCCTCGAGCTGCCGGTCCGCTCCATCGAAGAGGCCCGCCGCTTCGTGCTGGAAAAGGGAGCCGGCGCGACGGTCCTCTCGCCTCCGGACCTCGTCGAGGACGTGGGCCGGCAGATCGAGAAGATGCGCGCGCTGTACGCGCAGCCAAAACCCGCCCGGCGCGGATGAGAAGGCTCGCGCTGCTCCTGCTGACCGCGATCTCCTGCGCGCCGGCAACGAGCGGGTTAAAGCCCGTCGGCGCGTCGGAGGCGCAGACCGCGTGCCCGGGCGGAAGACGGGCCTGGAACCTCGCGATCACCGACCTCCGCGCGGAGCGCAAGGACAGCGAGCGGGTCCAGTCGATCATCCGCGACTCGCTCTCGCGGTCCTTCCCGGGCTGCCAGTGGAGGAGCCCGGCCGACCCGGGCGCTCCGACGATCGCCATCGAGATCCACCGGCTCGGCGCCGTCTTCGACGGGACGATGTACGACGCGGCCGCCGAGTGGTCCGTCACCGCGAGCACCGCGTCCGGCCAGGCGCTGACCCAGTTCGATGCCGACGCGGCGGTCTCGCGGCCGAACTATGCCGGGTCCAACAACGAGCGTGAGGCGCTGCGCGACGCCTTCGAGCGGGCCCTCAACCGCACGGCAGCGGGCCTGCGAAACCTGCGCGAGGTGCCGTAAGGATCGTCCCTCGAAAAGGACGAATCGTCCCAACCGGGGAGGCCGGACGGCGGATTCCGCGGGAATGGCTCCGGAGAATCAACAGGTTAGGGTAGGAAGGCGGGCGCGAGACGCTGGAATGGCGTTCGCAGCCCGAACGAACGGAGGTTGTGAATGAAACGCATGCGGATCGCTCCCATCGCCCTCATCGCTCTGCTCGCCGGCGCCGGAGCCGCCTCGGCCGCGGACACGAGCCCCGTGGCTTCCATCGCGACGATCCTCTCCGGCACCTTCCAGGGCTCCACCCCCGGCAACGAGCTGCGGATGGACCTGCGCTCGATCCCGACGGACGCCGAGCATCCCTACGACCTCTTTCTCGAGGTCACCGGGAAGTACCAGGGCCAGAGCGTGCGGCGGCAGGGCCTCCTGCGGCTTGAGACGCAGGGCAGCGGGGTCTACGTCGGTTACATCCCCCACTTCGACGCCACCGTGACCGCTCTGTCCGACCAGGCGACGCGGTTCACCGAGAGCGAGGCCAACGCGGCGTGCGGCATCTCGATGAACGCTCGCGGCGACGGATTCGCGGGAGAGACGCCGGCGGCGGGGTGCGCGATCGCGCTCCGGGGCGTCCTCGGGAAATGGACGCTCGAGATCGAGCCGGGCTCGGTCCGGGTGCGGGAAACGACGTCGGGAGAGACGCTGCGGTTCAAGCGCGTCAGCAAATGAGCGAACGCGAGGTTATTCCGCTTCGCTGAGCACCGGCGCGGGCGGCTGCGGCTCGGGGACTTCCTCGAGAGCCGAAAAGAGATCCATCGTCGTTCCAACGGGTATCGGGGAGGCGGGATGGTCGGCGGCGCCCGGCGCTGCCGCCGAAACGATCGGGACAGCCGGCGAAAGAACTTGGGGTGCGGGAGGGGCAGGCCCCTCCCCTGCGGCACGGGGGGCTTGCGGGCGGGAGATGTTTCCGGCGAGGTCGCCGAAGGTGGGCTGGGGATCCCGGGGCAGGAACTTCGCCGCGATTTCCTTGACGGGCCTGGAGAAGTCGCCCTTCAGGATCCATTTGATGAAGCCCGGGTCGCTGCGGCTCATGTCCTTGAGCGTCCGGCCGCGGTTCTTTCCGAAGTTCACCGTCGGTTCGCCGTTGATCAGCCGGAAGCGACCTTCCGGGTCGAGGTCCTGGTCGAGGCCCGCGCAGAAGAGCTCGTGGAGATCGGCAACCGAGCGCGGAAGATCGGCGTAGCGCTTCAACTCCCCCGCCAGGACCTGGAGCGTCATCTCCGCGTCGGCCAGCGCCCCGTGCGCGCCGTTGTGCTCGGCGCCGCAGTAGAACCGCGCCGCCGCGGTCAGGTGCCGCGGCTCCCGGGCGAAGAAGATGCGCTGGGCGTCCACGAGCCGCCGTTCGCTGATGTCGAAGGAGACCCCCGCGCGGAGGAACTCGATTCGGAGCACCGGGAGATCAAAGCCCGTGATGTTGTAGCCGCCGAGATCGCACCCATCCAGGAACGCGGCCAGACCGGCCGCGATGTCCTTGAAGCCCGGGCAGCCCGCGACGTCGCGATCGGAGATCTTGTGAATCGAGGTCGAGCCGGGCGGGATCGGCATTCCGGGGTTCAGGCGGGCCTGCCACCTCTCCTGCCGGCCGTCCGGGTGGACCTTCACGCACGCGATCTCGATGATCCGGTCCGCGCGTGGGTTGGTGCCGGTGGTCTCGGTGTCGAAGATGACCAGCGGCCGGTCGAGGGGGAGCAGGTTCTCCAGCATCGGCGAAAACGATCCTAGCAGGGAGCACGGACAACAGAGGACCGACCCCCTCGGACGCCATGTGGCCCGAGGTTTGCTTCGAGATGGTCGAGGGACAGATGAAAGTGGTTCCCAAGGTCAAAGCGGTTCGGATCGAGGAGTCCTGGCAGATCCCGGGGCTGCGCGTGCGTTGCGTCGCGCACCTGACCCGGCCCCTGTCGCCCGAGGAGGCGAGGATCATGGAGTCCACCTCGAAATTCCGCGCCACCGGAGGGACCGTGACCTACGTCTGCCGGCCCGAAGAGTTCGAGGAATACGAATCGCGCCTCGAGTGGGAGCTCGGCCGCGCGGTCCGCGCGGGCCTCTCCGCTCCCTCGCGCCGCTATTCCATCTCGCACTAAGAAAACAAAAAATGAGGACTCCCCTCACCCCGCCCTCTCCCGCCGGGAGAGGGAGAAGACCCCTCTTCGGACCCCGAGTCTCCTCTCCTCCGGGCCTGAAATCCGGTCGAAGCGCCGCCTTCTCCAACCCTCCGTTACGCCGAACCGGAGCCCGACGCGGGACCGCCTGCCGGAGGAGGCCATGAGCGAAGGAGCACACCACGCTCAAACTGCCGCCTCGCTGCGACTGCGACTGAGCGCCGAGCGGCGGCCCGGTTCTCCTGTCGCGGCCGGGCCGACGCGTGCCGACGAGGCAGGCGGGGCCCGCGGCGGGCGGATATTCGGCCTCAAACCGTCAATAGTTCTCGGAGAAGAGCCAGAAGAAGACTTCCCCGAAGCGTGCCAGCAGCCCCCGCTTGTTCCATTTCTCCTTGGTGAAGCGCTCGCAGTCGGCGAGGTCCTCCTCGATCATCGTCTCGACCTGCGCGGCGAACCCTCGGTCGTAGACGGAGACGTTGGCCTCGCCGTTCTTGGTCATCGAGCGGTTGACGAAATTGATCGATCCGATCGAGGTCCAGATCCCGTCCACGACCATGACCTTGTTGTGCATCATCGTGGGCAGGTACTCGTAGATCCGCACCCCGCCGTCCAGCAGCTCCCCGTAGTGGAACCGCGACGCCAGCCGCACGTTGGGGCTGTCGATGTACTTGCCGGGTACGATGACCCGCACGTCCACGCCGCGCGCGGCCGCCGCGACGAGGCCCTGGCGGATCTGGTGGTCGGGCACGAAGTACGCGTTCTCGATCCAGATCGTCTTGCGCGCCGCCTGGATGCCCATGTAGTACTGGAGCTTGGCCATCGAGCTCTGGTCGCTGCGGGCGCTGGCGACCGCCTGCGCGAGGACGTCCCCCGCCGGCTCGATCGGGGGGAACTGGCCGGGGCCGTGGAGGACCTCGCCGGTCGTGTGCAACCAGTCCTCCAGGAAGACGTGCTGGAGCTGAGCCACGACGGGCCCCTCGACGCGGATGTTCGTGTCGCGCCACTCGGAGGGGTTGCGGGCGTCCCCCTGCCACCGGTCGTCCACCCCGAAGCCGCCGCAGAACCCGACGTGCCCGTCCACGGTCACGATGCGGCGGTGCGTGCGCTTTCCGATCCGGTCGAGCGAGTAGATGCGCAGCGGCTTGTAGATCTCGACCCGCGCGCCCGCCGACTCCATCTGCTCCTCGAGGTCGCCCAGGCTCGATCCGAAACCGTCCACGAGGAGCCGGACCTCGACGCCAGCCCGCGCCCGCTCGGCGAGGACCCGCGCGAACTCGGTCCCGACCTTGCCGTCGTTGAAGATGTAGACCTCCATGTTGATGGAGCGCCGCGCCCCCCGGAAGGCCTCGAGGATGG
>DATFWF010000082.1:0-22075 GCA_035259605.1 Thermoanaerobaculia bacterium
GGCCCCGCCGCGAGGAACGTCGCGTCGAGCTCCGGGTACGCCGCGCGGTATCCGTGGCCGCCATATTCCTCGGAGGGGCCGGAGACGCGGCCCGGCTTCATCGCCATCGAGAAGTGGTAGCCGGGCTTCGCCAGGATGATCAGGTCTCCCGACTCGGGCGCGTCGAGCGCGAGATCTCCGGCCGCCTCGCGCCGGACGACCCGGTCCCAGGGCGATTCGCCCCCGGCCCGGAACGCCGCGATAACCGCCTCGACGCGGTCGAGCGTCCCGGCAGGGGCGGCCGGGTTGACGTACACGTGGGCCACGCCGCTCGAGGCTAGCGCCGCCGCGGCGGAGGAGGGGTCGATGCCGCTCTCCCCGCGGACCTTCGTGAACCCGTTCTCGACCAGCAGCTGCGACGGGAAGAGCTCCGTGTGGAGCGGGGTCATCCCGTGATCGGCGGTTACGAGGAGCGCGTCGGCCGGAGTCAGGACGGCGAGGAACCGCTCGATCGCGCGGTCCGCGTCGGCAAAGGCGTGATCGATGTAGGCGGCGAAGCGCGCCGCCCGCTCCGCCGTGTAGCTCTCCTGCCGCGGCTCGGACAGGAGGAACTCGTGCTCGACCGCGTCCACCTCGGACTGGTAGAGCAGAAGGAGGTCCCAGTCCGGGCGCGCGAGCGCCGCGAGGTCCGCCTTCGTCAGGAACTCCGTCAGCCGGTCGGACTGCTCCATGTAGATCTCGGGATGCTGCGATTTCGCGCCGAAGACGTTCGTGTCGGCGCGTCCCGGCCAGAAGCCGGCGCGCTCGTCGAGCTCGTGGCGGAAGTCGTCCGGGAAGGCGTCGGATTCCCAGATGCCGCCGCAGTAGATCTCGGTGTCCGAAAGGTCGGCGGCGAGCGAGAGGAGCTTGCACCACGAGCCCGCCCGGCCCTTCTTGCCTCGGACCTCGACGGGGAAGGACTCGCCGACGTGGACCAGCGCCGGCGGTCCGACTTCCGGCTCGACGCGGATCTCGTCGTAGTTCGTCCTTGCGTCGTCGGTCGAATCCACCGCCGTGATCACGGCCCGGTGCGCCGTCGGCGGGAAGGCGAGAGAAGCGGAGCGGGCGGGCGAAAACGTGAGCGCACCCGGCGCGGAAGCGGGCAGCCACGAACCCGACTCGAGGCGGGTGACCCGCGGCCGCGCCATCGAAACCGACACCCAACGCATCCCGAAGCCGGCGCACCCGGTGGGAGGCGTTCCTTCCCCGTGCGGGTAGGCCATGACGCCGACGCGCTTTCCCTGCCTCCGCGCCGCCTCGCACAGGGTCTCCGCACGAAGCCGAGTGTCGAATCCGTTCCGGCGCGCACCGAAGGGCTTGCCCGGATCGAGCAGGACGTTGCCCACGATGCCCGTGTCGCGCGGCAGCGCCCCCGTGATGTGGGTCGCATGGGCTGCCGGGGTCAGCGATGGAGTGCACGGCACCGACCGCACCGCGAAGAAGCCGGAATCGGCGAGCCGCCGCAGACCCTTCGTCCCCAGTTTCCCGGGTTCCGAGAGGAGCCGCGCCAGCCTGACCCCGGACATTCCGTCCATCGAGACGAGGACGGCGCGGCGCGCGACAGGCGGCGGTTCCCGTGCGGCGGGCGCCGCCGGGCGTGCGGGAGCGCATGCCCCGCCGAGCGCGGAGACCGCAACTAAGAGACACGTCTTGAGAGCTCGGTTCGTGGTTGGCATGGACCTCACGATTTGCTGTCGACTGTCGACTGTCGACTGCCGCCTATCGAGTCATCCCTCGTCGCGAGTCCTGGATCAGCTTCTCGACGTCGGAGGCCTCGCGGGGGGCGGAGCAGGAGAGGCAATCCATCCCGGAGGGAGTGATCAGGACCACGTCCTCGATCCGCACCCCGATGTTCCACCACTTCGGGTCGTGCGTGGAGCGCTCCGGGATGTAGATGCCGGGCTCGACGGTCAGCGCCATGCCCGGCTCGAGCTTCGTCTCGGATTTCCCGTAGCGATCCAGGCGCGCGACGTCGGGCGGGTTTCCGTAGCTTCCGACGTCGTGGACGTTCAACCCGATCCAGTGGCTCGACCCGTGCGGGTAGAAGCGCTGGTACGAGCGGGACTTCACGATCTCGTCGCGGTCGCCGGAGAGGATGCCGAGCTCGAGCAGGCCGTCCACGATGACTTTGACCGTCGCGTTGTGGACGTCCTTGATCGGCGTTCCCGGCCGAGCCGCGGCGAAGCCGGCCTTTTGCGCCGCCAGGACGATCTCGTAGATCTTGCGCTGCTCGGAGGAGAAGCGCCCCGACACGGGATAAGTCCGCGTCACGTCGGAGGCGTACATCGAGTACTCGCAGCCGGTGTCGTTGACGAGAATGTCGCCGGCGTCCAGCAGCTTGTCGTCCTTCTCGTGGTGGAGGATGACGGAGTTCCTCCCCGAGGCGACGATCGGCGGGTACGCCATCCGCGCCGCGCCGCCCGACAGGCAGGTCGCGACCATCGCGGACTTCAGGTCGTACTCGTGCAGGCCCGGGGCGACGCGCGCCATCGCGGCGCGGTGCGCCTCGGCGGTGAGCCGGCTCGCCTCGCGAAGGAGCGCCTGCTCGGAGGGATCCTTGATCAGGCGCAGGGCCGCGACGATCGGCAGCGCCTCGGCCGCCGGACGGGCTGCGCTCGCGTTGGCGTTGGGCGCGTTCCAGATCTCCAGGAGCCTCCGCGCGAACTCGCGGTCTCCGCCGCTCCCGTAGTAGAGGCTCTGTGCGCCGGCGAGAAGGGCGGGCAGGCGATCCCCGGCCTCGCCGATCGGGTACGCCTCGGCGGCCCCGTAGTCCTTCTTTGCAGCGTCCACGCCGGTCCGCCATCCCGTCCACTGCTCGGCGGCGAAATCCTTCGGCTGGACGAAGAGGACGTAGCGGCCGCTTCCGGACTGGAGCACCGCGACCGCGTTGGGCTCGTCGAGCCCGGTCAGGTACCAGAAATCCGAGTCCTGCCGGTGCGAGTCCGCCCTCGTATCCGCCGCCGACTCCGCCGCCGCCCGGAAGACGGCGACCGAGCCCGCGGGGAGGCGCGAGAGGAGCTTCTCCCGGTGCGACCGGAAGAATTCGGGGCCCGGCGAGGCGGGCGCCGCCGGCGCGGGGGAGGCGAGGCACAGGACCAGCGAAGCAGCCGCGAGAAACATCAAATCCTCCTCGAAGAGCGCGGCCATTGTAAGGGCCAGGCGGACGTGGTTATCCTTCGACGGTCCGGACGAGGGGTTGTCCCGGACCTGTGCAAGCCGGAGGTCGTATGAAGATCCGCTCCGCCGCCGCGCCGTTCCTTCTCGGTCTTCTCGCTCCCGGGATTGCGGCCGCCCAGGAGGCCCACGTCCACCATCATGGTCCGGGCGAGAGCCTCGGCAAGGTCAACTTCCCGATTTCCTGCGCCGAGGAGGCGCGGGCCGATTTCACGCGAGGCCTCGCCTTCCTCCACTCCTTCGGCTACGAGGAGTCCCGGGGGTCATTCGCCGCGGCCGCGTCGAAGGATCCCGCCTGCGGCATCGCCTCCTGGGGGGTCGCGATGACCTACTACCACCCGATCTGGGCTCCTCCGTCGCCGCAGGAGCTTTCCGCCGGCCGCGACGCCGCCGAGAAGGCCGCGGCGGCGGGGGCGAAGACCGACCGGGAGAAGGGCTACATCGCCGCGATCGGGGCGTTCTACCGCGACTCGGACAAGCTCGACCACCGCTCCCGCGCGCTGGCGTACAAGTCGGCGATGGAAGATCTCTCCAGGCGTTTCGCGGACGACCACGAGGCCCTGATCTTCTACGCGCTGTCGCTCCTCGCCACGGCGCCGCCGGCCGACGCGACTTACGCGAACCAGAAGAAGGCCGCGGAAATCTTGAACGGCCTGCTGGATCAGGAGCCGCAGCACCCGGGCGTCGCGCACTACCTGATCCACGCGTTCGACTATCCCGCGCTCGCCTCTCTGGCCCTTCCCGCGGCTCGTTCCTACTCGAAGATCGCCCCGTCCTCGGCGCACGCGCTCCACATGCCGTCACACATCTTCACGAGGCTCGGGCTCTGGCAGGAATCGATCGAATCCAACCTCGCGTCGGCCGATACCGCCCGGCGGTACGTCGCCCGCGCGCACCCGGGCGCAGAGTCCTTCGACGCGGCCCACGCGATGGATTACCTCGAGTACGCGTATCTTCAGACCGGCGACGAGGCGAAGGCGAAGCAGATCGTCGATCAGGCGGCGGCCGCGAGGAAGTTCGACGATGGGACCTTCGCCGCAGGCTACGCGCTCGCCGCGATTCCCGCCCGCTACGCGCTGGAGCGGAGGCGCTGGGCCGACGCCGCGAAGCTCGAGCCGCCGAAAGCGGAGCTTCCGTGGGAGCGTTTCTCGTACGCCAACGCGATCACGCCGTTCGCGCAGGCCCTGGGAGCGGCGCGGAGCGGCCAGAAGGAGAAGGCGCGCGCGGCGCTGGCACGGATCGAAGAGGTCCACGCGGGGCTGGTCAAGTCGCCGATCCCGGGCCCCTACGATTGGGCAAGCCAGGTCGAGTCCATGCGCCTGGCCGCGTCCGGCTGGCTCGCGTACTCCGACGGGAAGCGCGACGAGGCTCTCTCGCTCGCCCGCTCCGCCGCAGACCTCGAGGACCGGACCGGCAAGCATCCGGTCACGCCAGGGAGCGTCCTGCCGGCGCGTGAGCTCCTGGCCGACATGCTGCTCGACATGAACCGTCCCTCCGAGGCCCTGGCCGAGTACGAAAAATCTCTCCAGGAGACGCCAAACCGCTGGAACGGGCTCTACGGCGCGGCGCGTTCCGCGGAGCTCTCGGGCGATCCGCAAAAAGCGCGGGCGCTCTATGCGAAGCTGCTCGACAATCTCGGGGACCGGCGGCCGGAGCGCGAGGACGTCCGGCAAGCCCGCGCGTACCTCGCGAAGGGGAAAGCATGATTCTCGAGTGCCCCGCGTGCGGGAAGAAGAACCGCTCGCCGGCCGAGCGGCTCGCCGACGCCGGCCGCTGCGGCAGCTGCAAGACGGAGATCTCGCCGGTCGCGAGCCCGATCGAGGCGGACCCGGAGATCTTCCGAGAAGTCACCCGGGACGCGAAGGTCCCGGTGCTCGTGGACTTCTGGGCGGCCTGGTGCGGGCCCTGCAAGATCGCCGCTCCCGAGGTCGCGAAGACCGCGGCGGAGATGGCGGGCCGCGCCCTCGTACTGAAGGTGGACACCGAGAAGTACCCGCAGCTCGCGGCGCAGTACGGAGTCCAGGGCATTCCCAACTTCGCCGTCATCAAGAGCGGCCTTCTCCTCTACCAGCAGGCGGGGGCCGTCTCGAGCGAGCAGATGAAGGGGTGGCTGGTCCGCGCCGGCGCGCCCGCCGCGTGAAGCCGCGGCCCTAACGGGTCAAGGAGACCGCGAGGAGGACGAGCCCCAGGACGCCGAGGTACCAGGCGAAGGGACGCAGGGTGTTGGTCCTCAGGTACCTCAGGAGGAAGCGGACCACGAGGAAGCCGGACACGGCGGCGCAGAGGAATCCGGCGGCCAGCACCGGTGCGGAGCCGGCGGGCTCCTGGGCTTTTCGCAGGTCCAGCAGCGCCTTGGCCCCGGCTCCCAGGATGATCGGGATGGCGAGGAGGAAGGAGAAGCGCGCCGCCGCTGGCCGCTCGAAGCCTCGCAGGCGGCCGGTCGAGATCGTGAACCCGGATCGCGAGAAACCCGCCATGAGTCCGGCCGCGGCCTGAGCCAGGCCGATCCAGATCGCGTCGGCCGTCCTGATCTCCGCGAGGCCGCGCTGGCGCGGCGCTCGCGCGCCCTTCCATTCGGCGAAGAGGAAAAAGGCGCACGCGACGAGCATCGAGACGCCGATCAGGCCGAGCGTGCGCACCTTTTCGATCCTCTTCAGCAGAAAGAGACCCGCCAGGACCCCCGGAATCGTTCCGATCACGAGCGGAAGAATCACCGCCCGGGCCTGCGGATCTCGGGCCGGCCGGCCCGAGATCCAGAGAAAGAGCTCTTCAACGATCGCCAGGAGGTCGCGCGCGAAGACGAGCAGGAGCGCCGCGACGGTCCCGAGGTGCAGGACGACGTCGAAGGCGAGCGTGATCTCGTCGTTCCGGATTCCCAGAAGCCACTGGACGATGTAGAGATGGGCCGTCGAGGAGACCGGAAGGAACTCGGTCAGTCCCTGGACGATCCCGAGCAGGCACGCGACAGCGACGCTCATGAGCCGCCGGAAAATAGCATGCCCCCTCGGGAGGACGGCCGGCATTGCGCCCGTCCCCGAGGCCGTTAAGGGATGGGTTAAAGAGGGCTTTTCGGCGGGCGAATCGGACTAGGTTTTTGGGCCATGAACTCCTTCCATTCCTTCATCCGGGCGCTGGCCCTGGCCACGCTGTCGCTGATGGCCGGGATGGGGCAGGACCGGCAGTTCCAGCCCCCTTCAGCCTCGCCGCAAGCCGCGCCCCAGGCGGTCCTGGCCCCCTGTGTCGCGGATTCCCTGACTCTTTGCCTGAACAACGGGCGCTTCCAGGTTCGCGTGACCTGGCAAGTCCCCTCGCAGGGAACGAGCGGTGTCGGGACCGGCGTGGCGCTGACCGGCGACACCGGCTACTTCTGGTTCTTCTCGCCCAACAACATCGAGCTGGTGCTCAAGGTCGTCGACGGCCGGGCGGTCAACGGAATGTACTGGGTCTTCTACGGCGCCCTCTCCAACGTCGAGTACACGATTACCGTCACGGACACGATCACGGGAACCGTCAAGACCTACACCAACCCGTCGGGCAACCTCGCCAGCGTCGCCGACACCGCGGCCTTCGCCGGAGGAAACGGGCTCCGCGCTCCCGACGAGGAGCAGGCGTCCAGGGTCGAGGAGACGACCTCGGACGCGGCTCCCGACCTCAGACCCTCGACTCTGGACCTTAGACCGCTCTCGTCCACCGAAGCCGGCTGCAGCCCCAGCGCCAGCGAGCTGTGCCTCAACGACAACCGTTTCAAAGTCGAAGTCTCCTGGCGCGTTCCGGCGCAGGGGACGAGCGGGAAGGCGACGGCCGTGCCGCTGACCGGGGACACCGGCCAGTTCTGGTTCTTCTCCTCCAACAACATCGAACTCGTCATCAAGGTGCTCGACGGAAGAGCGGTCAACGGGCAGTACTGGGTCTTCTATGGCGCACTCTCCAATGTCGAGTACACGATCACCGTCACCGACACGCAGACCGGGTTGGTCAAGACGTTCGTCAACCCGTCGGGCAACCTCGCCAGCGTCGCCGACACATCGGGCTTCTCCGCGGCTGCGACCCCGACCCCTCAGCCCACTTCGACGCCCAGCCCGACTGCGACTCCCACGCCAGGCACGGGCGGCACGGTGCGGATCGTCAACGTCGGGCCCAGCGGTCTCAACGCGTTCCGCGACACCGCGAGCAACACGAGCACCTCGTCCATCAAGGTCGGCGACACCGTGCAGTGGGTCTTCCAGAACACCGTCATGTACCACTCCGCCACGTCGGGAACCTGCACGAGCGGCGGCGACCCGTACGGCGGCGGGTACACCGACTGCAATCCCGACGGGAACTTCGACTCCGGGACGCAGACGTCGCCGGCGACCTACTCGAAGAAATTCACGTCTGCCGGCTCGTTCCCCTATTACTGCACCGTTCACGGAAGCATCATGACCGGCATGGTCGTCGTCAACCCCTGATCCCTGGCCTCTCACCAGGAGGGTTTCTCCCCTGACCCCGGGGCGGTTCCCGCGAGCCGCCCCGGTCTTCTTTTTGTCGTGTAACCTCTCCTCGGGAGGCCGTGAATCGCGAAGAAAGAGCCTGTCCGGAAGGCCGCCCGGCGGCCGCGCCGCGACGCGGAGGCGGGGCCCGCGGGCGTTTCGCTCCTGACCGACGAGGACCTTCACCTCTTCAACGAGGGCAGCCACTTTCGTGCCTACGAGAAGCTGGGGGCGCACCCGGTCTCGGCGGGTGGGACGGCGGGATGCTGCTTCGCCGTCTTCGCTCCGAACGCGCGCTCGGTGTCGGTCATGGGCGAGTGGAACGGCTGGGACAAGGCCGCCCAGCCTCTCGCCCCGCGCGGGGCCTCGGGCATCTGGGAGGGATTCGTGCCGGGCATCGGGCCGGGCGCCGTCTACAAGTACCACGTCGCCTCCCGGCAGCGCGGCTACCGCGCGGACAAGGCGGATCCCTACGGCTTCGCCTGCGAGATTCCGCCGCGGACCGGGTCGGTCGTCGCCGAGCTGGACTTCGAGTGGAGCGACTCGGAGTGGATGGCGAGCCGGCGCGGGCGGCATCGCCCGGATTCCCCGATCTCCGTCTACGAGGTCCACCTCGGGTCGTGGCGGCGGCCGTGGGACGAAGACCGTTTCCTGAGCTACCGGGAGATCGCGCCGCAGCTGGCGAAGTACGCGCGCGAGATGGGATACACGCACGTCGAGCTGCTCCCGGTGATGGAGCACCCCTTCTACGCTTCGTGGGGCTACCAGGTGACCGGGTACTTCGCGCCGACGGCGCGGTACGGATCGCCCGAAGACTTCCAATACCTCGTGGACACCCTCCATCGCGAGGGAATCGGCGTCATCCTCGACTGGGTGCCGTCGCACTTCCCCTCCGACGAGCACGGTCTCGGGTATTTCGACGGGACGCACCTCTACGAGCATGCCGATCCGAGGCAGGGTTTCCATCCCGACTGGAAGAGCGCGATCTTCAACTACGGCCGCGCGGAAGTGCGGAGCTTCCTCTTCTCGAGCGCGGAGTTCTGGCTCGAGAAGTACCACGCCGACGGGCTTCGCGTGGACGCCGTCGCCTCGATGCTCCACTGGAGCTACTCGCGCAAGGCGGGGGAGTGGATCCCCAACGTCTTCGGAGGCCCCGAGAACCTCGAGGCGATCTCGCTGCTGCGCCGGTTGAACGACTACGTCCAGGCGAATCATCCGGACGTCCTGATGGTCGCCGAGGAGTCCACGACCTGGCCGATGGTCTCGCGTCCGACGCGCGTCGGCGGGCTGGGGTTCGACATGAAGTGGGACATGGGGTGGATGAACGACACGCTGACTTACTTCAAGCGGGACCCGATCCACCGCAAGTACCACCACACGGAGCTGACCTTTCGGCCGATGTACGCCTACACGGAGAACTTCCTGCTCCCGCTCTCGCACGACGAGGTCGTCCACCTGAAGGGGTCGCTGCTTTCGCGGATGCCCGGGGACGACTGGCGCAAGTTCGCGAACCTCAGGCTGCTGCTCGCTTACCAGTGCGCGGTGCCCGGCAAGAAGCTTCTCTTCATGGGAGGGGAGTTCGGGCAGTGGGCGGAGTGGAACCACGACACCGCGCTCCAGTGGCAGCTCCTCTCCGCGCCTTCCCACCTCGGCGTGCAGAAGCTGGCCGCCCACTTGAACCGCCTCTACGCCGGCGAGCCGGCGCTTCACGAGCGGGATTTCCATCCTTCGGGATTCGAGTGGATCGACTGCCACGACTGGGAATACAGCACGCTGTCCCTGATGAGGCGGGGCGGGTCGCCCGAAGAATGGATCCTCGCGGTCTTCAACTTCACCCCGGTCGTCCGACATCAGTACCGCGTCGGGGCGCCCGGCCCGGGATTCTGGCGGGAGATCGCCAACACCGACGCGGGGGAGTACGGCGGAAGCGGCGTCGGGAACATGGGGGGGCTGCGGACCGAGGATTCCCCGGCGCACGGGCGGCCGTGGAGCCTGGCGCTGACGCTGCCGCCGCTCGCGGCGGTGTTCTTCAAGCACGAGCCGGAGCCAGCGCCCGGGTCCCGTCCCGAAAAGGAGGCATCGGCCGAATCCGAGAAGGTCCTTCGCTCCGCTCAGGATGACAAGGGTGGGGAGGAATCCCAAATCGTCTGATGCGCTTCGTCTGCGTTCACGGGCACTTCTACCAGCCGCCGCGGGAGGACCCGTGGACGGGGAAGGTTCCGCGCGAGGCGACGGCCGCCCCGTTTCACGACTGGAACGAGAGGATCACCGCGGAGTGCTACGCGCCCAACGCCGACAACTACCCGCGGATCTCGTTCAACTTCGGGCCGACGCTCCTCTCCTGGCTGGAGACGAACGCTCCGGAGGTCTATCGGCGGATCCTCGCCGCGGACGTCGAGAGCCGCGAGAGGTTCTCCGGCCACGGCTGCGCCCTCGCCCAGGCGTACGGACACATGATCCTGCCGCTAGCGCGCCCGCGCGACAAGCGCACGCAGGTCTACTGGGGGATCCGCGACTTCGAGCACCGGTTCGGGCGCTCGCCCGAGGGGATGTGGCTCCCGGAGACGGCGGTCGATACGGAGACGCTCGAATTCCTCGCGGAGCTGGGGATCCGGTTCACGATCCTGTCGCCTCACCAGGCGCTCGAGTGGCGGGACTCGAGCCAGGTCGGCTGGCAGGAGGCGCAAGGGACCCTCGACACGAGGCGGCCGTACGAGGTGAGGCTTTCCTCGGGCGCGCGGATCGCCGTCTTCTTCTACGACGGCGGGGCGTCCAACGCGATCGCCTTCGGCGGCCTGGCCGGCGGCCCGGAGGGCCTCGCGCGCCTGCTCGTCGCGAACTTCGGCAGCGGCGGCGGGGACCCGATCGTCTCGGTCGCGACCGACGGGGAGACCTACGGCCACCACTTCAAGGGCGGCGACCGCGTTCTCTCCGGGGCGCTGTCGCTCCTGGAGGGCTCGAGCGGCGTCCGTCTCACCAACTTCGCCGAGCACCTCTCCGGCCACCCGCCGGCGCACCAGGCACGCATCCGGGAGAACACCTCGTGGAGCTGCCCCCACGGAGTCGGGCGCTGGAAGGAGGAGTGCGGCTGCTCGACGGGCGAGCATCCCGGCTGGAGGCAGTCCTGGCGCGCGCCGCTGCGGGAGGCACTCGTCTTGCTTCGAGAGAGGCTCGATGCGATCTACGAGGCCGCAGCCGCGAAGCTCTTCCGGGATCCGTGGAAGGCGCGCGACGATTCGATCGTTTTGCTCCTTTCCGGGCCGGCGGACACGGGTCCGTTTCTCGACCGGCACGCCGCCCGCCCTCTCGCGGAGGCCGAGCGGGCGCTCGCCCTGGATCTCTTCGAGATGCAGCGCTGCGCGATGAGCATGTTCACGAGCTGCGGCTGGTTCTTCGAAGATCCGTCGGGCCTCGAGACCCGGCAGGTGCTCCGTTACGCGGGCCGCGCGATCGAGCTCGCCGGAAAGATCTCCGGCGAAAGCCTCGAGGAAGGCTTCCTCGCGCGCCTGGAGACCGCCGCCAGCAACGATCCCGCCGCGGGAAACGCGCGCGCGATCTACGAGGAATCCCGGAAACTCCTCCGGCAACCGGAGGCGGCTCGGCCATGAAGCGGGAATTCAAAATTCCGGATTCGAAATCGCTTATCATTCGGCGCCTTTGATCCAATCCACCGAAAACACACATCCGCGGCTCCCCGCGCCGTTGGCTCCGCTGTGGGGCCTCGCGCGGGACCTTCGCTGGACCTGGCGGCCCACGATGCGGGCGCTCTTCGCCGCGGTCGACCGCGGCGCCTGGGAGGCGTGCGGCGGGAACCCCGTCGAGCTCCTGCTGACGGCGCCCCGGGAGAGCCTCGAGCAGGCGGCTTCGACCCCGGCCTTCCTGGCGCAGCTCTCCGCCGTCCAGTCCGAGCTCGCGGTGGAGGATTCCTCGCCGTCGTGGCATCCGGCCGTTCGGGCCTTCCGCGAGCGCGACTACCGGATCGCCTACTTCTCGGCGGAATTCGGCCTGACCGAGCACCTTCCGATCTACGCTGGAGGCCTCGGGATCCTGGCCGGAGACGTCCTCAAGGCGTCGAGCGACCGCGGGCTTCCGGTCATCGGGGTCGGCCTCTTCTACCGCGAGGACTACTTCCGCCAGATCCTGGACGCCAACGGGTGGCAGAACGAGAGCAACCCGACGCTCGATCCCGACCGGCTCCCGATTTCACTGCCGGTCGTTCCTGGCGGAGGGCCGCCCGTCGTCCAGCTGACCATCGGCGAGCGCGAGGTCTCGGTTCTCGTCCGCTTCGTGCGCGTGGGACGGGTTCCGCTGCTCCTGCTCGACACGAACCTCACCGAGAACGACCCCGAGGACCGGGACATCACCGCGCGGCTCTACGGCGGCGACCAGGAGACTCGAATCCGCCAGGAGATCGTGCTCGGCATCGGCGGGCTGCGGGCGCTGGAGCTGCTGCGCCTGCGGCCGACGATTCGCCACATCAACGAGGGGCACGCGGCGTTCGTCGGGCTGGAGAAGATCCGGCTGCTCGTGACGCTCGGCGGCCTGACCTACCCCGAGGCGCGGGACCGCGCCGCGGCGACCAACGTGTTCACGACGCACACTCCCGTTCCGGCGGGCATCGATCATTTCCCGCCGGCGCTGGTCGAGAAATACCTCTCCTCCTACGTCTCGGGAGCTGGCCTCTCGTGGGGCGAATTCCTGAAGCTCGGGCAGGACGGGCCGCCCAACCCGTTTCAGCCGTTCTCGATGGCGGTGCTGGCGCTTCGCCTGTGCGGGCACGTCAACGCGGTCTCGCAGCTCCATGCCAAGGTCTCCCGGCGGCTGTGGCTGGGGCTCCTGCCGGAGCTCGCCGACGAGGACATCCGGATCCAGGCGATCACCAACGGCGTGCACCGCGTGACCTGGACCGACCCGGAGATCGCGAAGCTGCCGCTCGTGGAAGGCCCGGAAGTGGTGGATCGCGAGGCGCTCTGGCGGATCCACGAGAGGCTCAAGGTCCGGTTGATCGAATCCGCGCGCGAGCGGCTGGTGGCCGCGGCGAAAGAAAGGCATGCGCCGAAGGAGGAGATCGAAGAAGCCTCGCGGGCGCTCGATCCCGCCGCGCTGATCATCGGGTTCGCCAAGCGCTTCACGACTTACAAGCGGCCCGGGCTGATGTTCCACGACCCGGCGCGGCTGGCGAAGATCCTCGGGAGCCGGCCGGTCCAGGTCATCTTCGCGGGCAAGGCGCATCCCCACGACGATCCGGGCAAGCACACGCTGCAGGACGTCTTCTCCTTCACGCGCAGTCCCGAGTTTCGCGGGAAGATCGTTCTGCTTCCCGACTACGACATGAAGCTGGCGCGGCTGCTGGTCTCCGGCTGCGACGTGTGGCTCAACAACCCGATCCGGCCGCGCGAGGCCTGCGGGACCTCGGGGATGAAGGCGGCGATGAACGGGGTCCTCAACCTCTCCGTCCTCGACGGGTGGTGGGACGAGGCGCCGTACGAGGAGACCGGCTTCGCGATCGGGCCCGCGATCGAGGAGCTCCCCGACGACCAGAGCGCGGCCGCCCTCTATGACGTCCTGGAGCGGCAGGTCCTGCCGCTCTTCTTCGACCGCGACGAGAAGGGGCTGCCGCTGGGGTGGCTCGAGAAGATGGTCCAGAGCGCCTCGCGGATCTCCCGCTTCTTCTCCGCCGACCGGATGATGATCGACTACCTGGAGAAGTTCTACGTTCCCGGCGCCGAGTGGCGATTCTCCCTCCTGAACCAGGGCGGAGAACGCCTCAGGGCGGGCGATTACCTTCCTTAGAGACCCAGTCCTGGGAACCCGAGTGGTCGTTGACGATCGTGCCGGTATTCTTGCGGAATGGAGGAGCCGAAGGTTCTGTCGCGGCGCCGCGCCGGAGTCCTGCTTCACGCGACCTCGCTCCCGGGTGAGTTCGGGATCGGGGACTTCGGGCCTGAGGCGGAGAAGTTCCTGGATTGGGCGCAATCCGCCGGCCAGACGATCTGGCAGGTTCTGCCGCTCCATCCCGCTCCGCACGGATCTCCATACGGCTCTTCGTCGGCTTTCGCCGGCAACCCTCTCCTGATCTCACCGCGGCGCCTGCGCGAGGAGGGTCTTCTCTCCGCCGACGCACTCGCCCGCGCCCCGAGCTTCTCCGGCGACCGCGTGGACTTCCACGCGGTCTCCTCGTGGAAGGAGTCCCTCCTTCGGCGGTCGTGGAAGGAATCGCGCGCTGAGCCGCGCCTTCTCGCGGACCTCGAAACGTTTCGCGCCGCGAAGGATCAGCAGGCGTGGCTCTCCGACTGGACGCTCTACGCCGCGATTTCCGAAAAGCGATCGCGGGACTGGACCTCGTGGCCGAAGGACCTGCGCCAGCGAAACCCCGACGCGGTCTCGCGGGCGCGCCGCGAGCTCCACGAGGAGACCGCCTGGCACGAGTACGTCCAGTTCCTCTTCTTCCGGCAGTGGGACCGGGTCCGCGCGCAGGCGCATCGCCGCGGCATCGCGATCCTGGGCGACCTCCCGATCTACGTGGCGCACGACAGCGCTGACGTCTGGGCGAAGCAGGAGCTCTTCCGACTGGACGCCGGCGGGAAGCCCGAGGCGGTCGCCGGCGTGCCTCCCGACGCCTTCAGCGAGACCGGGCAGTTGTGGGGCTATCCGCTCTATCGGTGGGACGAAATCGAGCGAAGGGGATTCGGGTGGTGGATCGAGAGGCTGAGGCAGGCTCTTCACATGGCCGACGCCGTCCGGATCGACCACTTCCGCGGCTTCGCCGCCGGTTGGACCGTGCCGGGGTCGGCGAAGACCGCGATGGAAGGGGAGTGGGTGCCGGGCCCGGGCACGCGCCTTTTCGAAGCGGCGCGCGCCGCGCTCGGCGAAGTCCCGCTCGTCGCTGAAGACCTCGGCGTCATCACCGACGACGTTCGGGAGCTTCTCCGCGCCGTCGGGGTCCCGGGCATGAAGGTTCTCCAGTTCGGCTTCTCCCGGGACGACAGCGAGCACCTCCCTCACAACCACGTCCGGCTCTGCGTGGTCTACACCGGCACCCACGACAACGACACCGCGCGAGGCTGGTTCGCGTCTCTGCGGGAGGAGGAGAAGAGCCGAGTCCTCGACTACCTCGGCGGCGACGGCTCGCGGATCGAGTGGGACCTGATCCGCGCCGCGTACGAGTCGGTCGCTGACACCGCCATCGTTCCCCTCCAGGACATTCTCGGGCTGGGAAGTAAAGCCCGCATGAACTTGCCGGGAGTCGCGGCCGGCAACTGGGATTGGCGCGCGCGCGCCGGCGACTTCAGCCCGGACTGCGCCGGTCGCCTTCGCCGCCTCGCGGTCCTCGCCGGCCGCTGACTGCCTGAAATTAGTTCTTGACATGGGGGAGGCGTTGCCGCAAGTTATTGCGTCCATGATGGCCGCGGCTTTCGCTCCGAAGACCCTCTCGCACGCGCGGGCCGCGCGACGCGTTCGCTCCGCCAGGAGGAGGACCTCCATGGCGGCGGCGCGTTGAACCCGTAAACACTCGACAAACCGCCGCTCCATGAAACGCCGCTCGCCGGCCGTGTGCCTCGCTTTTTCCGGTGGTCTCGACACCACCTACTGCGCGCTCCTGCTGCGCGAGCAGGGATACCGCGTCCACGCCGTCACCGTGGACACCGGCGGCTTCTCGAAGGCCGAGATCCGGACGATCGCGGCGCGCGCGAAGGCGGCCGGAGTCGAGAAGCATGTCTTCTCCGACGGCCGCCGCGAAGTCTTCGAGCGCTACGCTCTGCCGCTCCTCTTCGGCAACGTCCTGCGCGGCGGCGCCTACCCGCTGTCGGTCGCGGCGGAGCGCGCGGTCCAGGTCGAGAAGGTCGCCGCCTACGCCCGCCGGATCGGGGCCCGGGCGATCGCCCACGGCTCGACAGCCGCCGGAAACGACCAGTTCCGCTTCGACGCCGGTTTGCGCGTCCTGGCCCCGGGCATCGAGGTGCTCGCCCCCGTCCGCGACGGGGGAGTCTCCCGCGAGGACGAGACCGCCTACTGCGAGTCGCTCGGCGTCACGATCCCTCCGAAGACGACCCGCTACTCCGTCAACGAGGGCCTCTGGGGCACGACGATCGGAGGAGCGGAGACGCACGACCCGTGGGAGCTCCCGCCGGAGTCGCTCTACCCGGGCCGCACGCTGGCGAAGGCGCCCCGCGCGCCCCGCACCGCGGTGATCGGATTCCGCGCCGGGCGCCCGGTGTCGCTGTCGGGCCGGCGGATGTCGGGGCTGGATCTCGTCGCCCGGTTGAACGCTTTGGGCCGGCTCTATGCCGCGGGACGCGCGATCCACCTCGGGGATACGATTCTCGGCTCCAAGGGGCGGATCGTCTTCGAGGCGCCGGCGGCGCTGGCGCTGATCGCGGCGCACGCGGAGCTGGAGAAGCTCGTCATGACGAAAGAGCAGCGGCAGTTGAAGGCGCTGGTCGCCGAGACCTACGGCCGGCTGCTGCACGAGGGCCTGGCCTTCGAGCCGGCGCTCGCCGACGCCGACGCGTACCTGCGCGCTACGCAGGGCGGCGTGACCGGGGAGGCGAAGCTGCGGTTCTCGGCGGGCCGCTTCGAGGTCATCGGCGTGCGCAGCCCCCGCTCGCTCCTGCGCTCCTCGGTCGTCCGCTACGGCGAATCCAACACCTACCTGACTCCCGAGGAGGCCCGCGGCGTCGGCAAGACGCTGGCGCTGCCGGGGCTGCTCGGCGCCCTGGCCAGGGAGGGCCGCCGATGATCACTCTCGACAAGATCGCCTCCTCGACGGCGCGGCTCGGCCTGCCGAAGGATGTCGAGATCTCGCCCCACATCGAGGCGAAGGAAGGCAACGTCCTCGCGGTCCGCGCGCTGATGGAGAAGAGCGTCTATGACCGCGTGGAGCTCGTCTCCGGGCGGATGGCCAAGATCAACCGCGGGGACGTCATCGCCGGGACCCTCGGGTTCCGCCGCGCCCTGAAGGGGTTCGTGGGCGTGGTGCCGGAGTCCATCCACGTCGGCGACAAGATCCACGTCCTGAACCTCGGCGGGGTGCTCGGCCTCTGCATCGGCCGCAACCCCGACGTCGGCAGCCCGCTGGAGACCGAGGTCCTCGGCGCGATCTGCGTGGACGGCAAGCAGGCCAACATCTCGCAGAACGCGCTCCCGCCGCGCGACCTGCTGCCCGAGGGTCCGCCGCTCGTCGTCGTCGCCGGGACCTGCATGAGCGCCGGCAAGACGGCCGCGGCCTCGGAGATCGTCAAGCGGTTCGCCGCGGCGGGCCTCAAGGTCGCCGCCGCCAAGCTCTCCGGAGTGGCTTGCCTGAAGGACACGCTCGACATGGAGGACCACGGCGCCTTCGCCACGCTGTCCTTCCTCGACTGCGGACTGCCTTCGACCGCTCACGTCAAGGACCTCGCGCCCTATGCGCGGGCGATCCTGGCGGAGCTCGGCGCGAAGAGCCCGGACGTCATCGTCGTCGAGCTGGGCGACGGGATCCTCGGCGACTACCGCGTCGGGACCTTCTTCTCGCACCCCGACCTGGTCAAGGCGACGCGGGCCGTCGTCATGTGCGCCAACGACCTCGTCGCGGCGTGGGGAGCGCAGCAGCTCATGAAGGGTTGGAACATCCCCATCACCGTCATGTCGGGGCCGGTGACCGACAACCAGACGGGCACCGAGTACATCAGCCAGGAGATGAAGCTGCCGGCCGCCAACGCGATGACGGAAGGTCGGACCCTCTTCGGCATCGTCTACGAGGAGATTCGAAAATGACCGCCCCTGCCCTCAAGGCCGCGATCTTCGGCGCCAGCGGATACGCCGGCGGAGAGCTTCTGAGGCTCCTGCTCGACCATCCCAGGGCCGAGCCGGTTGCGGTGATCTCGCGCTCCCAGGCGGGCCAGCCCGTCTCGAGCGTCCACGCGCACCTCTCGCGCTTGACAGACCTGAATTTCGTCTCGGAGCTTCCGCGAGGGACCGACGAGCCGGAGGTCATCTTCCTGGCCGGCGGGCACGGGTATGCCTCGGAAGTCGCGCCCGCGCTCCTGGACACGGGAATCCCGGTCGTGGATCTCTCGGCGGACTTCCGCTTGAAAGACCCGGCCTCCTTCGAGAGGTTCTACGGCCCGACGCCGGCTGCTTTCGAGCGGCGGGGCGAGTGGGTGTATGGGCTTCCCGAGCTCTTCCGCGAACAGATCTCCTCCTCGCGGGCCGTGGCCTCGCCCGGATGCTTCGCGACCGCGGCGATCCTGGCGCTCGCGCCGCTCTGGAGGAAGGGTCTCGTCGCCGAGGGGGCGCCGGTAGCCGTGTTTGCGATCACCGGCTCGTCGGGCGCCGGAGTCTCTCCCTCGCCGACGACGCACCATCCCCGGCGCGCGGCCGCGTTCTTCGCCTACCAGTTGGACGGGCACCGGCATCTTCCCGAGATCGAGGAGTCGCTCTCGGCGATCGGGCAGCCGGCCGCCGGCCGGATCGTCTTCCAGACCCACTCGGCGCCGCTCGTCCGCGGCATCTTCGCCACGTGCGTCGTGCCGCTCGCGAAACCGATGGACAAGCAGTCCTTGAAGGATCTCTATCGCGAGGCCTACGGAAACGAGTTCTTCATCCGGCTGGTGGACGGATCGCCCGACGTCGCGGCGGTCAAGGGCACGAACTTCGCGGACATCGGGGTCGCGGTGCAAGGAAACGTCGCCAAGGTCTTCGTCGCCATCGACAACCTCGTCAAGGGCGCGGCGGGACAGGCGATCCAGGCGATGAACATCATGTTCGGGCTGCCGGAGCCGACCGGGCTGAAGATGACGGGCGTTTTTCCATGAGCAGCGTGGGATCCTCACCTCACCCCCCGACAGTGGAGAGGGAGAAGAGCGCCGAGCTTCCGACCTACACGCGATGGGGGATCGAGCTCGAGAGGGGAGAGGGCTCGACGGTCTGGGACACTTCCGGAAAGAGCTATCTCGATCTCTACGGCGGGCACGCTGTCGCGGCGACGGGTCACTGCCATCCCGAAATCGTCCGGGCGATCCGGGAGCAGGCGGAGAGATTCCTGTTTTATTCCAACGTCGTCGCCGTCCCGGTTCGCGCGAGGGCGGCGGAGGCGATCGCGCGCGAGGCGCCGGCTCCTCTGTCGAAGGTCTTCTTCGTCAACTCGGGAACCGAGGCGAACGAGAACGCCATGCGGCTGGCCCGACGGGCGACCGGACGCCCGGACATCGTTTCCTTCGAGGGCGGTTTCCACGGCCGTACGGCGGACTCGATGTCGGCGGCGGGTCTCGCGAAATACCGCGAGCTCGGCAAGCCCAACGTCCCGGGGCACCGGATCATCCCGTTCAACGATCTCGCCGCGGCCGAGCAGGCCGTGGACGAGCGCGTCGCGGCGGTTCTGATCGAGCCGATTCAGAGCCTCGCGGGAGTCATCGCCGGCTCTCCGTCGTACCTGCAGGGGCTTCGAAAGCTCTGCGACGACCGGGGCGCGAAGCTGATCTACGACGAGGTCCAGACCGGCTTCGGCCGGACCGGGACCTTCTTCTACGCCGGGCGCCACGGCGTCGTGCCGGATCTCGTCGCGCTGGCCAAGGGGATCGGCAGCGGGTTCCCGATGGGAGCGGTCCTGGCCTCCGAGGAGGTCGCGGCGCCGGTCAAGCCGGAGGACTACGGCACGACGTTCGGCGGAGGACCGCTCGCGTGCGCCGCGGCGGAGGCGACCGCGCGGGTCATCCGCGAGGAACGGCTCCTGGAAAAGGTCAACGCGGGGTCGAAGCTGCTCCGCGAGAGCCTCTCGGACATCGGCGCGGTCCGCGAGGTCCGCGGCGAGGGCTACCTTCTCGGGATCGTGCTCGACCGACCGGGCAAGCCCGTGCGCCAGGCCCTGATGGAGCGCGGCTTTCTCGTGGGCGGGAGCGACCTGCCCGACGTCCTTCGCCTGCTTCCGCCGCTGGTTCTCACGGCGCAAGAGATCGGCCGCTTCCTCGACGAGTTCCGGCGGGTCCTGTGAGGCACTTCCTCACGACCCAGGGCCTCACGCAGGAGCGTTTCGAGGCGCTGCTCTCGCGCGGCGAGGAGTTCCGCTCGGGAGCGTCGAGCCAGGTTCTGGCGGGGCGGCACGTCGGTCTCGTCTTCTTCAACCCGTCGCTTCGGACCCGGGTCTCGATGGAGATCGCCGTCTCCAAGCTCGGTGGCACGCCGGTCACGCTCTCCGTCGGCGGCGAGGCGTGGGCGATGGAGTACGAGGACGGCGTCGTGATGGACGGCGGCGCGGCCGAGCACGTGCGCGAGGGCTCGGGAGTGCTGGGCCGGTACTGCGACCTCCTCGGCGTGCGGTCCTTTCCGGCCGGGAAGGATTACGCGAAGGACCGCGCCGAGCCGGTGCTGCTGGCCTTCGTCCAGCACTCGGGAGTCCCGATCGTCAACCTCGAATCCAGCCTCTCTCACCCCTGCCAGGCCATGGCCGACGCGATGACGCTCCGCCAGCGCCTCGCCAGGCCGCGCGAGAGCCGGATCCTCCTGACGTGGGCATACCATCCGAAAGCGCTTCCGATGGCCGTGCCGAACTCCTTCCTCCTTTCCTCGACCCGCCTGGGCGCCGAGGTCGTCTTCGCCCGCCCGGAGGGCTACGGCCTCGATCCCGAGATCGTCCGGGAAGCTTACGAAAACGTCCGACAGAACGGCGGCAGCCTCAGGATCACCGACGACCTCGAAGGCGCCTACGATGGCGTCCACGCGGTCTACGCCAAGTCGTGGGGATCTCTGGCGGATTACGGGAAGCCCGATGCGGAAACCGCGCGCCGCTCGAAGCTGAAGCACTGGCGCGTGACGGAGGAGAGGATGCGCCGCGGCCGGAGCGCGATCTTCATGCACTGCCTTCCCGTCCGCAGAAACGTGGTGGTGGACGACGAGATCTTAGACGGCCCCCGCTCGGTCGTCCTGGACGAAGCCGAGAACCGCCTGTACGCCCAGCAGGCCATCCTGGAGTGGCTGGCCAAAGAGAACTTGTGATTTGTGATTGGTGATTTGTGATCAGGGCGTTCCAGAGGACGTGATGGCGAAGGCGGCTTCTCCGAAACGCGCGGCGCGCCCCTCGATCGACGCGGAGATCCTCCGCGAAGCGCTCCCGTACATCCGGCGGTTCAAGGGCAAGAACTTCGTCGTCAAGGTCTCCGGGAAGGTCACCGAGAACTCCGAGAACCTGAACTCCCTCGCCGAGGAGGTCGCGCTCCTCCACCAAGTCGGCATCCGCGTCACCGCCGTCCACGGCGGAGGCGCGCAGGCGACGCAGCTGGCCGAGCGGCTCGGCATGGAGACGCGCCTCGTCAACGGCCGGCGCGTGACCGACGACGACACCCTCGAGGTCGTCAAGATGGTCTTCGCGGGGAAGATCTCCGTCGAGATCCTCTCGGCGCTGCGCGCCCACGGCGTCCACGCGGTCGGCGTCTCCGGCATCGACGGCAACGTCGTGCTGGCCCGCCGGCGGTCCAAGAAGCGCGTCGTCAACCGCGAGACGGGCAAGCGCGAGCTCGTCGACTTCGGCAACGTCGGCGACGTCGTGGACGTGGACCCTCGCCTACTGACGACGCTGCTCGACGCCGGATACCTCCCGGTCGTCTCTCCCCTGGCCGCCGACGAGGAGGGGAGGGTCTTCAACGTCAACGCCGACGCCATCGCCTCGGCCATCGCGATCGAGCTCGCGGCCGAGAAGCTGATTCTGCTCTCGGATGTTCCCGGAGTCCTCGGCGCGGCGGGAAACGCCGACAGCCTCATCTCGCGCCTGACCGCCGCGGAGGCGCGCCGCCTCGCGCGCAGCTCCGCCGTCACCGGCGGCATGGTCGCCAAGCTCCAGGAGATCTCCCGCGTGGCCGAGGCGGGAGTCCGGGCCGTCCACATCGTCAACGGCAACCAGCGAAATGCGCTCCTGTCCGAGATCTTCGGCGACCGGGGGAGCGGCACGATGGTCGTCAAGGACTGAGCCCGCGGCGGCATGAGAGCTGTCCGTCCGGCCGCCGGCATCGTGGACCTGCTCTTGGAATTCGTCTCGATCCCGAGCGTCTCGAAGGACGAGGCCCGTCTGGCGGACCGGATCGCCGGGATCTGCCGTGAGGCCGGCGTGGCGGTGGAGCGGCGCGGCCGCAACGTCGTCGCCCGCCGCGGCGAGGGCGGGCCGTGCCTGCTCCTGAATTCCCATCTCGACACCGTCCCTCCGGTCGAAGGGTGGAGCGCGGACCCCTGGACGCCGCGCTTCGAAGGCGACCGCCTGATCGGCCTCGGCTCCAATGACGCCAAGGCCTCGGTCGCCTCGATGCTGGAGGCTTTCCTGACGGCGCCGCTGCCGGCTTCCGCGACGCTGCTCCTCGCCGCGACCTGCGACGAGGAGACCGGCGGCGAGGGGCTGGAGAAGCTCGTCGGCGAGCTCTCCTTCGACGCGGCGATCGTCGGCGAGCCCAACG
>DATFWF010000083.1:0-19763 GCA_035259605.1 Thermoanaerobaculia bacterium
GTCGTAGCCCTCGCCCGCCACGAAGCGGTTCCGCAACTGCGCAAGACGATGGGCGCGACGGACTCGAGAAAAGCCGATCCGGGGACGATCCGCAACCTCTACGGGACCGACATCGAGAGAAACGCCATCCACGGGAGCGACTCGCCGGAGAACGCCGCGAAGGAGATCGCGTTCTTCTTTTCGGAGGGCGAGCTGGTTTAACGAGTCGACAGTCGACAGTCGACAGTCAATAGTCGACAGTTGCTCAGGTTTTGGCTTTCGACTTCCTTCGGAGCGAGACCAGGATCCGGTTCGCCACGCCTCGCAGGATCGCGACCTCCCTCATCGAAAGCGGTCTTCCCGCGATCATGCGCCGCCACTCGCGCAGGGTCCGGTCGCGGTGGCCGGTGTCGTAGAAACCGATCGCGTCGAGGGCGCGGTCCCAGTGCTCGATGGCGCCCTCGATCTCGCGCAGGGGCGCCAGCTCGTCCTCCTCGGGGGGCCCGGGCTCGGCGACGCTTGCCGCGGCCAGCGTCACGGCAACCGCGTGCGAGACGTTCAACGTCGGAAACGCGGGGTCGGTCGGCAGCCTCAGGAAAGCCGACGCGTGGGACAATTCCTCCTCCGTCAACCCGCTCTTCTCGGGGCCGAAGACGAAACCGACGCGGGCGTGGCCAGCCTCTTGCAAAAGAGCCGGGAGATCGGCCGGTCCGAGCGCGCGGCGCTCTCCCCGGCCTCGCAGCGAAGAAGTGGCAACGACAACAGCGAGATCGGCGACCGCGATGGGAAGCGAATCGAAGCGCCGCAAGCCTTCCAGGACGCCGTCCGCCCCCGACGCCAGCCGGTGCGACTCCTCGTCGGGAACCGCCGCGGGCTCGACCAACCGCAGGTCGGAGACTCCGAAGTTGCGGCAGGCTCTGGCGATGGAGCCCAGGTTGGCGGGAAGCCGCACCCGGACGGCGATGACGGCGATCGAGCGCGGATCCACGGAGGAATTATCAGGCCCCGCCGTCCCTTATTGGAGACAGATGAAAGCCCGCTTCGCGCTCTTTTTCGCCGCCGCTCTTCTGGCTGCGGGGCTCGCCCCGGCCCAGGAGAAGCCGCAGCCCGCGCCGAAGGCCGGCGAGAAGCAGAAGGTCGTCGTCGAGAAGGAGAAGCTTCCCGAGTACTCCGAGTCGGCCGGCAGCGAGTACGTCCTGCTTCCGGTCGTCGTGCTGGACAAGAAGGGGCGCTTCGTCGAGGGGCTCGAGAGGAAGGACTTCCAGGTCCGCGCCCAGGGCTCCCTGGTCGCGCTCGACACCTTCGAGAAGGACGACAGCGCGCCGGTCTCCTGGGCCTTCCTGATCGATACCTCCGGCAGCATGAGGCTCGCCAACAAGCTCGATTACGCCAAGTCGGCGGTCCGGCACATCATCGCGACCCGGAAGCCCGGAGACGACTTCGCGCTCTTCGCCTTCGCCGAGGACGAGGTCAACCTCGTGGCGGACTTCTCCCGGGACACTTCGAAGCTACTGGCGGCCTTGAACGAGCTGGAGGCGGGCGGCCAGACCGCCCTTTTCGACGCCGTGGCGGCGACCCCGTCCAAGCTCCTCGCCGGGAAGAACGGGAAACGGGCCATCGTCCTCTTCACCGACGGTGTTGACAACGCCAGCAAGCTCTCGCCGGCGGAGATGGCGGAAATCCTTCAGCAGGTGTCGATTCCGGTGTACGCCATCGGCATGAAAAATGCTTCTTTCGATCGTTTGAACGACGAAGAGCGCAGCCAGCTCTCAGTTGACAACCTGAGGATGCTCGCCGCATCGAGCGGGGGAAAGATGTATCTGCCGGGCGGAGAAGAAGATCTGTCGCCGATCGCCGAGAAGATCGGGGCCGAGGTTCGCAAGCAGTATCTTCTGGGCTTTACGGCGACGGGCCGGGGGGAGTTAAAATACCGTCTGCTTGTTGTTTCGGTCCTCAAGCGTGGTACCTGGGACATTCGAGCCCGCCGGGGATACCGGGGAACAGCTCCGGTTTCGTCGGGGTCTCAATAACATGAGGAGGAAGTTCTATGGTCAACCGAAGGTGGGCCCAACGGGGTCTCACAGGCGCGGCGCTTCTTCTAGGCATCTTCGGGTTCACGGCATGCGCGACCAAGCGCTACGTGGGCGAGGAGGTCTCTAAAAGCAGCGCTACCGCCGAGAAGCGGATCAACGAGGTCGAGACGCAGGTCGAGGCGACGCAGACCAAGGTCCGCGAGCACGACACGAAGATCGCCGAGCTCGACAAGACGACGCGCGAAGCGTTGGAGCGCGCGGAAGCCGCCGGCAAGCTGGCCGAAGGCAAGTTCGTCTACTCCCTGGTTCTCTCCGACGACGCGGTGAAGTTCCCGGTCAACAAGCACGAGCTCTCGCAGGAGGCCCAGGACAAGCTGGCCGACTTCGCGAACCGCTTGAAGGGCGAGAACAAGAACGTGTTCCTGGAGATCCAGGGGCACACCGACTCGACGGGATCGCCCCAGTACAACATGTCCCTGGGCGAGGCCCGCGCCGAGGCGGTCCGCCGTTTCCTGTCGAAGCAGGGAATCGCTCTCAACCGGATGTCCACGATCTCCTACGGCCAGGACGAGCCGGTGGACTCCAACAAGACCAAGGACGGACGCGCGAAGAACCGCCGCGTCGTGGTCATCGTCCTCGCCTAGCGAAGCTCCCGCTTCTCAGTTCTCTCGGCGCCCCGGGTTTCCGGGGCGCTTCTTTTTTCTCCGGAGCTCTTCCAGCGCCGTTCGAAAATCCGGCGGGAGCGGGGACTCCGCCCGCACGATCTCTCCGGTGCGCGGATGCGGGAACCCCAGCTTTCTCGCGTGAAGCATCTGCCTCGGGAAGTGCCGGCTGTCGACCGTCGACTGCCGGCTCCCATACACCCTGTCGCCCAGAACCGGGTGCCCGGCCTCCGCGAAGTGGACCCGGATCTGGTGGGTGCGCCCCGTCTCGAGCTCGACGGCGACCAGCGTCGCGCCGTCCAGGTGCTCGAGGGCGCGATACCGCGTGACAGCTCTCCTCCCCGGCTGGCCCGGCCGGGCGACGCCGCGCCGCAGGTCTCCGCGGTCGCGGACGAGATCGGCCGAGAAAGTCCCCGACTCCGGGAGGCGGCCCCGCACGATCGCCGCGTACTCGCGCTCGATGTCGTGGCGCTTGAAGAGGTCCTGGAGGAAGTGGAGCGCCTCTCGCGTGCGAGCGAAGACGACCGCTCCGGAGGTATCGCGGTCGAGCCGGTGAACGATGAAGGCGACCGGCCGGCGCCGGTACCGGTGATGCAGGTACTCGAGCACGCGGGCGTGGAGCGTGTCCTTCTCCCGCTCCGCCGTCGGGACGGTCAGCAGACCCGCGGGCTTCTCGACGATGAGAAAGTCCGGGTCTTCCGCGAGGACGCTCAGGCGGGTCCGCACGCGGTGGAGCGCCGGGCGATCGGGCGTGAAGGAGATGCGCGCCTCTTCGCCGATCTCCCGGCCCGGCTCGTCGGCGACGTCTCCGTCCAGGTCCACGCGACCCGAGCGGACCGCGTCGCGGGCCGCGCGCCGGGAGAGGCCGAAGGCCCGCGAGACCGCGAGGTCGAGCCTCACCGCGCCGCCCCGGCCGGAGTCCGGATCTCGATGAAGAATCCGGGGTCTCCGATGCGCGCCCCCGGCCTGGCGCCCGGCCCGTAGGACGCGGCCACCGGGAAATCCCGCTGGATCGCCTCCCCGAGCTCGACCAGGTAGTCCTTTCCGAAGGCGGTCGCTCCTTCGCCGACGGCGAGGACGTTGATCAGGACGAGCGCGTCGGGAGGATTCCCCTCCAGGCGACGCACGATGTCCGCCTCTCCGGCTCGGTCGAACCTGCCGGGGAAGAACTGCTCGGCGGGGAGCGGATTCTTCAGGTCGAGCACGTAATTGAAAAACCCTCCCTCCGGGAAACCCGCGAGCGTCCCCGCGGGACGGCGCCGCTTGCCGAGATCGTCGAGGGCCCGCGCCGTCGTCCACGCGACCGGCTCCGGCAGCCAGAGGCTTCCCGCGGAGGTCGCGATCCGCGACCAGCCGGGCCCGCGATAGATGTCGAAGAGGACGAGAGCGCGGAAGGCCAGGAGAATCGCCAGCGCTCCCGTGGTCAACCGCGGCAGCGCCGCTCCGACCTGGCCCGACGCCTCCTCCGCCAGCCGCCAGAGCGCGACGCACGCGACCGCGGCGGGCAGCGGAAGGAAGAAAGCGTTGTACGGGCCGGCGTAGCCGGCGGCGAGCAGGAGCCTCGCCGCGAAAAGCGCCGCCACGAAGAGAATCGAGTCGGGGACGCCGGCGAAAACGCCGCGGGGTTCTCGCCGGCGAAACCGGGTCAAGAGCCTGGAGGCGGCGGCGATGGCCAGGATCGGCGGAACGACCCGGACGAAGGGAGGGATCAGGGAGAGCGTCGGGCTCCAGGCGGCGGGAGGCCTCCATGCGGCCAGCGCGGCGGCGGCGAGAAGCGCGATCCCGATGACCTCGATCCCCTTCGCCAGACCGGGACTCCGTCGAGCGCTTCGGGAAACCGCGGCAACCGCGGCGAGCCACGCGGCGGCCAGGGCGAGCGTCACCAGGACGAGCGCCAGCTCGAGAAGCCGGAAGCCCGGACGATCCAGTCCCGCGTAGACGCGGTACACGTGCCGGAACTCGGCCGGCGGCCGGACCAGGGCGAGCCACCCGCCCGAGACGAGCCTGGAGAGCGGAGTGCCCACGGAGACCGCGGCGTACAGGAGAGTCGCCGCCGCAAGCGGGGCAATCGCCAGAAGCCGAAACCGCCGCCTCTCCGACCGCGCCTCGAAGAGGAGCGCCGCCATCGCCGCGAGGCCGAGCTCCGGCCGCGAGAGGAGCGCGGCGAGGAGGCACAGGCCCGCCGGGCCGTCGCGCCGGGCGGTTCCCCCGGCGAGGACCAGCGCCCAGGTGATCGCCGCGACCGCGATCGCGGTGTCGAAGCTGAACGGAAAGAGCCACCCTCCCGGCTGGATGAAGAAAGCCAGCGCGACCGCGAGCGCGGACGCGAGCGCCGCCCGGCCCGGCGAGGCGAGGCGCGCCGAGATCCGGCGAAGGGCCTCCAGGAAGAGCAGCGCGAGGATCGCCGCGAACGAGACCCTCGCCGCGAGCTTTCCTCCGAGCCTCTCGACCGCGGCGCCCGCGCAGGGCGCCAGCGGCCCGTGGAAGAACTGGACGTCCCGGTACAGCGCCTCGCCCCGCGCCAGCCGGCGCGGCACCATCAGCTCCCGCCCCGAGTCCACGTAGGGCTGGATCCAGCGGTTCCACGAGACGAGCGCGAGAAGCAGGAAGACGGCTAAGGGAAAGACGGCCGGCAGCGCGCGTTTCAAGAGCGCCCGCCGGTGACGTCGGCTCGCACGGCCCGATGGTAGCGCACGGCGAAACTCTTGCATTCGGGCCCGCTGCGCCCGGCCAAACGCCACTACGATAGCGGGGATGCAAGAGAAGATGGCGAGCCGCAACCGGCTCGTCCGAGCCGTCGCCGAGGCGACCTCGCGCGTCTGGTTTCCCGCCGCGCTCGCCGCGGCGGGGGCCGTCCCCCGCCGGATGGCCGGGCCGCTCTCGCGCGGCGTGGGCGAAGTCTACTTCCGGGCGAGGCCCAAGTACCGCCGCGCGATCGAGGCGAACCTGTCGATCATCCTCGGGCGCCCCGAAGGCTCCCGCGAGGTCGAGGAGGCGGCGCTCGACATGGTCCGCGGCCACTCCTCCGCGTGGTTCGACTTCCTGCGCTTCGTCCTGGCGACGCCGGAGGAGGCCGCGAAGTTGATCGAGAGCGTGATCGGATTCTCGCGCCTCGTCGAGGCGAGGATGAAGGGGAAGGGAGTGCTCCTCCTGACCGGGCACCTCGGCAACTGGGAGATCGGAGGCTTCATGCTGGCGCAGATCCGACAGCCGATCCACGTCGTGCTCGTCCCGGACCGCTTCCCGGGAGTCGAGCGCGTACGGCGCCGGCTCCACGCGCGAGCCGGCGTCACGGAGATTCCGGTGGACCGGACGATCGCGCCGACGCTCTCGGTCCTGCGGGCGCTGGAGGGAAACGCGGTCGTCGCGATGCAGGGAGACCGCGACTTCGACAACACGGGTGTCCCCGTCCCCTTCTTCGGGCGCGCCGCCTACTTTCCCCGGGGCCCGCTGCGGGTCGCGATGGCGACGGGGGCCGTCGTCCTGCCCTCCTTCATCGTCCGGGTACCCGACGGGCGCTATCGCGCGGTCATCGAGGAACCGCTGGAGATCGAGACCTCCGGATCCCGAGACGATGCCCTGCGGGCGAACCTCTGCCGCTACGTCGCCGTCCTGGAGCGATATGTCCGCGACTACCCCGACCAGTGGTACTGCTTCTACCCCTTCTGGGACGATCCCACGCGGCGGGAATCTTCGGTCAGCGGGGGCGGCGGGCGCTGACGGCGGCGACGAAGAAGGCGTCGTAGTGGCGGGCGAGCTCCTCCACGTCGGGGAGAATCTCCGGCTTCTCGAAGCCCGCTTTCTCGAGCGCCTTCCTCCAGTTGCCGGGAGTCAGGAAGCCGTGGTTGGGACGGGTCGCGGCGTCGGTCGAGACGCCGGTGAAGTTCTCGAGGAAGTTGAAGACGAACTCCACGTAGATCGGCTGCCCCTCGAAGGGCCGCACGCACTCGGAGAAGATCGCGCGGCCGCCGGGCTTGAGCGTCTCGCGGATCCTCCCCAGGGCCGCGTTCAGGTCCCGCGCGACGTGCACGGTGTTGACCGCGTACACGATGTCGGCGATTCCCCGGGCGACGCCCTGCTCCTCGAGGTCCCGGTCCATGTCCACGCGCCGGTACTCGACGGGGAGCTCGGGGTAACGCGCCTTGACCGCGCGCTCGGCTCGGCGCAGGAAGGTCGGGACGATCTCGGTGAAGACGTAGCGGCCGATCCGCGGCAGCGCGGCGTCGCGGGAGAGCCGCTCGGCCACGGCGAGCGCCGCGGAGCCGGAGCCGCCTCCCAGCTCGACGACGGTCGCGGGAGCGCCCCGGGGCAGGGCGCGGGCGACCGCCTCGGCTCCCAGCCGGTTGTTGATCTGGTAGAGGAGGTTGTCGTTGGAGAAGTAGTCGAACCAGAGGGGAAGGCGCACCGGCGAGAAGAGGATCTCCTCTCCCGTCTTCTCGCCGCGCAGGAACTCCGCCACGTGCTCGGCCATCGCCCGGACGACCGTAAAGGGCGGCATCGACCGCGGGTCGATCGCCCGCGCCCGCGCCTCGGCCTCGTCCGGGTCGCCCGGGGGGAGCGGCCCCCGCGCGCGGTAAACGGCGCCCGATTCCGACTCCGACCGGTCCACGAACCCTTCGGCCGCGAGCTTCCTCAGGAACCATGCGAGCGGGATCTCCGCGCGCGGCGCGAAGCCCTTCGCCCGGGCGATCTGCGCCGCCGTCGAGCCCGCCGCGAGCGCGTCCTCCAGCTCCAGGTCGCGGACCAGCCGGAGGACCATCCCGGTCGTGAACCGGTCGAACTCCTCGCAGCAGAGAACGAAGTCCGGGGTGAAGAGCGACCGGATCTCCGGATCCTCGATCCGCAGCAGGAGAGTCGCGATCTCCTCGGCGCGCTCCGTCACCGAGCGATTCTAGAACGTCCGAAACGCGCGGCCCCCGGGCTGCCGCGGACATGCGTCGCGGCACGCTTGTAAACTGAAGGCTCGCATGAAGGTCCGGGCTCTTGTCGCCGCGGCGCTCCTGGCGGCGGCCTTCGCTGCTGCGGCCGCGGAAAAACCGCGGGTCGTCGTCCTGGGGTTTGACGGCGTGGACTCGCAGATCGTCGAGCAGATGCTCGCGGCCGGGAGGCTGCCCAACCTCGCCGCCCTCAAAGGCCGCGGCGGGTACTCGCCGCTCCTTCCCACGGTTCCCGCGCAGACTCCCGTGTCCTGGGCGACCTTCTCGACCGGGCTCGACCCGGGAGGCCACGAGATCTTCGATTTCCTGAAGCGCGATCCCGCCGACCTGGTGCCGACCTTTGCCGTGGCGCAGGAAACGGCGGAGCCGGTCCTCTTCGGGCGGGCCACCGGATTGGTCCTCGGGGCGGCCGGAGTGCTCGTGTTCCTGGCGGCCGGCGCGGTCGCCGCGTACCTGGCCCGGAAGCGCGCCGTCATCGTGGTCTTTGCGCTGCTCGGGCTCGCGGCCGGCGGCGCCGTCTTCGAGGCGGCGAAGGCCTGGATCCCTCCCGAGCGCCCCGGGGTGAAGAACAACCGGCACGGCAAGACGTTCTGGAGCGAGGACGGGGGCCGTCCCGCCACGGTGATCCGGATGCCGGTCACGTTTCCGCCGGAGTCCTTCCCGGACGGGAGGCTCCTTTCCGGGCTCGGAGTCCCGGATCTCTCCGGCAGGATCGGGAAGCCGTCGTATTACACGTCCGATCCCTTCTTTGCTCCGCGCGAGGGCAACGACTTCTCCATCGAGGTCGTGCGGCTCTCGACGAACACAGGCAGCCAGTCCACGAGGATCGCCGGCCCGCCGGGCAAGCCCTTCGGGCGGACGGGAACGATCGACCTGCCGATGACACTCCAGGTCCTGCGGGCGCGGGACAAGCTGCTGATCGCCGTCGGCGGCGAGAAGGTCGCGCTCGCGCCCGGCCAGTGGAGCGAGTGGGTCTCGCTGCCGTTCCGGATCAACCCGCTGATCACCGTCCGGGGATACGGCCGCTTCCGGCTCCAGAGCGTCGCGCCGGAGATCGCCCTCTACCTCTCGCCGGTCCAGTTCGATCCCGCGAGGCTTCCGCCGGGATTCGAGCTCTCCTCGCCGGCCGGTTTCGCCAGGGACCTTCTCTCCCGGTTCGGCCGGTACAAGACGATGGGCTGGGCGATCGATACGTGGTCCATCCAGTCCGGAACGCTCCCGGAGGACGCGTTCCTCGAGGACGTCGCGGCGACCGCCTCGCAGGAGAGGCGGATGCTGACGTCGCTGCTGTCGGAGAAGCAGCGCCTCCTCGTCCATTACTTCGAGTTCCCCGACCGGGTCGCCCACGTCTTCTGGAGGTTCCGCGACAGCAAGCACCCGGCCTACGACGCGAAGCTCGCCGCGCGGTACGGCGGCGAGGTGGAGAGGTCCTACGAGACGATGGACTCGATCGTCGGGGAGACGATGAAGACGCTCGGCCCCGAGGACGTCCTGGTCGTCCTCTCCGACCACGGCTTCGCCTCGTGGCGGCGCTCGGTCAACTACAACTCGTGGCTCGTCGAGAACGGCTATCTCGCGCTCTCCGGCGGCGCGACCCGAAAGAGCCTGGAGGCGCTCTTCTCCCGTGGGCAGTTCTGGGAGTCCGTGGACTGGAGCCGGTCGCGGGCCTACGCGATGGGGCTCGGCGACGTCTACCTGAACGTGAAGGGGCGGGAAAAGAACGGGATCGTCGAGCCGGGCGCGCCGTACGAAGCGCTCCGGACGGAGCTCGTCTCGAGGCTCACGGCCCTGACGGACCCGTCCAACGGAGAGCGGGCGGTCTCGCGGGTCTTCAAGCGGGAAGAGGTCTACCGGCGATTCAACCCGAAGCTGATCCCGGACTTGATCGTGACGAACACGCCCGGCTACCGCGTCTCGTGGCAGGCCTCCCTGGGCGTCCCGACCGACACGGTCTTCGAGGACAACCGCGACGTCTGGAGCGGCGACCACTGCTCGCTCGACCCGGAGCTGGTCAAAGGGGTTTTCTTCGCATCGAAGCCCTTCGCGGCGGCGAAGGTTCCCACGATCGCCGACGCGACGGCGTCGGTTAGAGCTCTGCTCGGCGCATCCGCTCCGCCGGACGCCGCGGGAAAGTCCCTCTGGTGAAAATCCGCTTCCTCCTTCTCTCCTTCCTCCTCTGCGCCGCCGCCCTGGCTCAGACGGAGCAGAACTCCGACCTCAAGAGGCTTCGCTCGCGCATCGCCGGCCTCCAGGAGAAGCTCGCGGAAAGCGAAAAGAAGGTCGCGACCCTGTCGGAGGAGGTCAAGCGGCTGGATCTCAAGCTCGAGATCGCGCAGCGCGAGTCCGAGCTCGTCGCCGCGACGCGCGAGGACTTCACCCGCCAGCTCGCCGCGACGCGCGCCGCGCGGGCGGTCTCCGCGGGAGCTTCCGAGAAGCTCGTCCACGCGCTGGCGGCGCGGGCGCGCGTCCTCCACCGGTTCGGGCGCTACGGGTACTTCCGGGTGCTCCTCGAATCGCGCGACGTCCACGATTTCCTCCAGGGCGTCGAGCGGCTGGACTCGCTCGCGCGCCGCGACGGGAAGCTGCTCGCGCGCTATCGCGAGATCGAGGCGCGCAGGCAGGTGGACCTCGCCCGCGAGGAGGCCCTGAAGGGCGAGCTCGACCGGCTCTACGCCCAGGGAAAGAAAGAGCTCGCCCGGATGGCGTCGCTGCGCCATGAGCGCGAGGCGCTGCTCGCCCGCGAGAAGAGCGCCACGACTTCGCGGCGGGAGGAGGTCGTGTCTCTCTCGGACAAGGCCGAGCGCCTCGAGCGCCTGCTCCAGCGGCTCGCGCAAATGCCGGCGGGGGAGGCGCCGTCGGCTTCCGGCGGCATCCGGCCGTGGAAGGGAGTCCTCGACTGGCCCGCCCGCGGCGCGGTCACCGAGACCTACGGCCGCCACCGGCATCCGAAGTTCGACGCGTTCACGTTCTCCAACGGGATCTCGCTCTCGATGCCGGCGGGAACCCCGGTCCGCGCGGTCTACGCCGGGCGGGCGATCTACGCGCAGTGGCTGGCCGAGTACGGGAACCTCGTCATCCTCGATCACGGGGACGGAGTCCTGACCCTCTACGCGTGGCTTCAGTCGGTGGCCGTGCCCGCCGGCTCGCATGTCCCTGCCGGGGCGCCGGTCGGCGCCGCCGGCTGGGGACCGGGCCGCGACGAGCCCGGTCTCTACTTCGAGGTCCGCGACCACCAGAAGGCGAGCGACCCGGTGGCCTGGCTGAGGTAGGGAGACCCCGGAAGAACCCCCGTACCCCTTCTGTTACCATGGCCCTATGAGGTCCAACCGCGCTCGACTGCTGTTCGTCATCGGCTCGCTGGCGGCTCTTCTTTCGCTGCGGGCCGTCTCCAATCCCGCCGGTTCGGGCAAGGATCCCGCGACGCGGGCCCTGTCGATCTTCTCCGACGTCTTCTCCCTGACGCGGCAGAACTACGTCGAGCCGACCGAGACCCGGACGCTTCTGGACGGCGCTTACGACGGGATGTCCGACGCCCTCGACCCGTTCTCCTATTACGTCTCGGTCAGCGACCGGTCGGCGTACCGGGCGCAGGAGAGCTCCGGGGCCGTCGGCCCCGGCATCGCGGTCGCGCGCCGCGGCGGATTTCCTTACGTCATCGCGCCGCTGCCCGGGTCTCCGGCCCAGAAGGCCGGCATCCACCCGGGAGATCTGCTCGACACGGTGGACGGCAAGGCGGTCCGCAACGCCTCGCTCTGGAAGGTCAAGTCCGCGCTCGAAGGGCCCGAGGGGAGCCACGTCGAGGTGACGGTCTTCCGCGGCGGCGACGAGAAGAAAGTCACCCTCTCGATCGCCCGCGCGCGCTTCGAGCCTCCCGCTCTCTCGACGAGCTGGCAGAAGGACCTTGCGATCGTGAAGATCCCGGCGCTGACGCGCTCGACGCCGGACGGCCTGCGCCAGGCGATCGAGGAGGCCAACAAGCGCGGCGTCCAGAGCCTGGTGCTGGATCTGCGCGGGGCGATCGGAGGAGACATCTCGATGGCGGCGGCGCCGGCATCGTTGTTCATGGGAAAGGGCGTGGTCGCGACGGTCGTCGGCCGCAGGGTCACGCTTCCGTCGCTCGAAGCCGCCGGCGACCGGATCTGGAAGGGCCGCACGGTCATCCTCCTCGATGACGCGACCGCCGGAGCCTCCGAGGTCTTCGCCGCGGCGCTCCACGACAGGGCCGACGCGATCACGGTGGGGGAGACGACCGTCGGAATGGCGATCGTCCAGAAGCCCGTCCCGACCCAGTCGGGCGGCCTGCTCTACATGACCGTCGCCCGCTACCTGTCGCCCTCGGGCAAGACGCTCGCGGGCAAGGGGGTCTCGCCCGACGACCGCGTCGTCGTCTTCCCCGGTGAGACCGGCGGCAAGGACGCGATTCTGGAGCGGGGCCTCGAAGTGGCCCGGGGCGCGGTCCCGGGACGTCGAGCGGCTTGAAGCGGGCGCGCCGCGGGATCTCTCCCGCGACGCTCTTCTTTTTCCTCCTCTCCGTCGGGCTGGGGATCGCGCTCTACCTGAAGATCCGGGAGAAGCCGACTCCCGAGGCCGCTCCTACCCCGAGGCCGAAGGCCGCCGCGACGGCGCGGCCGGAGCCGTCGCCCCGTCCGCGCATCGCCGAGCGGCTGCCTGCCACGACTCCTCCCGCGCGTCCGCAGCCGTCCGAGGCCGCCGCCGGCGAGCCCCGGGTGGCGATCGTGATCGACGACCTCGGAAACGACGCCGCCGCGGCCGGGCGCATCGCGGGCTGGCCCTACGAGGTGTCCGGCGCCGTCCTGCCGGCGCTGCCGGGCAGCGCCCGGACCGCGAGGGAGCTGACGGATTCCGGAAAGCAGGTGCTGCTGCACCTTCCGATGGAGCCGCGCGAGTACCCGCGAATGAAGCCCGGTCCCGGGGTCGTGCTGCGCGCCCACAGCGACGAGGAGATCGCGCGAACGCTCGAAAGCGACCTCGAGACCGTCCCCGGCGCCGCCGGCGTCAACAACCACATGGGCTCGGCCGCGACAGCGGACCCGAGGGTCATGCGGGCGGTCGTCCGCGTGCTCGCGAAACGCGGGCTCTTCTTCGTGGACAGCCGTACGACCGGCTCGACCGTCGGGCAGGAAACCGCGCGGGAAGAGAAGGTCCCCTCGGTCTCGCGCCGTGTCTTCCTGGACGACGACGCAACCGAGCCCGCGGTGACGAAGGCCTTCGGCGAGCTCGTCGCCCACGCCCGGGCCGAGGGATTCGCCGTCGGAATCGGCCACCCGTATGCGCCGACCCTGGCGGTCCTGGAGAGGGAGCTGCCCAAGCTGGCGGATAAGGGAGTGCGTCTCGTGCCGGTGGGGGACTTGGCGAAATGAGCAATTTGTGATTTGTGATTTGTGAATAGGGCGGAAAGGTCTTGTCTGCCCTGATCACCAATCACCAATCACCAATCACCAATCACAAATCCTCCTTCTTGGCTTCTTCCCAGTACCCGTCCAGCTCCTCCAGCGGGATCTCGTTGATCGGGCGGCCCGAGGCGGCGGCGCGGCGCGCCACGCCGGCGAAGCGGGCGCGGAACCGGGAGTTGGTCCGGCGCAGAGCCGATTCGGGGTCGACCGACCGCCTCCGCGCCAGGTTGACGACGGACAGCAGCATGTCGCCGATCTCCTTCTCCTCGGCGGCGCGGTCCTGCTGCTGCGCGGCCTCCCGCCACTCGCCGATCTCTTCCTCGATCTTGGCGGCGACGTCGGAATCCCTCTCCCAGTCGAACCCCAGGTCGGCCGCGCGGGCCGTCATCCGGTGCGCGGCGGCGACCGCCGGAAGCGAAGCCGGAATCGTGCCGAGCGGGTCGCCGTCCCCCGCCTCGCGGCGCTTTCGGACCTCCCAGCCCCGGCGCACCTCCGCGGCGTCCTTCGCCTTCTGCTCCCCGAAGACGTGCGGATGGCGCTCCGTCATCTTGCGGGTGACGCCGCGGGCGACGTCGTCGATCTGGAACCAGCCTCTCTCGGCGGCGAGCGTCGCAAGGAAGAAGACCTGGAAGAGCAGGTCGCCGAGCTCGTCGGCCAGCGCTTTAGGGTCCATCGAGTCGAGGGCCTCGAGCGCCTCGTAGCACTCCTCGAGCAGGTAGGTCTTGATCGTCTCGGGCGTCTGCTCGCGGTCCCACGGGCATTCCCGGCGCAGCCTGGCGACGAGAGCGGCGAGATCCGACAGCGCTTCGCTCACGCCGGCGATCATAGTCGGAGGCCGCGGACGCGCTAAAATCAGAAGCTCCCGGAAGAGCAGGACGATGGCGACCGAAGACGAGAAACCGATCCGGATCGTGGATCGCCGGATGTTCACGGCGGAAGGGGACCTGCGTCCCGATTACGAGCCGGAGGAGGCGCCCGAGCCGGCGAGGCAGCCGCCGCCCCCGCGGCCGGCGTCCCCCCCGAAGACCGCGCCCCCCCCGGCCCCTCCGCAGACGGCCGCCGCCGAGGTCGATCCCGACGCGCAAGCCGAGCCGGGCGACCGCGAGCTCGCCGAGCCGAGAACCGATTTCGCCTCGCTCATCCGGTCGCTCGCCACGACGGCCTACTCCTCGCTCGGGCTGCTGCCGGACCCCTCCGGCGCCCGGCGCCGCGATCTCGCCGTCGCCCGGCAGATGATCGAGTGGCTCGCGGTCCTCGAGCAGAAGACCCGGGGCAACATCTCCTTCGAGGAGTCGGACTTCCTCTCGAAGATCCTCTACGAGCTTCGCCTCGCCTATGTCGAGATGACTCGGCCGGGGGCCGAGCCGCGAGGCCGGTAATCGGAAAACGGAAATCGGAAACCGGACGAGGTTTCATGCCTTTTCGATTTCCGATTGGCGATTCCCGATTCCCGGTCCTGCTCTTCCTCCTCGTCCATCCCTTCGTGGCGGCGGCGGTCCTCGCTCAGGAGCCGGTCTCGCAGCTTCCGCCGCCGCTCCCGCCGCCGGTGACCCGCGGTCTCTACCGCTCGCGCTGGTTCGAGTTCTTGAACGCGCACCTGGAGGACGACGCCCGCGGAGCCGCGGCGGCGCTCCGGGAGCTCAAGAAGGCGGCGCAGGCGGTCGGAGTTCACCGGCTCTCCGATTTCTCGAGGACCGCGACGTTCGAGGGGCGCCTGGCGGAGACGCGCGGCCGTTTCGATCGCGCGGCGAGGGCCTACGACGCGGCCCTCGAGCTCGACGACGTGAACTCCGACGCGCACTTCTCGCGGCTTGCCTTCCTCCTTCGCCAGAAGGCGTTCGGCAAGGCGGCCGCGGCGCTGCCCGAGGCTTTCGGATCCCTCGGCGGAACGCGGGAGAACCGGCTGGCGATCCTGTCGGCGGCGGCGTTCTGGGCGGCCGTCGCCCTCGCGGCCGCGACCGCGGCGACGATCCTCGTCCTGCTCGTCCGCCACCAGAGGCTCACGCGGCATTCGCTCGTGGAGACCGCGCGGCGCTTCTTCGGAAGCCGCGCGGCCCTGCCTCTGGGCCTGATCCTGGCGCTGCTTCCGCTGGCTTTCGGACTGGGGCTGTTCTGGCTTCTCCTCTATTGGGGAGCGCTCGCCTTCTCCGGCAGTGAGCGGAGGGAGCGGGTGGTCCTGGCGGCCGCGTTCCTGCTGCTGGGATTCGTCCTCCCGCTCCTGGGCGCCCTCACCTACGAGAACGTTCTCGAGCGCTCACCTCTCTACGTCGCGGCCACGGACCTCGAGGAGAGGCGCGAGGACGCGAGCGCCGAGGACGGGCTGCGCCAGGCCTCGGCCGTCTTTCCCGACGACCCGGATGTCTGGCTTCTCCTGGGGATCTTCGCGGAGCGCTCTTCGGACCGGGACCGCGCGCTCACGAACTACGACAAGTCGGTCCTGGCGGGCCCCGAGCGCTACCACGCGTACCTGAACCGCGGCAACATCCACTTCCAGGAAGGGAACTACTCCGAGGCCGTTCGGGACTACGAGGCCGCCGCCCAGCGGGCGCCGGACGCGACCGAGGTCTTCTACAACCTCGCGCTCGCCCGCGCGGAGACCTACGATTTCGAGGGCCAGGGCGAGGCGCTTCGGCGGGCCCGGGCCCTTTCCGCGCGCGACGTCGCCCGGTGGTCGAGCCACCCCGCGCTGGCGAAGGTGGTGTCGGTCTCCTACCCGGTCGCCCGGGCGCGGGCGAAGATCGAGGAATGGAACCGCGAGCCGCGAGGCTCCCGGCTGCCCGGGCACGCACCTGCGCTGACCCTGGCGGACTCGCTCCTGTCGCCCTTCGCCGTCGGGCCCTGGGCGGCGCTCGCCATTGGGATCCTCTTCTATTCGATCCGATCCTGGCGGGGCGTCGCGTCGGAGTGCATCCAGTGCGGGCGTCCTCACTGCAAGTACTGCCGCCGCTACGGCGACCCGCCCGGCTACTGCGTCTCCTGCGCGCGGGCGCGCAAGGAGGCTCGCGGGATCGACGCGCAGGTTCGCCGGGCCGAGCAGATGAAGCGCGCCGTCCGCTCCCGCAACGTCTCCTGCCGCGTGCTGTCGGTCTTTTTCCCGGGCGCGCACCGGTTCTTCTCGAGGAAGCCGTGGTCGGGCTTCGCCCAGATGTTCGCGTTCTTCCTCCTGATCGGCGGGGCGGCGGTCAGCAACCGGTTCTTCGGCCCCCGCCACGTCGCCCTCGGCTCCGGCTGGAGAGGGCCGGTCGTGGCGGCGCTGGCCCTCGCGGCGATTCTCTGGCTCTTCTCGCTCTGGTCGTCCTGGAGGACCTCGCATGGGGCTTGAGGGGACGCTGCGCGACTTCTCGATGACCGACCTCGTCCAGATGCTCGGCCTCCAGAGGAAGACCGGCATGTTGAGCGTCGAGGGGAGCGAGGACCGCATCCTCGTCTCCTTCGACGCCGGCCAGATCGTGTCCGCCGACTCCGAGGCATCGAGCCTGGACGAGCGCGTCGGCAACCTCCTCGTGAGGTCCGGCCGCCTGGCGCCTTCGGAGCTTCTCCGCGCCCTGGAGGGCCGCAAGGAAACCCAGGCGTCGCTCGGTTCGCTGCTGCTGCGCGACCGATACGTCTCGATGGACGACTTGAGAGAGGCGGTGAGGCTGCAGGTCCACCGGATCCTCCTGCCCGCGTTCCGGTGGAGCGAGGGGAAGTTCCGCTTCAACCCCGGCGCCGTGGCGACTCACGACGGGCCCCTTCTCGCGCTTCCGACCGACGCGGTCCTGATGGAGTCCGCGCAGGTCCTCGACCAATGGCCGGGGCTCGAGAGGAAGATTCCCTCTCGCGATCTCGTCATCCACCGGGCTCCGGGCGTCGAGAACCTCCGGCTGGTGATTCACTCCGAGGAAGCCGGAGAGGGTGCGCTCCTGGTCTCGGGGCGCGAGGCGGAGACCTGGAAATGGGTCGACGGGCGACGGCGGGTCGCCGACATCCTCGAGCGGGCGTTCCTTTCCGACCTCGAGGTTTACCGTGGACTGGCGGACCTGCTCGACCGCAGCCTCATCTTGGTCGAGCACGTCCAGCCGGCTTTCGCCTCGCAGCGCGAGGCGCGGCAGCCCTGGATGTCGGCCCGCGCGATCGGGCTGTGGCTGATCTTCCTGCTCCTGGCCGCGTCGGCCTGGCTCGAGGTGCCGCGCAGCTCCTGGAACCTCCTGCTCCGGCCTCGGGGAGAAAGACGCGAGATCGCCGAGATCCTCAGCTCGGTCTCGCTGGCGCGCCTTGCCTCGATCGAACGGGCCGTACGCGTGTACTACGACGCCTCGGGGCAGTACCCGACGAGCCTCGAGGACCTGTTGAAGGCGACGGTGCTCGATCCCAAGGTCTCCAGGGATCCCTATGGCTACCCCTACCGGTACATCCTGCGCTCCGAGGACGGGAAGTTTGCCCTCTACGGCCGCGACTGGAAGGGGGGAATCGACGTCAACCTGTCGCTCGAACGGTCTTTGGCGCCCGTTTCGGAGGACGGTTCGCAAAGGAAGAAGACCGCCGACTTGAAGCCAGGAGTCGAGGTCATCCAGTAAAGACTTGAGTACTAGACGCTTAGATATTCTGATTTTGTACTTGACAGTGTCTGACTAAGATATTAGTATCCCTCTCCGCCCGAGCCGGCTAGAGCCCGGGCTGTCCAGAAAAAGAGGAGAGGAATGAGCAAGATCATCGGTATCGATCTCGGGACGACGAACTCGTGCGTCGCGGTCATGGAGGGCGGCGATCCCGTCGTCATCCCCAACGCGGAAGGCAACCGCACGACCCCGTCGGTCGTGGCGTTCTCCAAGAGCGGCGAGCGGCTGGTGGGCCAGGTCGCGAAGCGGCAGGCCATCACCAACCCGGCCAATACGGTCTTCTCGATCAAGCGCTTCATGGGGCGCAAGTACTCGGAAGTCAACGAAGAGATGAAGATGGTGCCCTTCCAGGTCGTGCAGGCGGGTAACGGCGACGCGCGCGTCAAGGCGGGCGGAAAGGAGTATTCGCCGCCCGAGATCTCCGCGATGATCCTCGGCAAGCTGAAGGAAGCGGCCGAGTCGTATCTCGGCGAGAAAGTCACGCGCGCGGTCATCACCGTGCCGGCCTACTTCAACGATTCGCAGCGGCAGGCGACCAAGGACGCGGGCCAGATCGCCGGTTTGACCGTCGAGCGCCTCGTCAACGAGCCGACGGCGGCCGCGCTCGCCTACGGCCTCGATAAGAAGAAGGACGAGACGATCGCCGTCTACGATTTCGGCGGAGGGACGTTCGACATCTCGATCCTCGAGGTCGGCGAAGGCGTCGTCGAGGTCAAGTCCACCAACGGCGACACGCACCTGGGCGGCGACAACATCGACCAGAGGATCATCGACTGGATCCTCGCGGAGTTCAAGAAGGACCAGGGAGTGGACCTCTCCAAGGATCCGATGGCCATGCAGCGGCTCAAGGAGGCCGCCGAAAAGGCCAAGATCGAGCTCTCCAATGTCGTCGAGACCGACGTCAACCTGCCGTTCATCACGGCGGATGCCTCGGGTCCCAAGCACCTCCAGCTGAAGCTGACGCGCTCCAAGCTCGAGCAGCTCGTGGAGGACATCGTCAACCGCTCGATCGGGCCCTGCAAACAGGCCTTGAAGGACGCGGGCGTGGAGCCCAAGGACATCGACGAGGTCGTGCTGGTGGGCGGACAGACCCGCATGCCCCGGATCCAGAAGCTCGTCAAGGACCTCTTCGGGAAGGACCCGCACCAGGGCGTCAACCCGGACGAGGTCGTCGCGGTCGGCGCGGCGATCCAGGGCGGAGTGCTCGCCGGAGACGTCAAGGACCTGCTCCTGCTCGACGTCACGCCGCTGTCGCTGGGCATCGAAACGCTGGGCGGAGTCACCACCCGGTTGATCGAGCGCAACACGACGATCCCGACCAAGAAGAGCGAGACCTTTTCGACCGCCTCGGACAACCAGACCTCGGTCGAGATCCGCGTCCTTCAGGGAGAGCGCGAGATGGCCCGGGACAACAAGCCGATCGGGGTCTTCCACCTCGTCGGAATTCCGCCGGCGCCCCGCGGCGTCCCGCAGGTCGAGGTCACGTTCGACATCGACGCCAACGGCATCCTGAACGTCTCGGCCAAGGATTTGGGAACCGGCAAGGAGCAGAAGATCACGATCACCGCTTCCTCCGGCTTGAACAAGGACGAGATCGACAGGATGGTCAAGGACGCGCAGTCGCACTCGGACGAGGACCGGAAGCGGCGCGAGGAGATCGAGGCCAAGAACCGCCTGGACGGGCTCATCTACTCGGCGGAGAAGTCCTTCACCGAGAACAAGAGCAAGCTCGATCCGGGCGAGATCGGAAACTTCGAGTCCGCGCTGGCCGACGCCAAGAAGGCCCTGGAAGCCGGAGGCACCGACAACATGAACCAGGCGGCCGAGAGGCTCCAGCAGTCTTCCCACAAGCTCGCCGAGGCGATGTACCGCGGCGCGGCTTCGCAGGGGAGCCCGGGGTCTTCCGGCCAGGCCGGTCCGGAGCCCGGCGCCGGCAAGGAAGAGGACGTCATCGACACGGAGTACGTGGACACGGAAAAGAAGTGAAGGCAAAGCCGACAGTCCATGGGGAGTCGACAGTCGACAGTCCACAGTCGACAGAGAAAGATTGTGGGCCCGACTGTCGACCGTCGACTGTAGACTGTTGACTCATTCATGGCCTCCTTCCAGTGGAACTCGCTCCAGGACCTGGTCGCCATCC
>DATFWF010000084.1:0-8803 GCA_035259605.1 Thermoanaerobaculia bacterium
AGCGGGTAGAGATGAGAAGTGATCTGCGAGCCCCTGTGGTCGAGGATCTTCTGGAATTCCGCCGCGGCGTCCGTTCCTCTCTTCTGATTCAGGTAGGACTGGCCGCGCAGGTAGGCAACCTGGAAGAGAAGGAAGCCTTCATAGGTTCTGGCCGGCTCCAAGAGCTCGATCGCCCGAGCCGGGTTCCCCCTCTGGAGCTCGATTCGGGCTTGAACCAGCGGTAGCAGGGTCTTGTTGAGCATCGTGTCGGTGGGAAACCCCGTGGCCAGCTCATCGATGATCGCCTGTGCCCGGCGGGAGTCGCCGCAGGTCGCCAGCGCGATCCCGGCCGGGATCATCGTCTGCTGCCGGTGCGATGCGCCGAGCGCCTTCGCGGTCTCCTCCTTGACCGGCCGGCAATCGCCCATCTGCGCATCCCGGGAGGCGGCCCGCGCCGCGGTCTCCGCCGCGACATCTTTCAGGTTGCGCGCCGCGGCCAGCTCGACGGCGTGGTTGGAGAGCTCCCTGGCTTTTCGCAGCCGGCCGGAAAACGCGAGAGCGTCGGCTTGCCACGCCTGGCCGAGATACTCGTCCGGCTTTCCGCTCAATGCGTCGATCTGCTCCTTCATCGCCGCCTCGTCGCCTTTGACGAAAGCGATCCGGTAGAGCGTTGCGTGCATGGCCGTGGTTTCGAGCTTCCGCGCGAGCGCCTGCCGGATAACGTCCCGGGCTTCCTCGAAGCGGTCGAGACCGGCGTAGGCGGAGGCCAGGAGCGAGTAGCCGGAAGCCGAATTGGGATTGAGGCGAATCGAGGCGCGGGCCTCGTCGAGCGCCTTGTCGAATCGGCCGAGCTCGTTGTACTTGAGCGCCAGATTGTTGTGCGGAGGGGCGTTGCGCGGATACGTGCGCTTCCACAGCTCCAGCGTCTCGAGATACTTCTCCAGCTCCCCGGTGACGTTGTCGTAGTAACCCGCGGAGATGTAGAAGCGCTCGCGCTCGCTGACTCGCTCGCGCAGCTCGAAGGCCCTTCTCGAAGCGTCGGCGGCCAGGTCGTACTGCCTGCTGTTGTAATAGGTCGACGCCATCCGGGCGTAGGCGAGCGCGAAGTTCGGGTCGAGCTCCACCGCGCGGCGGAAAAAGGGAACGGCGTCAAGGTACCTGCCGCTCCATTGCTGTTCCACGCCGAGGGAGAAGGCCTTGAAGGCCTCCAGGGAAGAGGTGGTGCCCTGCTCGATCGGGGCGTCGAACTTCAGGACGGATTGAAGCACCTCGCCCAGCTTCCCTCTCAGCTTCGCAGCCGCTTCTCCGAGAGCGCGCAGCACCTGCTCCTTGCTTGCCGCCTCGACCTGCTCCCGCGCGATCGCGTCGCCGGTCTGCGTGTTCGTGGCTTCCAGGGTGATCACATAATGGCTTCCCAGGCTCGCGATCGTGCCCACGAGCATCGCTTTCAAACCCTGGCGCTGGCAGATCTCCCGCCCGACTTCCCGGGTGATGCGCTCTCCCGGCGAGCGCTCCATGAATCGGAGCGCGGCGCGCTCGCGGTCCTCGGAAAAGATGTCGAGGAAAGGAGACTGGCCGAGCTGGACGGCCAGCGCCTGCTTCAGCGTCCCGTCGAAGACCGGATCGGCCGTCGTGTTGACGAAGTCCGTCAGCAGGATCGTGTCCTTCTCGGTCAGCGGCGGGTGGACCTCGCGGGGCCGGAGCAGGAAGACGGAAGCCGCGACGGCGATGGCCAGGAGCGCGGCAATCACGCCCGCGCTCCTTTTGTGGCTCCCGATCGCGGTGAAGAGGTACTCGACGCTCGACACCGGCCGCGTGGCCGCGCCGCCCGCCGCCGTCTCCCGGATCGCTTGCGTTGGCGCGCGCGTGTCCCTTTCGGGCGCGTCCGTCCGCGCGCCGCCGCCGGCGCCGCTCGGAGCGGAAAGGCGTTCCAGGTCGCCCCGCAGGTCCAGCTCGCGGCGGACATTCTTCAAGTCGGCCAGGAGATCGCTTGCCGCCTGGTAACGCTCGCCGGGGTCTTTCGCCAGGCATTTGCGCACGATGCGTTGCAAGTCCGGGGGCGCTCCGGGAGCGATGCGGGAGAGAGGGGCAGGATCGCGTTCGAGGATCGCGACGATGACGTGGCTGGAGGTCTCACCCTGGAACGGCAAGCGTCCCGCGAGGATCTCGTAGAGCACGACTCCGAGGCTCCAGATGTCGGACCGTCCATCCAGCGCTCCGCTGCGCGCCTGCTCCGGCGAGAGATAGGCGTCGGTGCCCAGCACCACTCCTCGCTTCGTGTTGACGGCCGTGTTCACCGGGCCATCCGTATCCGCCGGGCCGGTCCCCAGTCGTTCCGTCAGCTTCGCGATCCCGAAGTCCAGGATCTTGACGATGCCGTCGCGCCGGATCATGACGTTTTCCGGCTTGATGTCCCGATGCACGATTCCCGCGGCGTGGGCCGCCGCAAGGGCGCCGGCGATCTGCGCGGCGACGTCGAGAACCTCGTTCCACCGGAGGGGCCCGCGACGCATGCGCTGGCGCAGGGTCTCGCCGTCGATGTACTCGGTCGTGATGAAGGGAACGAAATCCGTGTAGTCGATCTCGTGAATGGTGACGATGTTGGGATGGTTCAGCGCGGAGGCGGTTTTCGCTTCCTGCACGAACCGCCTCATCCGGTCCGGATCCGAGGCGACCTCCAGGCGCAGGACCTTCAAGGCGACTTTGCGATCGAGCTTCGTGTCCTGCGCCAGGTAAACCTCTCCCATCCCGCCCTGGCCGAGCTTCGAGCCGATTTCGTAGCGGCCGAGTCGGGTTCCCTCGGCCAGGCTCATCGTCGGGGAGGCCGGGACGGACAGAGCGGTGACGGTGCGTTGCCGCTGCCCCTCCCGGAAAACACTGGGGCGCAGTCTACCGCAACGGCCGGCCGAAACTTCCGACGAGGGCTTGCGTATTATTTTAGTGATGGCTAAAGTAACACCATGAGCGCCGTCTTCGACGCGCTTTCCGCTCCGCGGCGCCGGGAGATCCTCCGGCTGGTCTGGGACCGGGAAGCCTCGGCGGGGGAGATCCACCGCTCCCTCTCCGACGTGAGCTTCGGCGCGGTCTCCCAGCACCTCGCCGTCCTGGAAGGGGCCGGCCTCGTCTCGCGGCGCGACGAGGGGAGGTTTCACTACTACGCCGCCCGGAAACGCGAGCTCGGCCACCTCGGTAAGTGGCTTGAGGCGATGTGGGGACGCAAGCTCGCCGACCTGAAGACCCTGGCCGAGTCCGAAGAGAGAGCCGGCCATCGCGCGCGAGGGGGGCACGGCCGCGGAAAGAAGAGGAGAAAGACATGAGCGCCGAGTTGAACCAGATCCTGGAGCGCCGGATCACGATCCGCGCGCGCCGCCGGACCGTCTTCGCCTATTTCACCGATTCCGAGCGTTTCGCGAGGTGGTGGGGGGAAGGCTCGAAAATCGCCCCTCGCGCCGGGGGCGAGGTGTTCATCCGGAATCCCAACGGGGTCACGGTGACCGGCCGGATCGTCGAGATCGAGGAGCCCGAGCGGATCGTCTTCACGTACCTCCAGGCCGGCGTCGAGTCGCTGGTCACGATCCGCCTCGAGGAGACGCCGAAAGGGACGGAGCTATACCTCCGCCACGCCTTCTCGAGCGCGAAGATCCGCGACCACTTCGTCCAGGGGTGGCGCTATCAGCTCGCCGTCTTCTCGAAGATCCTCGCCGAGGAATCGAAAGACGCCGTCACGCGAAACGTGGACGCGTTCTTCCGCGCCTGGGGGGAGCCGGACGCCGGAAAGCGCCGCGACCTTCTCCAATCCTGCGCCGCGCCGGACATTGCCTTCCGCGACGCTTACAGCGCCAACGACGGCCTGGAGGACCTCCTCGCCAACCTCGAAGCCGTGCAGGTCTTCCTGCCCGGGGTGACGCTCTCGCGCGCCGGCGAGGTCCGTCTCTCGCACGGAACGGCGCTCGCCGGATGGAGCGCGGCGCGCGGCGGCGAGCCGGTCGGGAAGGGGACGAACGTCTTCGAGCTCGCGCCCGACGGCCGGATCTTCTCGGTCACCGGGTTCTGGGACCGGTGATTGGCTAAACTCGCTCCGTGAAACCTTACGCGGCCGCTTCCGCGGCGATCCTTCTTCTCGCCGCCGGAGGGGCGCGCGCCGCGGAGCCGGGGAAAATCTCCTCGGAAACGATCACGTCGAGAGGGAAGCCGCGCACGTACGCCCTCTACGTCCCGACGGGGACGGCGCCCGACGTCAAGCTTCCGCTTCTCGTTGCCCTCCACGGCTCGACGAGCCGCGGAGACAGGATCGTTTCCATCTGGAAGGACGAGGCCGAGAAGGACAAGATCGTCGTCGCCGGCCCCGACTCCGCTGACCCGGTCCACTGGGCCTCGCCGTACGACGGCCCGCTCTTCCTTCACGACATCGTCGAGGAGGTCGCCGGCAAGTACCCGATCGACCGCCGCCGCGTCTATCTCTTCGGCCACTCGGCCGGGGCCGTCTTTGCCCTCCAGATGGCGGCGCTCGAGTCGGAGTACTTCGCCGCAGCCGTCATCTCCGCCGGGTCGCTCTACCCCGAGTACTTCCGCCTGTTCGCCTACGCGACCCGCAAGATCCCCTACTTCCTGATCATCGGAACGAAGGACCAGTTCTTTCCGCTCTCGGAGGTCACGGCGACCCGCGACGCGCTGAAAACGCGCGGTTTTCCGGTCGAGTACTGGGAGATTCCCGGTTACGACCACGGCTACAGGGCCCGAGCCGGGGAGATCAACCCGAGGGTCTGGGATTTTCTCCAGCGAAATCCGCTTCCCGCCGAGCCGAAATACACCGTGTACCAGTAACATCGCCCCGGCGGAATTTGGGAGGGGGAGCGATGAAGAGATTCCTCGGTTTCGTGGTCGTCACGGCCTTCGGCCTTTCCGCCGCGGCCGCGCAGCAGGGCGGGTACTCGGGCCTCGGCGCCGCCAGCGTCCCGGCGGAGAAGGTCGCGCGGTACGCTCCGCCGCCGCTCGATCCGGAAGTCTCGCGCCGCGTCCAGGCGTCCTACGACCTGAGGTCTCCGGGCCTGGGAATTGTCGCGCCGGACGGCAAGCGCCTCTACTTCACCTGGAACATCACGGGATCGAGCCAGGTCTGGCGGCTCGACGCTCCGCGCTCCTATCCCGTCCAGATGACCGGCGGCGAAGAATCCACGGCGATCCGGGGCGTGACGCCGGACGGAAAGTGGATCGTCGTGTCGCGCGACGTCGGCGGGCAGGAGAATCCCGGCCTGTATCTCCAGCCGGCCGGCGGCGGTCCCTTCCGCACGATCCAGAGCATCGAGAAGGTCCAGACGTTCTTCGAGGCCATCCTCGACGACTCGAGGACCCTCCTCTTCCGATCCAACGACGTCAAGCCCGACAGCTACGCGATCTACAGCTACGACCTCGTCACGGGAAAGCGCGAGCTTCTCTTCGGCGAGCCGGGGCTCTGGCGCGTCGCGGACCACCGCGGCTCGGGAAACGGGCTGCGCCTCCTGCTCGGGAAGGCGACGGGCGCCCTCTCGCGCGAGTTCTACGAGTACGACGTCGCGTCGAAGAAGTTGACCCCGCTGCTGGGCGCCGGCGAGAAGGCCGAGTACGTGGCCTCCTACTCCGCGGATCCCGGCGAGCTCCTCGTCCAGACGAACAAGTTTGGCGAGTTCCGCCGCCTCTACCGCTGGAGGATCGGCTCGGGCGGGACGGCGGCCGGTTTCACGCCGGTCTCTCCCGACGTGAAGATGGACGTGTCCGACTTCTCCATCGACGAAGCCCGCCGGCACGTGTACCTGGAGATGAACGACGGCGGATACGCGAGGCTGCGAGTCCTGGACGCGAAAACATTCGCCCCGGAGGAGCTTCCCGTGCCCCGGGACGCCGACGGCGTCACCTCGGGCGGAGCCACGCGCGACGGGCGTTTCGTGACCGTGGGGGTGGAAACCGCGAGGGCTCCCCGCACGGGCTACGTCTGGGACTGGCAGACGAGGTCGCTGACCCAGTGGATCGTGCCGAGCGCGCCGGAGGTGGATACGGCGTCCTTCGCGGCGGCGAAGCGGATGTCGTATCCCGCCCGGGACGGCACGCCGATCCCGATGTTCGTGCGCTTTCCGAAAGGCTGCTCGCTGGAGGAGAACAAGGCGGCCGATCCCTGCCCGGTCATCGTCCAGTTCCACGGCGGGCCGGAGGGGCAGGCGACGCCGGGGTTCTCTCCGCGCTCCCAGCTCTTTGTCGACGCCGGCTTCGTCTTCGTCGAGCCCAACGTGCGCGGCAGCGACGGCTACGGAAAGACCTGGCTCGACGCGGACAACGGCGCGAAGAGGTTGAACGTCATCACCGACATCGACGACTGCGGTAAATGGATCCGCGCCAACTGGGGCCGCAACGGCAAGCCGCCGAAGATCGGCATCACGGGCGGCAGCTACGGCGGCTATTCCACGTTGATCGGCATGACGATGTTCGCCGGAACGTACGACGCGGGCGCCTCGGTCGTCGGGATCGGCAACCTCGTCACGATGCTCCGCAACACCGCCCCCTACCGCCGGTCGCTGCGCGCCTCCGAGTACGGCGATCCCGAGAAGGACACGGAGACTCTCCTGAAGCTCTCGCCGATCACCTACATCGACCGGGTCAAGGCGCCGCTCCTGATCATCCAGGGTTTGAACGATCCCCGCGTTCCGGCGGGCGAGGCCGTCCAGATGCAGGAGGCCCTGGAGAAGAAAGGGACCCCATCCAGGCTCATCCTGGTCCCCGAGGAGGGGCACGGATCGAGCCGGAGGAGCGGGCAGGTCGTCATGACCGGCAACGTGCTTCGGTTCTTCGAGGAGACTCTCGCCGTGAAGAAGGGGGCTTCCTGACCGGTTGGAAGCCGCGCGGCGAGAGTCACTTAACCCCGGCGCAACAAAACGGCGGATCAGGCGTAATTGCCCCAGTGGGCCTCTGGAGAGGGGAGGCCTTCCGTTCTAAAGTCTCCCTTTTGGGCGCCGCGCCGGTTCGGATCCAGGAGAAGAAGAACTCATGAAATCAGGACAACGGGGAACACGCGTCCCGGCTATCGCCCTCGTGTCGGCGGGGCTGCTGGCCGCAGCGGGGACGGTCTCGTGCAAGAAGCAGCAGCAGTCCTTCGAGCGGCCCCCCGCCGCCGTCACGACGGCCCAGGCGGTCGCCAAGGACGTGCCGGTCTACCTCGACCAGGTCGGCAAGTGCGTCTCCCGCGAGGTCGTCTCGGTCATGCCGCAGGTCTCCGGCAAGATCACGGCGCTGCATTTCACCGACGGGGCCGACGTGAAGAAAGGCGACCTGCTCTTCGCGATCGATCCGCGGCCCTTCGAGGCCGCGCTCCACTCGGCCGAGGCGGACCTGGGCAGGGCCCGGGCGCTCCTGAACTTCTCCAGGACCCAGTGGACCCGGGTCGACACGCTGATCCAGACCAAGGCGGTCTCCCAGGAGGAGTACGACACGCGCAAGAACGCGGTCGAGCTCGCGCAGGAGCAGGTCCGGCAGGGCGAGGCGGCCGTCGAAACCGCGCGCCTGAACCTCGATTACTGCACGATCCGGTCCCCCATCGACGGGCGCACCGGCCACCGGCTCGTGGACGTCGGCAATGTCGTGAAGGCCAACGAGGCCGCGCTCCTGATGATCGAGCGGCTCGACCCGATCTACGCCGACTTCACGATCCCGCAGGGCCAGCTGACCTCCGTTCAGCGGAACATGAAGGCGGGAAGCCTGAACGTCGAGGTCCGGCTTCCCGACGAGACGGAGAAGCCGATCGACGGAACGCTGACGTTCGTGGACAACACCGTCGCGGACGCAACCGGGACCGTGAAGCTTCGGGCGACGGTCGCCAATCCCGATCACCGCCTGTGGCCCGGCCGCTTCGTCCGCGTGCGGCTTCTTCTCTCGACGATCTCCAACGCGATCCTCGTGCCCTCGGCGGCGCCGCAGCTCTCGGCCAAGGGCTCGTTCGTCTACGTCGTCAAGCCCGACTCGACGGCGGAGATGCGGCCGGTCAAGACCGGTCAGCGGCAGGGGGATTCGATCGTCATCGAGGAGGGAGTCAAGGCGGGCGAGAAGGTCGTCGTGACCGGGCAGCTCGGCGTCACCCCCGGCGGCAAGGTCCAGGAGGCCGCCGCCGCGGGCGCCGCCGCGCCTGCCGCCGCCGGATCGGGAGCCAAATCATGAATCTCTCAGAGCCCTTCATCCGCCGCCCGGTCATGACCGCGGTCCTCACCGTGTCGGTGATCCTCTTCGGAGCACTCGCCTACAAGCGGCTGCCAGTCAACGACCTGCCGGTCGTGGATTACCCCGTCATCCAGGTCTTCGCGTCCTATCCGGGCGCCTCGCCGGAGACCGTCGCCAACAACATCGCCACGCCGCTCGAGCGAAGCTTCATGCAGATCAACGGGCTGGAGCTCGTCACCTCGCAGAGCACCCAGGGCTTCGTGACGCTGACCCTCCAGTTCGCGCTCTCCAAGAACATCGACGGGGCAGCCACCGACGTGCAGACGGCGATCTCGCAGACGACGGGAAGCTTGCCGGTGGACATGCCGTCTCCGCCGTCCTTCTCCAAGAACAACCCGAACGACCAGCCGATCATGTACATCGCGCTGACCTCCGACTCGGTCACGCAAGGCCAGATCTACGAGTACGCGACCACCCAGGTCGGACAGCGAATCTCGATCGTGCCCGGCGTCTCGAAGGTCAACGTGTACGGCACCAAGGGCGCGATCCGGATCAAGGTCGATCCCCGGGCGATGTGGGCCCGCAAGATCTCGGTCGACGACCTCTCCGCAGCGGTCCGGCTGGGAACGAGCTACTCCGGCGCGGG
>DATFWF010000085.1:0-5566 GCA_035259605.1 Thermoanaerobaculia bacterium
CTCTGCGGGGAAGTCTTCACGCACGGCGGCCAGGTCTGCTCCGCCTGCCCGATCTCCAACGGGTGCGACCTCGTGAAGTGCCCCACGTGCGGGTTCCAGTTTCCGCGCGGCTCGCGCATCGCCGAAGGTCTTGCGCGTTTCCGGAATCGGTTGAGGAAGACCGCGTGAGCCATGACCGCGATCTCGCCGACCAGGACATCGAGGAAGTCGCCGAAGAGCTCTGGACTCTCGGCGAGCAGGGGAGCGACCGCCTCGAGGACCTGCGCCGGTCCACCCAGGTCGCGGAGCTCGACGCGGCCCTGGAGAAGCTCGCTTCGCGCGACCTCGCGAGGCTCGACCCCGACCGGGTTCGCCTGACGGAGAAGGGCCGGGCGATGGCGGAGCTCCAGGTGCGGCGCCACCGCCTCGGGGAGACGCTCTTCACGATGGTCCTCCAGGTCTCGAACGAAAAAGAGGTCAACCGGACGGCCTGCGTCCTGGAGCACGTGCTGGGCGACGGTCTGACGGACTCGATCTGCTCCTTCCTCGGCCATCCCAAGGCCTGCCCGCACGGCAAGCCCATTCCGGCGGGTCCGTGCTGCCGCGCGCTGACGCGGAACGTCGAGCCCCTCGTCCAGCCGCTCGATCGCCTCGGCGTCGGCGAGTCCGGCCGGATCGTCTACATCGTCCCCCGCGAGGCCGGGCGCCTCGTCCGCCTCTCCAATCTCGGCATCGTCCCCGGCGCGACCGTCGGCCTCCAGCAGAAGAGCCCCGCCGCGGTGGTCCGCATCGGCGAGACGACCCTCGCGCTGGACCCTTCGATCGCCGCCGAGATCTACGTCCGCCGGATCGCGTAGGCCGTTTCGCGGACGGGTCCCTCGAGCTACTTCTGGTGGGTCTGGATGTAGTTGAGGGCGAACTCCTTCATCGTCTCGCTCTTCAACCCGACCAGCTTGGCTTCCCGCTGCGCGTCTTCGAGGTCCCACTTGTCCACGAGGACCCTGCGGACCATCCAGAAGGCCGCGACGCGGCTGCCCGTGCCGCAGTGGATGAACACCGGGTAGACCTTCGGGCTCGAGAGCGCGGCCAGGAACGCGTCCACCTGCTCGGGCTTCGGACTCTCGCGGTTGACCGGGATGTTGATCCAGGTCAGCCCCTTCGACTTCGCCGCGGCTTCCTCGGCCTTCGCGTCGAACTCGCCCGGCTCGCGCAGGCAGATGACGGTCTTGTACCCCTCCCGGGAGAGATCCAGCATCTGCGCGGGCGTGGGCTGCCCGCCGGTCGCGACCTTGTCGGAGACCGCGTTGAACTTCTCGATGTCGGCGGCGCCGTGGGCGGCGACGAAGACCGCGGGCACGAGAAGCGCCAGGAGAAGGAGGGCCAGCTTCGTTTTCATGATCAACCCCTCTCTACAAAATCGCGGACGAAGTCCGCTTCGGTGATGATTCCAACCAGGTGGAGACCCTCCACGACGGGAAGGCATCCCACCTTGTGCTCGAGGAGCATTCCGGCGGCTTCCGAGAGCGGCGCGTCCGGCTCGATCGTGTCGGGCTCGGTCACCATGATGTCGCGGATGCGGCGGCGGCGGAGGATGTCGCGCTCGACGGAAAGCGGCAGCTCCTCGACCGCGCCGAGCGCGGTGCGGGAGAGGTCCCGGTCGGTGACGAGACCGACGAGCTCCCCCTCGTTGTCGAGGATCGGAACGTGCCGGACGCGGCGCGAGTCCATCAGGTCGTAGAGCGTCTCGAGGTCATCCCGCGACTTCAGGGTGAAGACCTTCTCGGTCATCAGGTCGCGGACCGTCCGATCCCGGGCCCCGCGCCCCTTCTTCACGGGCGCCGAAGAGGGCGCGGGCTTGCCCGCTCGCGAAACACCCGCGACTTTTTCCAATTCCCGCATAGGAGGCCACCTCCTCGATGACCGATGCTGAGGCAAGACCGGCGGGAAGAAAATGAAGCAAACACATCAGGCCCGGCGGCCGTTTCCGGGGGCCGGAAGAGGCGGAGAGCCGGCCCGATCAGCCCCGGCGGACGACGAGGACCGGGATCGGGGAGCGGTAGAGAGCGAGCTGGACGGTGCTTCCGAGAAGCGCGTCCGCCACCCGGCCGCGCCCGCGGTTTCCGAGGACCAGGTAGTCGTAACCGCCGTGGGCCTCCCGGCAGAGGGCCGCGCCGGAGGCGCCCTGGAGCAGGAGGGTCTGCTCGCCGCGCCGTGCGATCCCTTCCAGGCGCCGAGCGTAATGTTTCGCCATCGCCGCGGCGAGGCGGCCCCCGCGGTCGCGCAGCAGGTCGCCGCGCTCCTCGACGACCGCGGCCTTGACGTCGGAGAGCGGACGCACGTGGGCGATCGTGAGGGCGGCGCCGCAGGATCGGGCGAGGTCGCGGGCCGCGCGAAGGGCCCGGCGGGACTCCGGCGAGAAATCGACGCCCGCGAGAATCCGGGTTCGAGGTCGAGACAGCGTGGCCTCCTTTCTGCTCGCCGGTGACGGCGGCCCGCTCCTCGCGTTCCTGCCGGGGCCGTGCGAGAGGCGCCGGGCGGAACGAGGATACGTTAGAGCGGGCCGCCGTTTCCCGCCAGATGCCGATGGATCAGGGCGCGGCCGGCGGCGCCGGGTGATACGTTCGGATCAGCGCTCGAAGCGGCCGATGCGCGATCCTTGACTTCCGGAGGCCCGCCCATGTCATCGAGAGTTCCCGACGCCGGCGTGAAGCCGCGGCCCGCCTACCCGGCGCACGAGGAGTCCGACGTCGTCCTGAAGTCCGGCTCGACGCTCCGCCTTCGCCCGGTCCGGCCGGACGACGCGGCCGAGCTGCTCGCCTTCTACAAGCGCCTCTCTCCCGACAGCCTCTACTTCCGCTTCTTCTCGATCCCGAGGCTCGACATCAAGAAGGCCGAGAGCGTCTGCGACGTGGATTACGAGAACGACTTCGGCCTGGTGGGGGAGACCGCGGGACGGATCGTGGCGGTGGCCCACTTCTACCGCAACCGCTACCACCCGGAGCGCGCGGAGGCCGCCTTCACCGTGCAGGACGACCTGCAGGGGCAGGGGATCGGAACGCGGCTGCTCGAGCGGCTGGCCGAGATCGGACGCGCCAAGGGGATCGTGACCTTCGAAGCCGATGTCCTCGAGCAGAACCGCCGGATGATCGGGGTCTTCCGGGGCGCCGGGTTCGAGCTGAAGCAGAAGTTCGAGGGGGGAGCGGGGAAGATGGTCTTCTCGCTGACGCCGAACCCCTCCTACGAGGAGCGCTACGCCGAGCGCTCCGGGCTGGCCGCGGCGGCCTCGATGAAACGCCTCTTCGAGCCGAAGGTCGTCGCGGTCGTCGGAGCGGCGCGCGAGGCCGGGAAGATCGGCGGGGTCGTCTTCCACAACCTCGCCGCCGGATTCCAGGGGCGCGTCGTCCCGGTCAACCCGAAGGCGGACGAGATCAGCGGCCTGAGGTGCTACCCGACCGTCTTCGCGATTCCGGGCGAGGTGGATCTGGCCGTTCTCGTGATTCCGGCGGCCGGAGTCGAGGCGGCGGTGGACGACTGCGTGGCCAAGGGCGTGAAGTCCATGGTCGTCATCACGGCGGGCTTTTCCGAAACGGGCGAAGAGGGGAAGAAGCGCGAGGCGGCCATCCTGGAGAAGGTCCGGTCGTCGGGGATGCGGATGGTCGGGCCCAACTGCCTCGGCATCCTGAACACCGATCCGAGCGTCCGGTTGAACGCGACCTTCTCGCCGATCTATCCGCCCGAGGGGCGAGTCGCTCTCTCCTCCCAGAGCGGGGCGCTGGGCCTGGCGCTCCTCGATTACGCCACGCGCCTGAACCTCGGCATCTCGACCTTCGTGTCCGTCGGCAACAAGGCGGACGTCTCGGGAAACGACCTGATCCAGTACTGGGCTCAGGACCCGAGGACCGACGTGATCCTCCTGTACCTGGAGAGCTTCGGCAACCCGGTCCGGTTCTCGCGCATCGCGCGGCGCGTCGCGCGCAAGAAGCCGATCATCGCCGTCAAGTCGGGCCGTTCCCGCGCCGGCGCCCGCGCCGCCTCTTCGCACACGGGCGCCCTGGCGGAGACCGACGCGGTCGTGGACGCCCTCTTCCGGCAGGCGGGCGTGATCCGGACCGACACGCTGGAGGAGCTCTTCGACGTCGCGGCGCTGCTGGCGCACCAGCCGATCCCGAAGGGCCGCCGCGTCGCGATCCTGACCAACGCGGGCGGGCCGGGGATCCTCGCCGCCGATGTCTGCGCCGCACACGGCCTGGAGCTCTCGCCTCTCCAGCCGGAGTCGGTCGCCCGGTTCAAGGCGTTCCTTCCGGCGGCGGCGAGCGTCGGAAACCCGGTGGACATGCTCGCGTCGGCCGGCCCCGAGGAATACCGGAAGTCGCTGGGATTGCTCCTCGCCGATTCGAGCGTGGACAGCGTCCTGGTGATTTTCATCCCGCCGGTCGCGACGCACTCCGAGGTCGTCGCGGCGGCGATCGTGGAAGCCGCGCGCTCCAATCCGGGGAAGCCCGTCCTGGCCACGTTCATGAGCGCGAAAGGAGCGCCGGACGTCCTGCGCAAGATCCCGACGTATCCCTTCCCCGAGTCCGCCGCCATCGCGCTCGCGCACGCCACGACTTACGGCGAGTGGCGGAGTAAGCCGCCCGGAGCCATCACCTCGTTTCCCGACCTGAAGGTCGACGCGGCGCGCGCCGTCGTCGAAAAGGCCCTGGCGCGCGGGGGAGGCTGGCTCGATCCGCTCGAGTGCGACGAGCTTCTTTCCGCTTTCGGAATCGCCATGGCGCCGGTCCGGTTGGTCAAGGATGAAGAGGCGGTGGTCGCGGCGGCGAAGGAGCTCGGATTCCCGGTCGCCGTCAAGGCGGTCGGTCCGACCCTTCTTCACAAGACCGAGGTCGGCGGGGTCCGCCTGGGGCTGTCCGACGAGAGCTCGGTGCGTAAGGCCTGCCTCGCGATGCGGTCCGAGCTCGGTGAGCGATTGACCGACATCCTCGTCCAGCGAATGGTCCCCGGCGGCGTCGAGGTGATCGCCGGCGTGACCTACGATCCGACCTTCGGCCCGCTCGTCCTCTATGGCGCCGGCGGAATCCTCGTCGAGCTGCTGGCCGATGTCGCCTTCCGCCTCCACCCCCTGACCGACCGCGACGCCGCCGCGCTCCTCGAAGACGTGAAGAGCACGGCGCTGCTGCGCGGGTTCCGCGGCGCGCCCAAGGCGGACGAAGCGTCCCTCATCGATCTCCTTCTCCGAATCTCCGCTCTCGTCGAAGCCTGCCCCCAGGTCCGGGAAATGGACCTGAACCCCGTGAAGGTCCTCCCCAGGGGGGTTCGCGTCGTGGACGCCCGAATCCGAGTCGGGCGCCCGCCGTTGCCTGCGCGATCCAGGCGCATCGCCTACTGAAGCGCGGAGGAGAGGCGGAGGGCGCAAGGCCCCTCCATACGGCACGTAAGCCGCAAGACCCGCACGCCCGACCTTTCCGTCATATCCAGTGATCCAGACGAATCAGGCGGGGACGGCGGGATTGCGCGACGATCGAAGTCGGAGGTTTGTCATGAAAGTCCAGGATGTGATGACCTCGCCCGCCCACTCTTGTTCCCCCGA
>DATFWF010000086.1:0-9007 GCA_035259605.1 Thermoanaerobaculia bacterium
TGTACGGCATCCACTCCCACATCCAGACTTCGCGGGTCTTGAAGGCCAAGGCGGAGCTTTCGGCGCAGAACGAGCAGATCCAGGAGCAGAATCGCGTCATCGAGCAGGCCCGCCAGTCGGCGCTGGAGGCGAGGGATTCGGCCGAGGCAGCGAACCGGGCCAAGAGCGCGTTCCTGGCGAACATGAGCCACGAGCTGCGGACGCCTTTGAACGCGATCATCGGCTACAGCGAGATGCTCGAGGAGGACGCGCAGGCTTCGGGCAACGCTCCCTTCGTCTCCGACCTCCAGAAGATCCGCGCCGCCGGGAAGCACCTGCTCGGCCTCATCAACGACGTGCTGGACCTCTCCAAGGTCGAGGCCGGGAAGATGAAGCTGTTCCTCGAGACCTTCGACGTCGAGCGTGTCGTCGAGGAGGTCGTCTCGACGGCGAGCGCCCTGATGGAGAAGAACGGCAACAAGCTCGTCGTTTCCTGCGCGCCGCACGTGGGGCAGTTGCGCGAAGACATCACCAAGGTGCGCCAGGTGCTCTTGAATCTCCTGTCCAACGCGGCCAAGTTCACCGAGAAGGGGACGGTGTCGCTCGACGTGACTCGTGAGAACGACGTTGCGGGGACCTGGGTCGTCTTCCGAGTCCGGGACACGGGCATCGGCATGACGCCGGAGCAGCTCGGCAAGCTCTTCCAGGCGTTCACGCAGGCGGACGGCAGCACGCAGAGGAAGTACGGCGGAACCGGCCTGGGCCTGGCGCTCTCGCGGAAGTTCTGCGTGATGATGGGCGGCGATATCAACGCGGAGAGCGAGCCGGGCAAGGGCTCGACCTTCACGATGCGGCTGCCGGGCGACGTCGAGAACGTGGACGGCGAGGCGACCTCGATCCACCTCTCCGTCAAGAAGCGGCTCTCGCAGCTCGTCGCCCTGCCCGAAAAGGCCCCGGCCGCCGCGCACGCCGCGCGCCGCAGCATGCTCGTCATCGACGACGATCCTTCCGTCTGCGAGCTGATGACCCGGCTCTGCGGCAAGGAGGGTTTCGAGGTCCTGACCGCGGCCAACGGCGAGGACGGGTTGAAGCTCGCGCGCGAGAAGCGGCCCAACCTGATCACGCTCGACGTGGTAATGCCGGGGATCGACGGCTGGTCGGTCCTGAAGACACTCAAGACCGACCCGCAGCTTTCGGGGATTCCGGTCGTCATGATCACGATCTCCGACGAACGCGAGCGGGGCCTGGCCCTTGGCGCGGCGGATTACCTGGTCAAGCCGGTGGACCGCAACCGCCTGGCGGGGGTCCTCGAGGCGCACGGCGCGGGGGCTCAGTCGTGACCAGGATCCTCCTCGTCGAGGACAACGAGATGAACCGCGACATGCTCTCGCGGCGCCTCGCCAGGCGCGGCTACGAGGTCGTCATCGCGGTGGACGGCGAGGAAGGCGTCGCCCGCGCCCGTTCGGATTGCCCCGACCTCGTCCTGATGGACATGAGCCTGCCGGTCGTGGACGGCTGGGAGGCGACGCGGCGGATCAAGTCGGACCCGGCCTCGCGGGGCATCCCGGTCATCGCGCTGACGGCCCACGCGATGGCCGGCGACGAGGAGAAGGCCCGCGGCGTGGGTTGCGACGACTTCGACACGAAGCCGGTGGAGCTGCCCCGGCTCCTGGCGAAGATCGAAGCGCTGCTCAAGCCCAGAGCCGCCGGCAGCCCCGCGCCTTGAAGCGGGAGATTCGCCTGGAAGCCCGCCCCGAGAGCCTGAAGGTGATCCGCGACTTCATCGAGGACTCCTGCCGCGGCGCCGGCGTGGCCCGCTCCGACACCCACGATCTGAAGGTCGCCGTGGACGAGGCATGCAGCAACGTCGTCGAGCACGGCTACAAGGGGCGGCGGGAACCGTTCCCGCTGGGCGTCCTTTTCGAGGCGGACGAGAAGAAGATCTCCGTCGCCGTCACCGACCGGGGCACCCCGTTCGACCCGGCGCGGGCGCCCGAGCCGGACCTCGAGGCGCACTGGCGGGACCGCCGGATCGGCGGGCTCGGCTGGCACCTGATCCGCCGCCTCGTGGACGAGGCTCTCTACGAATCCACGGAGGAGGCCGGCAACCGGCTGACCCTGATCAAGCGCCGGTCCTCGCCGGAGGGGAAAAACTGAGGGAGGATGGTCCGATGGAAATCACGACCGTTCGGCGCGGATCGATCACCGTCATCGCGATCGCGGGGTCGATCGACGGGATGACCGCGGGCTCGCTCGTCAGCTCGTTTCGCGAGCAGGTCTCCGGAGGCAACATCCGGATCGTCAGCGACTTCGCGGCGGTGGACTACACGTCGAGCGCCGGGCTCCGCGCGCTCCTGGAGACGGTCAAGGAGACCCGCCAGCAGGGAGGCGACCTGCGGCTGGCCGCCGTGCAGCCCGAGGTCCTGCGAGTCCTCGAGCTTTCCGGGTTCACGCACATCCTGAAGCTCTTCCCGGACGTCGAGGCGGCCGTGGCGAGCTTCCCGGCTTAGGGCGGGGAATGGCTCCCGGCGTCGAGAACGGCCCGCGGGTGGCCGTCGTCCTGGGCTCGGGCAGCGTCAAGTGCGCCGCGGCGCTCGGGTTGCTCAAGGTCCTGAAGCGCGAGGGCATCGGCGTGGACATGGTCGTGGGCTGCAGCGGCGGAAGCCTCTACGCGGCACTGATCGCGCTGGGCCACGACGTCGAGACGGCGGAATCGATGACGCGGCGGCTCTGGACGCGCGAGCTGACGAGCCGCCGCAGCCATCGCTCGCTCCTCTCGGTCTTCCTGCCCGGGATCTTCGGCTTCGACGAGAGCTTCGGGATGGTGGACGACGGCCTGATCTTGAAGCGCCTGCGCGAGGCGTTCGGCGAGGCGGCGTTCGCCGACGCGAAGATCCCGCTGTACCTCACCGCCACGGACTTCCACACCGGCGAGCAGGTCGTCTTCGACAGCGGGCCGATCGTGGACGCGATCCGGGCGTCCATCGCGATCCCGTACATCTTCCGACCGTGGCCGGCGGGAGGCCGGATGCTCGTGGACGGGTTCATGTCGGACCCGATGCCGGTCGGCGTCGCGATCCGCCAGGGGGCCGACATCATCGTCACGATGGGCTTCGAGAGCCCGTACCAGCACAAGATCAACTCGCCGCTGCGCTTCGCCTTCCAGCTCTCCTCGATCACGTCCAACAACCTCCTGAAGTCCAACTTCGCGTTCCACAACCTCGCGCACCACGCCGAGATCCTCCCGATCCTTCCCGAGTTCCAGGACCGCATCCACCTCTTCGACACCGACAAGATCCCCTACGTCATCGAGGAGGGCGAGCGGGCGGCCGAGCGCCAGGTGCCGTACCTGCGCCGGCTCCTGGGCCAGAGATGAGCGTCACGGCGGAGCCCCGGCCGCGCGCCCCCCGCATCGGCGTCGTCATCGGCTCCGGGTCCATCAAGTGCGCCTCGGCGCTGGGGCTGCTGCGCGTGCTCCGGCGCGAGGGCATCGGGGTGGACCTCGCGGTCGGGTGCAGCGCGGGCGGCCTCTATGCGTCGGCGCTGGCGCTCGACTGGGACCTGGAGGAGACCGAGCGGCGAAGCCACCAGATGTGGCAGGGCCTCTTCGCGAAGGTGCACTACGGGGCAATCCTCAAGGGGCTCTTCCCCGCGCTCTTTCCCCGGTGGGAGCCGGGCGGGATCCTCGACGAGCGCCGCCTCCGGTCGGTCCTGGAAAGCCTCTACGGCGAGACGGCGTTTTCCGACGCGCGCATCCCGCTCCACCTGGTCGCGACGGACCTCGCGACGGGCGACAGCGTCGTTCTCTCGGAAGGGCGCCTCCGGGACGCGGTGCGCGCGTCGGTCGCCATTCCCGTGCTCCTCTCCCCGTGGAAGGTCGGCGACAGGCTCCTCTTCGACGGCGGCGCGTCGGATCCGCTCCCGGTCAGCGTCGCGATCCGCGAGGGCTGCGACATCATCCTCGCGATGGGCTTCGAGAACCCGTTGAACGAGCGAGTCGGTTCGCTCATGGGCCTGGTGTCGCAGACGACCTGCATCACGATGAACAACCTCCTGAAGTCCACCTACTCCTTCTACAACGCCGCGCACCACGCCGAGATCGTCCCGATCATCCCGACCTTCGAAAGGCACATCGGCCTGCGCGACGCCTCGCAGCACCCTTACATGATCGAGCGGGGCGAAGAGGCCGCCGAAAAGCAGCTCCCGTTCCTGCGCCGGCTGCTGTCTGCTCCCTCTCCCGGCGGGCGAGGGCGGGGGTGAGGGGGCCTTCTCCCGTCCGTGACTGAAGAACTCTCGCAGCCCGCCCGCATCCTGGTCGTGGACGACGTCGAGGTCAACCGCGACCTGCTTTCGCGCCGCTTGAAACAGCAGGGCCACGAGGTCGCGATGGCGGAGAACGGAAAGAAAGCCCTCGAGAGGATCCGCGCGGAGAATTTCGACCTGGTCCTCCTCGACATCATGATGCCGGAGATGGACGGCTACCAGGTCCTGGGCGAGATGATGGCCGACCCCGCCCTGAAACACCTGCCGGTCATCATGATTTCCGCCGTCACGGAGATGGACAGCGTCGTCAAGTGCGTCGAGATGGGCGCGACGGATTACCTTCCCAAGCCCTTCAACCCGGTGCTTCTCAAGGCGCGCGTTTCCGCGACGCTGGAGAAGAAGCGCCTCCGCGACAGGGAGCGGCTCTACGCGAAGAGCCTCGAGAGGGAGCTGGAGATCGGGCGCGAGATCCAGAAGAGCTTCCTGCCGGAGGCGCTGCCCCAGTTTCCCGGCTGGCAGATCGCGGCGCGCTTCGCTCCGGCGCGGCAGGTCGCCGGAGATTTCTACGACGCGTTCGCGCTGCCGGCGCCGGGCCAGGTCGGGCTCGTCGTCTCGGACGTCTGCGACAAGGGAGTCGGCGCGGCGCTCTTCATGGCGCTCTTCCGCAGCCTCCTGCGCGCGGCCGCGACGGCGGATCCCTGCGCGTCCGGCGCCGCCGCCATGCTCTCCGGCGTGGTCCGCCGGACCAACGACTACATCGCCAACACGCACTCGCGCGCCTGCATGTTCGCGACACTCTTCTTCGGGGCGCTCGACACCGCCTCGGGCGAGCTCCACTACGTCAACGGCGGCCACGAAGCGCCGGCCGTCTTTTCGTCCGCGGGGATTCGGGCCCGTCTTTCGCCGACGGGCCCGGCGGTGGGGATGCTGGCCGACGCTTCCTTCGACGTCGCGTCCACGCGTCTGGCGCCGGGCGAGGGCCTTCTGGCCTTCACCGACGGCGTGACGGACGCCCGGGGCCCCTCGGGGCGGTACGGGGAAGAGCGCCTGCTCGGCCTCCTCGCCACGCCGCCCTCCTCCGCCGGGGCGGTCCTCGACTCGGTCGAAGCCTCTGTCCGCGAGCACGTTAGCGGCGCCGAGCCGGCGGACGACATCACGATGCTCGCCGTTTTCCACGACTGACACCCGGCCTTCCGACGGAGCGGCGGCGACTGAGGAACCTCTCGCCCTTTGGTGCATCGGAATTTTCCTCTCCCCGCTGGCAAACGGATTGCTAGACTCCCTCCCGGCCAGGAGGGTGCGTGCTTTACCCGCCACATTAGGGCGTATCGCGGGCGGAGCCTTTCCGCAACGCGCGTGATTCGTCCTCTCTATCCACAGAACGACACCATGAGCGCGCGTTTCGAGGAGGTTTCGGGCGGCGATTGACGCTTTGGCGCTCAGGTGTTCGCCCATTGGGCGGAAGAGGTTAGGCGTGTATGCGGTGGGGGAGCGGAAGCTCTGGAGGGCTTCCCGGCCGGGAGGCCCGCCCCTGCGAATCGTCGAGGCAGCCGCTGCGGGTTGAAAAGGGGGCGATTCATGACCGAGCGAAGAGGTCCTGGAGGAAGCGACGAGGCGCGGCGGCGAGGAAGGGCATGGCAGGTCGGGATTCCGATCGGCGCCCTGGTTCTGGTTCTTCTTTTTCTGTCCGGGCGGCAGACGCGCGCCGCCGGGGACCTGACGATCAACGGGCTTAGAACGTTCGACAGCCTGGACGGATCGGCCGACGACGACGACGGACTGAAGAACGGGGTCTTTACCAAGAACGCCAACCTGACGATCGCCAACGGCGGCATCATCCGCTGCACCGACGCCGATCCGGGCGCGGTCGGCGGCAACGCCTGCAACGTGAGGATCGTCGTCAGCGGCAACATGGTGATCGAGGGCGGCGGCTCGATCGACACGGAGAACCTGACCTCCGGCGGCCACGGCGGCGACGTCGACCTCACCGTCGGCGGGAACTTTACGATGCTCGGGGGCGGCGGCGGAGTCCCCGGAGCGCTGATCACCACGGAGAAACATGGCATCGGCACGGATGACGGCGGCAGCGTCATCATCCGCGTGGGCGGCGTGACCGTGATTCCCGATCCGGTGGATCCCAATGCGCCCGGGATCGGCCAGTGCGTGACGCCGGTCGGGGACATCACGATCGCCGACGGGGCCGTGATCACGACCGACGCGGTGTCGGCAAGCGGCCGCGCGGGGGACATCGCGCTGTACGCCGGCCACAACATCACCGTGGACGGCAACATCCACGCGGAAGGCTTCGGAGGCAGCGGCCACGGAGGCGCGATCACGATCCAGGCCTGCTGCAACCTGGGAGTCGGCGACGCGGGCATCGTCCGGAGCCAGGGACGCGATCCCGGGCCCGACCGCGTCCACCTCGAAGGCTGCATCGTGACGGTGTTCGGAGTGGTCAAGTCGACCGGACCGGCCCACCAGGGGCCGGCACCCAACTGCACTCCGCCGGAGCGTCCGGGCAAGCTCGCCAACTCGGCCGCCTGCGTCGAGATCTGGTCCGGGACGACGGTCGTGATCGACGCGACCGGCACACACAAGGGCGAGGTCAGCGCCGACGTCGGCCAATCCGGAGGCACGTCGGGCCGAGGCTGGATCGACGTCCTGGCTCACGGCGACATTGCCCTGTTCGGAAACACGACGACGCCCTATACCCCGGCCGGCGCGGACAAGAACAACCTGACGGCTCCGCCCTGGGTCCTCCACGCGGACATGGCCCTCCAGAACGGCTTCGGTGGCGACATCGCGGTTCAATCCACCAACGGAAACGTCTCGGCGTCCGGCCGCGCCATCCAGGCCAACGCTTCGACCTCCAGCAACGGAGGCCAGGGCGGCCACGTGAAGGTGGAGGCCTTCGGCGCCGTGACCCTGGGAACCTCCTCGGTCCAGGCGATGGGAGACAACTCCGGGGGCGGTGGCCAGCAGGGAGGCACGATCGTAGGCCACGCCTTCAACGGCGCGCTCACGGGAGGGCCAAATCCCGGGGAGCTGAACGCCGATGGAGGCGGCGTCTTAAAGCCCGGGAGCGTCAAGCTCTTCGGCTGCGGCGGAGTGACTTACACGGGGACTTCGACGCCGGCGTTCGTGATCGATCCGGTTCCGGCTTGCGGCGATCCGGTCGTTCTCCCCTCGCCCGCCAACACGAACCTGCCCTCGGGCAACTGCACGGTCTTCTGCGTGCTGCCGCTCGTGACGCCGACTACGACGGAGACTCCGACCGACACACCGACCGACACGCCGACGAACACACCCACGAATACGCCAACGAATACCCTTACGAATACGGCGACCCCGACGAGGACGCCGACGAACACTCCCACGAATACGCCCACGGATACCCCAACGAATACGGCGACCCCGACGAGGACGCCGACGAACACTCCTACGGACACGCCGACGAGGACTCCGACCCGGACGCCCACGAACACCCGGACGGCGACGCCGACGAGGACTCCGACGCCGATTCCGTTCCGGGGCTGCACGCCCGGCTACTGGAAGCAGGACCAGCACTTCGACAGCTGGCCGGCGCCCTACGTTCCGACCGGGCCTACCGCGACCCTGCTCAAGGACCTCTTCGACTTGAACGGCTTCACGAACCTCGACGGAGACGCCACGGCGGACGACACGCTGCTCGAGGCGCTCAACTACCAGGGAGGCAACGACCTCGCCGGCAAAGCCCAGATCCTGCTGAGAGCCGCTGCGGCGGCGGTGCTCAATTCGGCGGCGAACATCAACTATCCGCTGTCGCTCAGCGACATCCAGACCCTCGTCAATGACGCCCTGGCCAGCGGCGACAAGGACACGATCACCGGCGTAGCCGGGGACCTGGACAAGTTGAACAACAAGAACTGCCCGCTGGACTGATTCGGTCCTGAGCCTTCTTCACGGGCGGGCTCCCGGTATCGGGGCCCGCCCGTTTCCTGTTCCTCGGAGCGGCGACTCTACCACCCGCCCTCGGGGAGAACTATGCGCGGCGAGGCGCGTCTCGAAGGATCTCCTCGCGCACCGCCCGGACTCCGCGCTCCAGGTCTTCCACGGCAGCGGCCGCGCCCGACAGGTCGCCCGAGGCGCCGAGCTTCTCCAGCCGGGACGCGGCTTGCGCAGCGCCGTCGGCGGTGATCCAGGCGAGCGCGCCTCTGAACTTGTGAGCGGCCTGCTCGACGGCCCGGGGATCTCCCGTCTGGACGGCCCCGCGGACCCGGGCGAGCGAATCCGCCGCCTTCGCATCGAATTCCCGCAGGAGGAGCGCCGCTCCCTCCGGATCGTCTCCGAGCCGCGAGACCAGCCGCGCCAGGTCGAGGACCGCCGCCCGCGGCGCGGCGGGAGAGGGCCCAGGCGGCTCGCGGTCGAGGCCGCCGGCGAGCGCCTCGCGAAGGGCTTGCGGCTCGAAGGGCTTGCCGAGGAACGCGTCGGCGCCGGCCATGCGGCACCGCTCGGCGTCCTCCTTCGCCGCGCTCGCCGTGAGCGCCACGATGCGCGTCCTGCCCGTCCCGCGTTCCCGCTCGCGCGCCCGGATCCGGCGCATCGCCTCGAGCCCGTCCATTCCCGGCATCTGGATGTCCATGAGCACGACGTCGCAATTCCCGGACTCGAGCGCCGCGACGGCGCGGGCTCCGTCGCCGGCCACCTCGCAGGAGTGCCCGAGGGCCTCCAGCATCCGCACCGCCACGAACGCGTTGACCTCGTTGTCCTCGGCGACCAGCACCCG
>DATFWF010000087.1:0-12884 GCA_035259605.1 Thermoanaerobaculia bacterium
TGTTCGCCCCGTCGAAGACGATTCCGCGGTCGGCCGTGAGCCCCGTCGTCACCGTCGTCACGGTCCAGGGAATCGTCGCGCCGGGGGTCACGATGGAGACCGATCCGCTGGTGTTGGCCGTCCAGATCCGGCTGCCGTCGAAGGCGAGGCCGGTCGTGCCGTCGCCCGGCGTCGCGACCGTGACGGCCGCTCCCGCGGCCTGGCTCGGATCGATCTGGGAGAGCTTTCCGGTTCCCGTCGAGCCCGAGACGAAGATCCGGCCCATCGCCGACAGCGCGGCGAACGGGAACGACGTCCCCGTCCAGGTCTCCAGGAGCTTGCCGTCGCTCCCGCGGACGCGCGAAACGGAGTTGCCGGTGAAGTTCGGCACCCAAACGTCCGCGCCGTCGCAGGCGGGCATCTGGGGAGCCGCTCCAACCGTCGTCAAGCCGAGAACCGTTTCGTTCTGCGGCGTCCAGAACCTGTCGAGCGCAGCGCGGCGGCTCCCCCGCTTCAACGCGCCGTCCACCGTGCGGGAGAGAAAGGCGGCCATCTGGAGCCGCGTGACGTTGCCCGCCGGATCGTACGTGGTGGCAGTCGTACCGGTCGTGATTCCGAGATAGAAGATCTCGAGGACGAACGGGCAGAAGGCGTCGGCCGCCACGTCGGTGAAGGGACCGCACGTCCCGAGAGCGGAACCCGCCGCGCCGGCCAGCACGCCGGCAACGGCGGCCGCCGCGAGAAGGCTTCGCCGCCACGACCGGAAAATGTTCATCGAGCCATCATCGAGGAGGGCATCTTATCCCGGAGCCTCCCCGGGGGAAAACGCGCTGACGATAGGATGAGAGCGTGGGGGCCAAGGAGACGGCCAGCAGCTACGAAGACCGCCTCGCGGCCGAGGGCAAACGCTGGGGCGAGCACCTCGAGGTCGAGAGGAAGCAGGAGCTCCACTCCTGGATCGACCATCCATCGATCCTCGCTCACTACAAGAGCCTGGGCCTGATCGACGGCCTCTGGTGGCCGCAATGGATCCAGAAGAAATTCGGCGGGCCGGCGGCCGTCAGCCTGGACCTCGGCTGCGGCAGCGGCTCGCGCAGCCTCCACCTCTGGCACGCCGGCTCCTCGCGCCGGATCGAGGGCATGGACGCCAGCGCCGAGCGCATCCGCGAAGCTGAAGACCAGAGGATGGCGATCGGCGCCGACGGGAAATTCCAGGTCGTGGACTGCAACGCCGCGGTCCTCCCGCGCGGCGCCTACGACCTGATCTTTTCCGCGCACAGCTTTCACCACTTCACGGAGCTGGAGCACGTTTACCGGCAGGTCCTTCTCGCGCTGAAGCCCGGCGGGATCTTCCTCCTGGAAGAGTTCGTCGGACCGACGCAGTTCCAGTGGACCGACGCCCAGATCGACGCGACCCGCGCCCTCCTCGGGCTGCTCCCCGAGAAGCTGCGCGTCTTCCGCTGGGGAGCGATCAAGACCTGGGAAGGGCGCCCGACGGTGGCCGAGGTCGTCGCCGCCTCGCCCTTCGAATCCATCCGCTCGGCCGAGATCGTCCCGCTCTTTCGCAAGTTCTTCCGGGTCGTCCACGAGATCCCGCTGGGAGGAACGATCCAGCACCTTCTCTACAACGGGATCGTGCATAACTTCACGCCCGGGGACCCCGAGGCCGAGCGATGCATCCGGGGAGTCTACGAGGCCGAGGACGCCCTCATCCGGTCGGGCCTCCTCCCCAGCGACTTCAAGCTCCTCGTCGGAGCGCGGGGCTGACGCTTGGGGTCAGGTCTATGTTATACATTATGCCGGCAAGGCTCGGAGCGCGCGGGGCTCGAGGTTCAGGCCGAAGTGTATGATGTAGACCTGACCCCAGGACGGTGCCCCCTCCCATGAGAGTTCTCGTGATCGCGGGGACCCGCCCCGAGGCGATCAAGATGGCGCCCGTCCTGCTGCGGCTGCGCTCGCAGCCGGGACGGTTCGAAACGAAGCTCTGCGCGACCGCGCAGCACCGCCAGATGCTCGACCAGGTCCTGAACCTGTTCGACCTCGACGCGGACGTGGACCTGGACCTGATGCGGCCGGGCCAGTCCCCCAACGAAGTGGCCTCCCGGGTCTTCGCCGCCTTCGACCCCGTGCTCCGGGAGATCGCTCCCGACTGGGTCCTTGTCCAGGGCGACACCACCACCGCGATGGCGGCCGCCCTTGCCTCGTTTCACCGCGGGATCCGGGTCGGGCATGTCGAGGCGGGGCTCCGCACCGGGGACCTGCGAAATCCCTTTCCCGAAGAGATGAACCGTCGGGTCGTGGACGTCGTCGCCGACGCCTACTTCGCGCCGACGCGACGCGCCGCCGAGGCGCTGGCCGCCGAGAACGTGCCGCCGGAGAGGATCTTCCTGACCGGCAATACGATCGTGGACGCGCTGCTGGAGATCGAGAAGCGCCTCGAGCCGGCGGAGGAAGAAGACCTGGTCCTCATTACGACGCACCGCCGCGAGAGCTTCGGCGAGCCGATGGTGCGGGTCGTGGGCGCCATTGCGCGCCTCGCCTCCGCCTTTCCGGAGACCCGGTTCGTCCACGTCGTCCACCCCAACCCGAAGGTCCGGGCCGTCGTCGAGGCCAACCGCGGCCTGGCGAACGTGCGCCTGGTCGAGCCGCTCGACTACCGCGAGTTCACCGACCTGCTCCGCCGCTGCCGCCTGGTCCTGACGGACTCCGGCGGAGTTCAGGAGGAGGCCCCGACGTTCGGCAAGCCGGTCCTCGTCCTGAGGGAGAAGACCGAGCGGCCGGAGGGCGTCGAGGCGGGGATCGCGCGGCTCGTCGGGACGGACCCGGACGAGATCTTCGCGCACGCCTCGCAACTTCTGACCGACGCCGGGAGCCGGAGGGCGATGCAGGCGCGCGGCAACCCCTACGGCGACGGGCGCGCGGCCGAGCGGATCGCGCAGGCTCTCCTGTCTCTCGAAGAGCGAGCCGGAGCCCCCTCCGCGGCCGAGCCGGCCCGCGTCCCATGAAGGCGGATCCCGACGATGGGCTGCGGCCCCGGCTCTACGCGTGGGGCCGGCGCACGCTTCCGATCTCCTGGCGGCGCAAGGTCCGCCGCTGGATGCCGGTCGAGCGTCTCTTCGGCGTGCGCAAGCCGGCCGTCGGGCAGCTTCCGGCCGTGTCCGCCGGGCAGGCGGCCGCGAGCGGCCGGGCCGTCGTGTTCCTCCCGGTCATTTCCTGGTTCTACCGGTGGCAGCGCCCGCAACAGCTCGCCGCCGCGCTCGCGCGCCGCGGGCTTCGCGTCTTCTACGCGGCGCTGAAAGCCGCGACGGAGCCGCCGCAGGAAACTGCCGACCCGTGCGGCGTGGTCCTCCTCCCGATCCGGTCCGTCCGCTGGGAGGACCCGCCCGACCGGCGCCTGCAGGGAAAGGCCCTCGCCGCCGCCGAGGAAGCCTTCGAGCGTTACCGCAACCGCTTCCGCTTCCACGAGACCGCGCTGATCCTCGAAACCCCGTTCTGGGAGCCGCTCGCCTCGAGGCTCTCCCGACGCTTCGGTTGGAAGGTCGTGTTCGACTGCCTGGACGATTACACGGAGTTCGCCTCCAACCGCGCGACGGTCCTGCGCGACGCGCAGGAGCGCCTCGCCCGGTCGGCCGATCTCCTGGTTGCCTCTTCGGAGCTACTCGCCGAAAACCTCTCTTCCGCTTCCTCCGGGCGCCGGCCGCTGCTGATCCCCAACGCCTGCGACGAAGCCTTCGCGGCGCTGCCAGACCCCTCCCCGTCCCCGCCCGGCCTGCGAATCGGTTACGCCGGGGCAATCGAGGAATGGTTCGACAGCGTCCTGGTTGCCGACCTGGCTCGCCGCCGCCCGAACTGGACGATCGATCTGATCGGGGACCCGAGCGAAGAGGTCGTCGAGTCGCTGAAGGGAATCCCCAACGTCTTCCTTCGCGGGGAGAAGCCCTACTCCGAGCTCGCGACCTACATGAAGGAATTCGACGTCGTCGCGATCCCGCATCGCCTGACGCCGCTGACCCACGCGGCCGACCACGTGAAGGTGTACGAGTCGCTCGCGTCGGGGCGGGGAGTCGTCGCGACGCCGACGCGCACTCTCGAGCCTCTCGCCGCGAGCGGCCTGGTTCGCGTCGCCTCGACCGCCGCGGAATTCGAGAAGGCGATCCTGGCCTCCGCCGCCGACGGCCCCGAGACCATCGCGCGGCGCCGGGCGTTCGCCCGCGAGAACACCTGGACCCATCGCGCGGCCGCGCTGGAGTCGGCCATCGCTGCCCTCTTCGCGGCCTCCGCCACCGCCTCCGGCGCCTGACCCCTTGGACCTGACCATCCGGCCCCGGGTGACGTCGATGCCGGCGGGGCGAAGGCCGCGGACGGGATACAGTTGCGCAAGATCACCGCGATGACGTCGCCTTCCGGAGATCCACGCGCCGGCGGGCCTCGATGGCTGCGCGCCGCGCTCCTCTTGGCGGCAGCGGCGGTCTTCGGAGTGTCCGTGCTGGTCGGCGTGCGCGCCTTTCGGGCGGATCTTCGCCTGGCGTTCCAATCTGCGCCGCTCTTCGCGATTCCGCCCGAGATCGAGTCGCAGGTCTCGTCGCTTCGCGCGCGGATCCCGCGCGGGGAGTCGCTCCTCTACATCGGCAATCGCACGCCGCCGGACACCTGGTTCTCCCGCCTCTGGCAGCGGGCGTTCTATCCGACGCGTGTCGTGATTTTCGAGCTGGAGAAGAGCCCGGTGAAGCTCGACCTTCCCTCCCCCGCCCGGAATGCAGGCCTCGAGGAACTGAAGAAGCTCTACAACATTCGCTACGCGATCTGCGCGGGCAATCCGCCGACGGACCCGGGCCTTCGGAGCCACTCCGAATTGGCGGCCATCCCCGGCTATCCGTACCAGATCTGGTTCGGCGAGCTGTCGCCGTGAATCCACGCATCCCCGAAACCGCTCTCTCTTTCCTGCTCGCGGCGGCTTTCGCGCTCGCGGGGGATCTTCTGCTGGCAAAGCGTTCCTCGAAACTCCGGGAGTGGATCGAGTCCCTCCTGGTCGGCGCGGGAGTCTCCGCGGCGGCCCTTTTCCCGTTGTCGCTGGCCTTCCCCGGGTATGCGCTCGGCGCCCTCGCCCTGCTGCTGGCGGCGGCGGCCGTCACTTGGATCTTCGTGAGGTATCGGGCGCGAGGACTCCCGAAAGCAGGAGCGCCGCGGCCGCGGGTTCGTCCAGACCCTTCGTCGATCGTCTTCTTCACGATAACGCTTCTGGCCGGGCTCGCCTTCGCGGTGCTCAATTGGCGGTACGTCTATCTCTGGGACGGCTTCCAGATCTGGGCGGCCAAGGCGCAGTTACTCTTCTATCAGGGGGATCTCAAAGCGAACCTCGCCTCCGGCGACTACCTCAACCTCAAGCTGGCCTATCCGGCGCTCGTGCCGATGTTCGAAGCTCTTCTGTCGAAGCTTCGGGGAGGCTTCGACTTCAACAGCCTCAAGCCGCTGTTCGCCGTCTTCTATCTCTCGATGGTCGTCGCGACCTACGAGGCCGCGCGCCCCGCGGCGGGAAGAACCGGCGCGCTCGCCGCGACGGCCCTCCTCTGTCTGTTGCCGCCGGTCTCGACGGCAGCGTCGGCGGGCGGCTATGCCGACATGCCCATGGCGGCATACGCGGCCGCGGTCGCCGCGTCCTTCTTCGCCGGAGATTCGCTCCAGGGAAACCGCTCCCTTCCCTGGCTGATCGGAGGCCTCACGACGGTCAAGTCCGAAGGCACGATCCTGGCCGCCATCTGTTGCATCGTCGCCGGCGCGGCGGCGCTGGGGAGGCGCGAGCCGCTCAAAGCGCGCGCCGCGGCCGCCTTCCTCGCTCCACCGGCCGTCTTCGTCCTGTTGAGGATCGGCTACGTCCGGTGGGTGAACTCCGGCGACCCGACCTACGCTTCGGTCAACGCCTGGAGCATCCGCAGAGGCGTGACCCGGATTCCGGAAGTCCTTCGCCTGGCAGCCGAACAGCTCTTCGACTGGAAGACCTGGGGGCTCCTGTGGGCCGCGTTCTTCGCCGCCGTGATCCTTCTCTTCCTGTCCCGACCGGGATGGCGGCTGCGGACCGCCGCGGTGGCGACGCTGCTCGGTCTCGCCTCCTACACGACGGTGTTTCTCTTCACGAACTGGCCGGTTCGCCTCCAGATCGAGCAGGCCTATCCGCGCCTTCTGCTGCAACTGGCCCCGGCGGCGGCGGTGATCCTCGTGTCCACCTTCGCGGCCATGACAACAACCCGAGGACGACCACAGGAGTGATTGGTGATTGGCGATTTGGGCGATAAGGCAGCCCTTCGGCCCTGATCACAAATCACAAATTTCAGATTCCCTTCACGAGCCGGTGCGGGAGGCGGCGGCGGGCTCGGGGGCGATGTTGCTCTCGGGAGCGGCGACCCCGGAGCGGGTCTTGTGGGGCTGCCAGGACTTTCCCCACTTGGATTCGAAGTAGGCCTGGTTGCGGCTCCAGATCGCGGCGTACTCCGTGGGCGAGAGCAGGCGGAAAGACCCCTGGCCGACGTGGTGGACGTACGCGTCCTGCGCGCAGGCGACGCGGTAGCCGGCCTCGCGCATGCGGATCGAGAAGTCGTCGTCCTCGAAGAGCCCGACTCCGAACGCCTCGTCGAGAGGCCCGACCTCGCGCAGCACCGACGCCCTCGCGGCCACGCAATACATCGCCGCGACCGGGATGTCGAAGACCTGCCGCTCGAAGTCGCGCGCCCGGCGCGCCGCGAAGGCAGGCAGCCCGGAGATGTCCTGGTACTCGGGCTCGATCTTCGCCTCGTTGCCGCAGAAGTTCGTCGTCGGGCAGAGCAGGCCGATCGAGGGATCGCGCTGGAGGTGCGAGACCAGCCGCCCGAGCAGCCCGGGCGGCACGACCGTGTCGTTGTTCAAGAGCACCACGACGTCGCCGCCGGCGTGCCGGATCCCCAGGTTGTTCGCCGCGGCGAACCCGAGGTTGCGCGTGTTGAAGTAGCAGCGCACCCGCGGGTCCCTCCTGGCCACCGCCGCCAGGTAGTCCTTCGTCCCGTCGGGCGAGGCGTTGTCCACGACGGCGACGTCCAGTCGCGGCCAGGTCTCCCCTTCCAGGAGCGACTCCAGGCAATTCTTCGTCAGCTCCAGGCCGCCGTAGGTCACGATGACGACCGAGACGACCGGGTAGTTCTCCCGCACCGCCTCGTCGATCGCGCGGTACCGGACGCTCCAATCGTTCGCCTCCGCGATCGCGCGGCGCTCCGGCCGCCTCGGATCGTCCTTCGGCTCGGCCAGCGCCCGGTCGAGCTGGTCGAGGAACTTCTCGTGGCCCCTGGCGAGATAGGAGACGCCGGCGAACGGCCGCAGCTCCGAGAGGTCCGGCGCGACGACCGGCTTCTCGCCGTAGAGGTACTCGTAGAACTTGACCGGGTTGGTCGCCTCGGTGATGTCGTTGACGAGAAACGGGATCATGCACACGTCGAAATTCCAGAGGAGCTTCGGCATCTCCTCGTAGGGTCGCTGGCCGAGCAGGCGCACGTTGGGAAGCCCCGCGACCGGCGAGAGGTCCACGTCGAAGTGGCCGCCCGCGAGCACGATCGTCGCCTCGGGATGGCGGCGCGCGGCCTTGACGATCAGCGGGACGTCCACCCACGACGCCAGGGCGCCGTAGTAGCCGATGATCGGATGGGGCAGCCTTTCCAGCAGCCGGTTCTCGCCGAAGAGGTCCCGGTAATGCGCAAGGTCCACGCCGTTTCGAGCGAGCACCAGGCTCTTCGCGCGGCCTTCCCACTTCTCCTGGAGGCGGTCGGCCGAGACGACCGTCACGTCGGCGGTCGAGACGAGCTCCTGTTCCAGCGCGATGACGCGGTCCTTAAAGCCCGGGAAGTTCGTCCACTCGTCCATGCAGTCGTAGACGACCCGCCATCCGAACCGCTCCCTGAGGCGCCTCGCCAGCGGCCACCAGAACGGGACCTCCAGCAGGCAGACCGCGTCGCCGATCCCGTATTCGCGGGCGAGCGACTCGAAGCCCTTCTCGAGCGTCTTCAAATCGTCCGGCTCCAGGCGCCCGCCGTACACGTCGAGCGCGCGGCGGTTTCGCATGCGCAGCTCCGAGACCCCCTGCGCCTTGGAGAGGAGGCGCCACGGCTCGCGGTCCCCGACTATGAAATCCGTCGTCGAGAGGAAGAAGACGCGGTGGCCGTTGCGCCCGAACTGCGTGGCGATCTGCTGCGGCCGCTGGAAGCGGAAGTCCCAGTCGATGATCGAGAAGACGATGACGTCGTACCGCGCCGAGGCCCGCTTCGCCAGCGTCCCGCCGTCGGTCTTCGGAGGCGGCGGCGCGGGCGGTGGTCCCTGCTCTCGCGGATGCGGCGCGATTGCCCGGCGCACCCAGCGGGCAAAGCCCTTCGGCATCAGGCGCAGGCCGAACTGGTAGAGGGGCGTGCCTTGCGCGGAGTACCGGTACAGGAGCTCCTTGGGATGCGACAGGTCGTTTCCCCAGCGCGATGCCGCGCGGCGGATCCTCGCAATTCGGGTATTGCGTAGCCGGTCGAGCTCCTGCATGGCGTAGGCGAGGTGCCCGTGCCTCTCCAGCGACTCGGCGGCGGTCTTCTGGTACTCCTCCTCCAGTCTCTCGAGGCTCTCCTCGGCGTCCTTCAGCGCGGAGGTCTTCTCGTCCTTCTCCTTCTGCAGATCCGAGAGCATCCGGTTTTGCGACGACACCCTCTCCTGGAGCGACGCGGCCGCCGCCTGGCGCTCCTCGATCACCGCCTGGCGCTCCTCGATCTCCCGGCGAAGCACGGCGGCCTCGCGCTCTCTCTCCGCCAGGGACTCCCGGGCCGCCGCGCGAATCCTCTCGGCCTCGGCAAGACGAGCGGCTTGCTCCTCGACGCCCCGGCGCGCCAGGGACGCCTTCTCGTTCTCCAGCTCCACCAGGCGCAGGTTCAATCCCGAGACGGTCCTCTCGCGCTCGGAGAGGATCTCGGAGACGTAACCCTGGGCTTTCCTGAGCTCGTCGGCCAGCGTAACTCCGCGCTCTTCCAGCTCCGCGAGCTCCTGCCGCCAGCGCGACCGCTCGCCGGCGGCCTCGAGCCGCAGCCGCGCAAGCGCCGACTCGACCTCGACCTGCCTCGCCCGGATGCGCGAGGCCTCTTCGCTCTCGCCGGGGAGAACGGCGGCCGGCCCCTGCCTTGAGGCCGCCGGGCGGGCCGCCGGACGCGAGGCCTCGCGGCGGCGTTCCGCGAGGGCCGATCGGAGAAGAGGGCGGAGCGCCGTCCGCCAGAGCTTCGACGCATCGGCGGCCGCGGCGGAAGCGAGAAGCCTTTCCTCGCCATCCCCCGAGGCGCGGGAGATGCGCACCTCGCCGCCTTGGAGGTCGAATCGCAGGGGCCTCGTCAGCTCGAGGTCGTCTTTCTCCGAAAGCACGTGGAGGCGCGGGTGCGACGGCTCGCGGGAGCCATCCGCTTCGACCCAGTAGGTGTCGATCCCCCGCCGCGCCATCTCGCCGGCGAGCGGCCAGAGGATTCGCCGGCCGGTCTCGCCGGACGTGGCCGCGGCGGGAAAGAGCGCCGTGATGGGCTCGCGGCGCGTGCGGGCGGCGGCGGCAACGCCGCGCGGCGCGAGACGGCCCCGCAGGAGCGCGGCCCAGCTCTCGCGCCACCTCTCGATCCGGAAATCCCAGGCCGCCGCGGCGGCGTTGCGTCCGAGCCGCTCCCGAAGGCCGCGATCTTCGATCAACCGGTCGAGCGCGGCGAGGAGCGCGGGGGCGGCCGGCTCGATCAGCAGGCCGTTGTGCTCCGAGACGACCAGGTCGGCGAGCCCGCCGACGTGCGTCGCGACGACGGCCTTGCCGCAGGCCTGCGCCTCGAGGCAGGAGAGCGAAGTCCCCTCCGCGGCGACCGTCGGAAGCAGAACGATGTCCGCCTCCCGGTAAGCCTCGGCCATCCGCTCCGGCGGCAGGGAATCCCACGACACGCGGCCCGGATACTCAACGAGAAACCTTTCGACGGCCTCCTTCTCGCGATCGCCCGGCTTGCCGACGAATCGGAACCGAAGCTGCGGCCGCCGCTCGAGCATCTCGGGAAGGATGTCCGCGAGGAGCCAGAAGCCTTTCGGCGGCTGAAGGCGGCAGGGGAAGAGGGCGACGACCGGGGAGCCTTCCGGCCGAGGCTCGGGACGGAAGGCCTGGAGGTCCACGAAGTTGGGAACGTAGACGCACTTTCCGGCAAGGGCGCCCCGCGTGGCGCGGACCCAGTTGATCGTATTGGTGTCCACCGAGACGAGTGTCCCGAGCTTCTCGATCGAGGAGAGCGCGCGCTCCACGTGCCGGGCGAGGAGGGCGGGATCGGACTGGTAGTAGTCGTCGTCCCAGTAAACGCAGTGGCTGATGCCGATCGAGTCCGGCGAGGCTTCCCCTCCGAGGTAAAACGCGAGATAGATCGTGAGCGCCGGTTCCTCCGGAGAGACCCGTCGAATCGCGGAGTCCAGGAGAAAGGGATCCCCTTCCGGCACCACGCCGGTGACTTTCGTCTCGCGGTAGTAGCGGACCCAGCCTTTCTTCCCGGCGCGCTGGAAAACCTCGACTTCGTACCCGACGTCGCGAACCAGCCGCGCCAGCTCCAGCAGGTACCTCTCGGCCCCGCCGTAGGCCATATCGTTCCCCTCGGGATCGAAGAACGTCGAGGTGACGATCCGGACCCTGCGGCCCCCTCCTCCGCGTCCGTGCCGCAGGGGAGAGGCTTGCCCCTCCCGCCCGGTCGGGCTTTCGGACCCTCCTACGCGCGCCGGCACAAACACTCCGCTCTTCTTCAACTCCTCCGCCTTCCGAATCGCCTCGAAGGTTCGAACGGCCTCCGCCCTCGGCTTGCGCGGCGCCGCATCGAGGACTTCCAGCGCGACCTCGGTGTTGCGCGCCGCACGCTCGCGCATCAACGCGGCCAGCTTCCGCTGCCGCGCCGGCATCTTCGCGCGGGCCTCCCACGCCGACTCGAGCGCCGCCACCAGTCCGGCTTGCGTCAACCCCGCAAGCTTCACCGACGGCAGCGGCGGATCGAGCAGGGTCCGATGCAGCTCCACCTTCGGGTCGTAATCCAGCGCGGCGGCCGGCGTCCCGGTCATGCATGCGAAGACGATCGAATGCAGCCGCATCCCCAGGAGCACGTCGCAGGCGCCGATCGCGCCGCCGAGCTCCTCGGGCGAGCACGCCTCGGCCAGGACGTGCGTCTTCAGGCCTTCGAGGCGCGCCGCGAGCCTCTTTGCAAGGCCCACGTCATCCTGGAGCGGCGTTTTCGCCTGCTGGAAAGGAAGAAAGAGAATGCCGAGCCCGCGCGCCCCGGCGAAGCTCCGGATGCCCTCGACGAGCTCCCGCTCCCAGGCCTCCTGGTCCACGCCGACCGTCCAGTTGCGGACCGCGACGCCGAGCCACGGGCCGTCGGTAACGCCCACGCGCTCGAGAAACGCCTCGCGCTCCTTCCCTTCGATCGGGCGAAGCCGCCAGACGGGATCCGCGGTGACTTCCGGACGCGGAATGTCGGACGCCACGCCGTCCAGGATCTCCGCCGAGGCTTCGTCGCGAAGGGTGATCGCCCGGCAGGCCCGCGCGAGGTCGCGGACGAGATCGCGCCCTTCCGGAAAGAGGAGCGGCCCGGCTCCCGCGGCGTAGATCATCACGTTTTTTCCGAGGCCGGCGGCGAGCCACGGAATCCCGCAGTAGTAGTTGAGCCCCCAGTGCTCCGAGGTCAGCATCCTCTCCGGCTCGGGCGGCCAGAGATCGTGAAGCAGCCCTCCCCCGCCGACGAGGACCAGGTCCGCCGACTCGGCGGCGTCGAGCATCCGAGTCATGTCCTGGAAATGAAAGGACCGGACCCCGTGCCGCTCTTCCAACCCGACCGCGCCGGGCCCATAGGAGGGAACGATGAACACGAGATTGTCTCGGAATGCCCGGAGATCCCTCAGCATGGAGGTGAGGATCGCCTCATCGCCCGTATTTCCGTCGCCGTAATACCCGACGACAAGGACCTTTTTCGTTTTCATCGAGCCCGGGAATTCCGTCCCGATTCTAACAGCCGAACCCCGAGAAAAACCGGTCTGCCGTCCGATCCTTCCCGCTCAGGACCGCGCGAGCTGCCTCGTTCCATGGAATTCAGAATCGCACGAGCTCGTCCTTCAAAAAGGGCTATCCCAGGAGTTGATTCCGTCGCTGCAGGCGCCGGCGGGCGACTGGGAGGCGCCGATCACCTCCTATTGGCAGCGAGCCTGCACTTCTCCGCGGGGCGCGGACCTCAGAAGCGGGCGAGGCGGCCGTTGCCGGAAAAGCCCTGGAGAACGACCCAGAAGTTGATTCCGTCGCTGCAGGCCCCCCAGGGCCGGCTGTCGGTCCCGGTCGAGAAGAAGCCGAGCGGCGAGAGGTCGGACGCCCGCCACAGCGAGACCGTGTCGAAGTAGTTGGTGACCAGGATGCGCTCGCCGTCGAAGGCGGCGCTGTTGGGAAGGGAGAGCCCGTTGCCCGTCAGCGTGGCCAGGACGGCGCCCGACGAAGCCCGAACGACCGCGACGGAGACCGCGCCGTTGCGGGGCACCCAGATGTTGGCACCGTCGTAGGCCGGGAAGGCAGGCCCTCCGCCGAGGGTGACCGTCGAGAGGATCGCCGCGCTGGAGGCGAGCTTCAGGAGCGTTCCCGCGCCGTAGTCCGTGACCCAGATGTTCGAGCCGTCGGTCAGGATTCCGGTAGGGACCTGAAACCCCGCGGTGACCGTCGTGACGGTCCAGGGCGGCACGCCGGTGTTGGTCACGATGGAGACGGACGAGGCCTGGTTGGCGGTCCAGATCCGGGTGCCGTCGAAGGTGATTCCGTCGGAAGAGCCACCCAGGTTCGTCGCCAGCGTCGTGACCACGCCCGCGGGCTGCGTCGGATCGATGGAGTAGAGGTT
>DATFWF010000088.1:0-7780 GCA_035259605.1 Thermoanaerobaculia bacterium
TCCCGACGGAACGAATCAGCACGCCCGCCGCCCCGAGCTTCGCCGCGGCTGAGGCGCCCTTCGTGCGAACGTCCACCGCCTTCGCGTACCCTGCCATTCCCGAACCGGGCTCCATCCTCTTGTTGAAGAAGACGATCCTGCCCTGGACCGCGGCGGCGCCCTTCGCCTCCATCGCCTCGATGGACGGCATCTCGGCGACTTCCGCCTCCAGGCCGCCCGCCGGCGTGGGCACACTTCCCCCGAGCGCCGTCAGGATGAGCAGCTGCTTCACCGGCGAGGTGACTTCTCCCGTCTCGGCGCCTCGCTTCCAGGCGCGGACCATCACCTTCTCGGCGTGGACGTTCGAGAAGCCCTGCGCCCTCAAGGTTGCGAGACCCCACTCGACGCTCGCTTTATCGCCCGGCGACCCGGACAAACGAGGTCCGATCTCGTCGGTCAACCCGCGGACCCAGTCGACCGCACGGCTTCCGGCGAGCGCCTTGTCCCTCAGCTCGGCCGCGGTCTTGCGGACCTCCGGAGACAGACCCGGAACATCCGCCGCGAGCAGGAGCGCCGCGACGGCCGCGATGAGGCTCGCGAGAACCACGGTGAGAATCGTTCGCTTCAACCAGTCCTCCACTTCGGTGGGCGAATCCTAGCAGCGGGTTAAGCGGCGATCGGTAGCCCGCGCCTCTGCTAGGATCGGCGCTTCTCATGGTCCGGTTGTCGTCGAGAAGACGGCGCCTCGTCTTTGCCGCACTGCTCGGTCTCTCGACGGCTGTGCTCGTCCTTGCCCGCCAGGGGGAGATCCCGGAGAAGAAGTGGGCGACGATCCAGGAGGGCGGGCTCGTCACGGCGGTCGCCATCGACCCGCTGACGCCGACCCGGGTCTACGCGGCCTCCGCCCGGGCGCTCTTCGCGAGCGACGACGCCGGAGTCACCTGGACGCCTCTTCCGCACGGCCCGGCGCACCACGCGGTGACCGCGCTCGCCATCGAGCCCGGTCCGCCGTCCATCCTTTACGTCGGGACCAACGGCGGAGGCCTCCTGCGCGGCCACGCCGGCAACTCGAAGTTCGCCCGCGTCGGAGAAGGGCTTGAACCGGATTTCGTCTCGGCCATCGCCTTCGATCCGTCCTCCCGCGGCCGCGTCTACGTCGGCACGAACCAGGGCGTCTTCCGGAGCGACGACGGAGGAGCGCACTGGCAGGAGAGAAACAGCGGCCTGATCAACGTCCACGTGACGTGCGTCGTCGTGGATCCGGGCAATCCGAAGATCCTCTACGCCGGCACCAACGCCGGCGGCGTCTTCCGGAGCGCCGACGGCGCGGCGAGCTGGACTCCGTCCAACTCGGGGCTGACAAGCACCATCGTCTGGTCGCTCGCTTTCGTGGCGGGCCCCACGCCAGCCCTCTACGCCGCGACCTACGACGGACTCTTCCGGAGCTCCCCGGCGGGATCGGCCTGGACGCCCCTTTCTCGGGGGATGCGCAGCACATTCGTCCTCTCCTTCGCCTCGGATCCCGACGCCGCCACCCTCTACGCGGGCACCGCCGCGGACCTCTATCGCAGCCACGACGGCGGCGCGACGTGGGAATCCGCGAGCCGCGGGCTGACCAACTCTTTCGTCAGCGCCCTGGCGCTCCATCCGAAGGACCCGAAGATCCTCTACGCCGGGACCAACAGCGGAGTCTTCAAGACGATCGACGGCGGCCGCCACTGGGCTGCCGTCCGCCTCATTCCCGAGGACGGGCGGGCCGCGCAATAGCAGCCGGTTTCGAAGAATAGAATTCGCTTCGTGGCCACCACGAAACCGGACCTGGACATCGTCCAGGAGCTTGTCACCGAATTCGGCGACAACGCGTCCTACGTCGCAGACCTGCTCGCGCGGTATCGGACCAATCCGGAAGGGGTGGACGAGGAGTGGCGCGCGTTCTTCCGCGAGCGTTTGGGCGAGGTCGCACCGGTTGCTTCGCCGCCTCCGCCGCCCGCGGAGCCGGCCGCGGCTGCGCCGCCGTCCCGGCCGGAAGGGGAGCCGGCGTCCGCAAAACCCGTAGCCGCGCCGCGCTCGCTCCGCGAAGGCGAGCAGGCCGAGCCGCTCCGGGGAGCGTCGCTGCGCGTCGCCCAGAACATGGAGGCGTCCCTCGGCGTCCCCACGGCGACCTCCCAGCGCCAGATTCCGGTCAAGCTGCTGGAGGAGAACCGCCGCCTCTTGAACAACTACCGCGCCTCTTACGGAGAGTCGAAGGTCTCCTTCACGCATCTCATCTCCTGGGCGATCATCCGCGCCCTCCACGACTTCCCGCGCTTGAACGACTCCTTCGACGATTCCGGCGACACGCCCGTCCGCGTCCGCCGCGACCGGATCAACTTCGGCATCGCGGTGGACGTCGAGAAAAAGGACGGCACCCGCTCCCTGGTCGTCCCCAACGTCAAGGACGCCGGGGGGATGAGCTTCGCGAGATTCCTCGCCGCCTCCGACGACGTCGTCACCCGCGCCCGCGCCGGAAAGCTCGAGATCTCCGACTTCGAGGGGACGACGATCTCGCTGACCAACCCCGGCACGCTCGGCACGACCGCGTCGGTCCCGCGCCTGATGCCCGGCCAGGGCGTCATCGTCGCCACCGGCGCGATGGAGTACCCCGGCGAGTTCCGCGCGATGTCGCCCGAGGCGCTCTCGCAGCTCGCCGTCTCCAAGGTCGTCACGTTCACGTCGACCTATGACCACCGCATCATCCAGGGCGCGGAGTCGGGCGCGTTCCTCGCGCGCATCGAGGAGCTGCTCCTTGGCGGCCGGTGCTTCTACGAGGACGCCTTCAAGGACCTCGGCGTCTTCCACAAGCCCTTCCAGTGGGCGGTGGACGTCAATCCGGCGTTTTCGGGCGACGGGCGGGCCGGCGAGATTGCCAAGCAGGCGCGGGTGCTCGAGCTCATCAACGCCTACCGCGTGCGCGGGCACCTGATCGCCGACATTGACCCGCTCCGCATGATGGCGCTCCAGACGCACCCGGAGCTGGATCTGGAGACCTACGGCCTGACGATCTGGGACCTCGACCGCACTTTCTGGACGGGAGGCCTCGCGGGCGGCGACCACATGCCGCTGCGCGAAATCATCGGCGTGATGCGCCGCGTCTATTGCGGCAGGATCGGGACCGAGTACCGCCACATCTCCAGCCCCACCGAGAAATACTGGGTCCGCAAGCACGTCGCCGCCGCGACCGAGAGAAAGCCCCTCCCCGCAGACCTCCGCAAGAGGCTCCTGGAGAAGCTCATCGCGGCGGAGTCTTTCGAGCGGTTCCTCGGCTCCCGGTTCATGGGTCAGCGGCGTTACTCGATCGAAGGCTGCGAGACGGCGATCCCGGTCCTCGACCAGTTGGTCGAAGGCGGCTCCGCACGCGGCATCGAAGAGATCACGTTCGGCCTAACCCACCGGGGCCGCTTGAACATCCTCGCCAACGTCATCGGCAACTCGACCGAACGCCTGTTCGCCGCTTTCGAGGGAACCGTCCATCCCGACTTCCCGGCCGACGAAGGGGACGTGAAGTACCACCAGGGCGCCCGCGCCACGCGACAGACTCAGAGCGGCCGGGAGATCCGGATCACGGTGCCGTCCAATCCCTCGCATCTCGAGGCCGTGGACCCGATCGTCGAGGGGCGAACGCGAGCCAAGCAGGACCACATTCGATTGACGAAGCGCGACGCCATGGACAGGGTCCTCCCCGTCATCCTGCACGGCGACGCGGCGTTCGCGGGGCAGGGGATGGTCGCCGAAGTCTTCAACCTCTCGCAGCTCCACGGTTACCGCACCGGCGGAACGATCCACATCGTCATCAACAACCAGATCGGCTTCACGACCGATCCCAGAGCGGGCCGTTCGTCTCTCTACTCGACCGATGTCGCCAAGATCGTCCAGATCCCGATCTTCCACGTCAATGGAGACGACCCCGAAGCCGCCTACCGCGTTCTCCAGATCGCCTTGGACTACCGCCAGGAATTCCACAAGGACGTGGTCATCGATCTGATCGGCTTCCGCCGCCATGGACATCAGGAGACCGACGAGCCGACCTACACGCAGCCCCTCATGTACAAGCGGATCGAGGAGCATCCGGGCGTGCGCGCGCTTTACGCGAAGAGGCTGGTTCAAGAAGGCGTCCTGACCGACGCCGACGTTCAGCAGCTCGAAGCCGGGCAGAGTTCCGCCTACGAGCGGTCTCTCGCGGCCGCCAAGACAAAGGGAGAGCGGGCCGGCGCTCCGGCCGCCGAGCATCCCGGCGAGTCGGGCCGGGTCGAGGAGGTCGCGACCGGCGTTCCCCGCGAAACGCTCCTGCGAATCGGCCGGGTCCTGACGACCGTCCCCACCGGCTTCAACCTCAACCCGAAGATGGTCCAGCAGCTTGCCCGCCGCGCCAAAGCGATCGAATCCGGCCAGCCCCTCGACTGGGCGACGGCCGAGTCGCTCGCCTTCGGCTCTCTTCTTCTCGAGGGCACTCCCATTCGCATGTCCGGCCAGGACTCGGCGCGCGGCACCTTTTCGCAACGCCACGTCGTCTTCCACGACGCGCAGACAGGGGAGACCTGGACCCCCCTCTCGGACCTCGCTCCCGATCAGGGCTCCTTCCAGATCTATGACTCGCCTCTCTCCGAAGCGAGCGTCCTGGGCTTCGAATACGGCTACAGCGTCGAATCGCCGAAGGAATTGGTGATCTGGGAAGCCCAGTTCGGCGACTTCGCCAACGGCGCCCAGGTCATCATCGATCAGTTCGTCAGCTCGGCGGAGGACAAGTGGCGAGAAACCTCCCGCCTGACGATGCTTTTGCCGCACGGCTACGAAGGCCAGGGCCCCGAGCACAGCAGCGCCAGGATCGAGCGCTACCTCCAACTCTGCGCCGACGAAAACATGTCGGTGTGCAACGTGACCACCCCCGCGCAGTACTTCCACTTGCTGCGCCGCCAGATGCGCAGCCCGCATGGAAAACCACTGGTCCTCTTCACCCCGAAAAGCCTCCTCCGCTTCCCCGCGAGCTTCTCCCCCCTCGACGCCCTGGAGGGATCGGGCTTCCAGCCCGTGATCGACGACCCGGAGCGCACGCACCTCCTCGACGTCAGGCGTTTGCTCTTCTGCAGCGGAAAGGTCTTCTACGACCTCCAGGCCGAGCGCGCCAAGCGCAAGTCCACCGACACCGCCATCATCCGGCTGGAGCAGCTCTACCCCTTTCCGACCAACATCCTGAGATCCGTGCTCGCGAGCTATCCCACCGCGAAGGACGCCGTCTGGGTCCAGGAAGAACCCCAGAACATGGGCCCCTGGACCTTCATCGCCACGCGCCTCCTCCTCTCGACTCCTCTCCACTACGCCGGCCGCCCCGCCAGCCCGAGCCCCGCCACCGGAAATGCATCCGTTCACAAAGCCGAGCTGGCCAGGCTTCTGTCCGACGCCTTCGGCAGCTTTTCCCCCTCTCCCGGCGGGAGAGGGTAGGGGTGAGGGGACGTTCTCCCTGCCGAGACCCGCGCCAGCCCTCTGAATCCCGCCATCCACGAGCTTCATCACGTCGGCTTCATGGCGTATTCGCCGCCGCCGCGGGTCGGCGCTCTGAAGACGTGCGAGGACGTGCTTCGCCTCGTGAACTACTCGACGGCGCTGGAGGGCATGGCCGTCCTCGCGGCGCGCGACCGCCGCGCGAGCGAAGGAGCGCTCTCCGGCGACGACGACTACGTCGCGCTGGGCGACGAAGCGCGAATGGCACGGGACGAGGCGCTGTACTTCCAGGAATACGACGCGCTGAAGAAGCGCGGCCGCGAGCCCGCCGACGCGGACGCCATGGCCGTCATCCAGCGGATGTCCGGCGGCGAGCGGCTGTGGTACCGGGTCGGAGCAAGAATGGCCGCGGCCGTGGAAAGGCAACTGGGACGTCCGGCCATGGTCGCGCTGGTCACCCGTTCGCCGGACCGCCTGGTCCCCGCCTACGGCCGGCTCGCCGCGCGCTGACGTCCATCCGCGCGCTCCCCTCTACGGCGCGATCATCGCCTCCCAGACGGCGCGCGACATCCTGCGCGCGGCCTCGACGACCTTCCGCCGTCCCTCCTCGTTCGCGCCGAAGTCGTTCGCTAGGAGGACGAGAACGTATTCCCGCCCGTCCGGGAGGCGGACGACCGCCGCGTCGTGTTCGACCGACGACATCGAGCCCGTCTTGTGGCCCACGACCGCGCCCGACTGCGGATGGAGGCCCGCGGGGATCTCCTCGTTGAAAGTCTGGCCGGTCAGGATTTCCCATGCCCTGGCTTTCGCGGCGGACGTGAGCTTCGGCGACCTGACCGCGGCCTCCATGACGGCACCCATTCCCGCCGCGTCGGTCTCGTTGTTGAGCCCCTTCTCGTATGCCTTCAAATCCTCGACGCAGCGCCGCACCTTCACGGTGGGCGCGCCGAGCGCGTCCGTGAACGCCTGGACGTTTTCCGGGCCGACGAGGGTCAGAACGACATCGGTGGCGAGGTTGGAGGAGCGGACGATCATCTCCGTGACGAGGAATTCGAGTGTCGCCTTCCCCCCGAGATGTTTGGCCGTGGGCCCGTCGTTGTCTTCGAGTCCGACCGAGAATGACGAGCCGTCGAGGAGGCTTTTGAACTCGTTCTTCACCGGCAGTTCGTCCGCGAGCGAAAGCGTCCCGGCGTCCACGCGGCGCAGGACTTCGAGCAGGACGGGCGTCTTCATCGTGGAAGCGGCGTGCATGGAGAGCGAAGGATTCCGGGAAAGAGTCTGGCCGGTCGTCAGGTCCTTGACGTAGATTCCGAAACGCGCCCCGCTCGCGGCGGCGATCTCTCCAAGGGTGGCCTCGAGGGCGCGCGCTTTCCAGGCGTCGAGCCCCGGCCGCCCGCTCACACTCGAAGAGCTCCGCTCCTTCTCCGTCGCGGAAACCCTCAGCCGCCTGGCATACCGAAAGAACGGCTCCAGAAACGGACTGTCGAAAGGCGTGACCTGAACGCCGGGCACGCCGTGCCGCGTGGACTGAAGGACCGTGCCGTCTCCAAGCCACATCGCTTCGTGGTCGATCTTGTCCTCGGTGCCGAAGAACAGGAGATCTCCCGGACGAAGCGCGTCAAACGCGACCGGAACGAGCTGCGGATCCTGGAATGCCTGTTCGTAGGTGTTCCTCTTCAACACGACACCGTGCTCGCGGAAGATCCTCTGGACGAAGCCGGAGCAATCGAACCCGAGGGGCGTCGTGCCGCCCCAGGTATACGGCGCGCCGAGGAAGCGGCGGCCAAAAGAGATCCAGGCTGAGGGTAAAGGATTCCTTTCGAGGACGGAAAGCGAAACGTCCGGGCCCGCCACGAATCCGACGCGCCCGTCCGGCAGCCGCACCCGGACCCACGAGCCGTCCCCGGACTTCGGAACCTCCAGCTCTTCGACGACCATCGCCGCTCCGACCGGGGCCGTGAGAAGCGGCTTCTGCTTCGTGAACGAAGCCGTGGGGTAAACGTGGGCGAAGTTCGACGTGACGCGCGCGATCTTCGCGGCGCCCGCCGGCTCCGTTTCGCCGCGGCGGAGCGCGCGCTCGGGAATCCAGGCGATCTCTCCCGCGGCCGTCTTCACTCTCGCGTATCCCGAGGCGTCCTCGAGGATGTCCACCCGCTCTCCGAGGATGACCTGGTCGTCCACCGGGGACGTCTCGTCGGGCCGCGTGAAGAGGTCCTGGACGGCGCTGACGACGATGGCCGTCCGGGACGGCGCCGACAGAGCGGCGGGAGCCGCAGCGCGGGAGATTTCCGCGAAGGAGACGAGCGCGAGGGCGGCGGCCAGCACG
>DATFWF010000089.1:0-14470 GCA_035259605.1 Thermoanaerobaculia bacterium
TGCGCGGCGAGTCCGCCTCCGTTTCCGCGCTGCGGCGGCTCCCCGACGGCTCCACGGCCTTCGAGTGCTCGCGCCCCGAATCGCCGGACCGGCCCGAGCCGCTGTTCGAATCGGCTGCTCCGACCCGGGTCCTCGAGTCCCGAAGCTCGCGCGTGACAATCGCTGTCTTCGACCTCCCGTCGAAGGGCTTCAACGATCCGACCCCCGCGGCGCCCGTCGGCGGCAACACCGGAACAACTCTGGGCCAGCAGAGGTTGAACGCCGTCCGCTTCGCCGCCGATATCTGGGCCGCCGCCCTCGACAGCCCCGTCGAGATCCGGATCGGCGTCGGGTTCATTTCCACCAATTGCACGCCGGACTTCACGATCCTCGGCGCCGCGCAGATCCCCGAGGGGTTTCTCGACTTTCCGGGCGCGGAATTCACGGGCACGTGGTACCCGGCGGCGCTCGCGAACCGCCGCGCCGGACGGGACCTTCATCCCGATGACGGGACCCTCGCCTCCCAGGAGATCGCGATCGGATACAACGACCTCGGGAGGCCCGCGTGCACCGAACCGGTCACCTGGTACTACGGCCTGGACGGCGAGCACGGGGACAAGATCGACCTCGTCCGCCTGACGCTGCACGAGATCGGGCACGGCCTCGGCTTCGCGCCTTACGCGAGCCCCTTTACGGGAGCGGAGTTCCAGGGCCACCCCGACGTCTTCGAGCGGCGCGTCCTGGACGAGGCCACGGGAAAGCACTGGCACGAGATGACCGACGCGGAGCGCGCGGCCTCCGCAACCAACGCGCCCAACGTCGTGTGGGACGGTCCCGCCGTGACGGCGGCGGCGCCGGCAGTCCTGCGCCGCGGCGTTCCGGTTCTGGCCGCAGCCGGCGTCCTGTCCGGCGACCGGGAGGCGGGGCCCGCCGACTTCGGGCCCGCGCCGACCGCGGCCGGGATCTCAGGGCCACTCGCCGCGGCCTCTGCCGACGGTTGTTCCCCGCTGGCCAACGGGAGCGAGCTAGCCGGGAAAGTCGCGTTCGCGGATCTCGCCAGACTGCCATGCCTCTGGATCACCCAGGCATTCAACTTCCAGAAGGCGGGCGCGATCGCGGTCCTTCTCGCGGACTACCAGGATTCCGGACTGCCGCAGCGCGTCACGATCGTCAGCGAGGACCCCGGCGTCGCGGTCCCGACCGCCAGCATCACGAAAGCCGACGGCGCGTCTCTGCGTGCTGCGCTCGCTTCGAGGGCCGTGACCGTCAGCCTGCGAACGGACTTCTCGCGCTTCGAGGGTGTCTCGGCGTCAGGCCGCGTTCGTCTCTACGCGCCCAGGCTGTTCGATGGGTCGGCGATCGGGCACTTCGACTTCAACGCGCAGCCGCCGCTTCTCATGAATCCCTTCCAGGGCGAGCCCGGCGAGACGCAATCACTCGACCTCACGCCGGCGGCGCTGCGAGACATCGGCTGGTACCCGGATTCCGCCGCGGCGGCGCCCCGGTCGCCGCTCCGGCGGCCGCGTGGCACTCGCGTCGAGCCGCAGCGAAAGTAGAGCGCTGCGGTCAGGCGCGCTCGGCGGCCATCTTCTCGATCTCGGCCCACTCCTTGTCGGATACGGGCATGACCGAGAGGCGGGAGATGCGAACGAGGGGAAAGTCCTTGAACGAGGCGCGGGCCTTGATCTCCGCGAGCGTGACGGGGCGCGGAAGTTTCTTGAGCGGAGCGACGTCCACCGCCGCCATCAGCTTCCCGGACTTGTCGTTTGGATCGGCGTACGGGTCCGAGATCGCCTTCGCGACGCCGACGATGGCCTTCTCGTCGCCGGTGTGGTAGTAGAAGATCCGGTCGCCTTTCTTCACCCCCCGCAGGTGCTTCTGCGCCAGCGGATTCTTCACCCCCGTCCAGGACGTCCTGCCGTCCTTGACGAGATCGTCGAAGGAGTAGTGGGTCGGCTCTTCCTTGAACAGCCAGTTCATCAGAGACGGCAATCGTAAATCGGGAATCGGAAATCGGGAAGCCCCCGAGCCACGCCCCTTCGATTCCCGATTACCGGGTCCCGATTCCCGGCCTGGGACGGTTGCGGTAGCGGTCGTAGAGATGCTTCTGCTTGTCGGAGAGGTCCAGCGCCCGGCCGTCGAGGTAGGCGGCGAGGACGCGGGTCCGCAGGTCCAGGATGTCGCCGTCGGTCACGATCAGGGTCGCGTCCTTGCCCGGCTCGAGCGAGCCGACGTGGTCGGCGACGCCCAGCATCTTCGCGGGCTCCAGCGTCATCGCGGCGACGGCCTTCTCGCGCGGAAAGCCGAAGGCGACGGCGGCGGCACACTGGTGCGCCAGGTTGCGGGCGTTGGACGCGTTCGAGCCGTCGGTGAAGGCCACCCGGACGCCCGCCTTCGCGAGCGCGCCGGCGTTGGCATAGTTGGCGTCGTAGGGCTCGTCGGCCCGGGTGGGAAGCTCGATCGGCTGCTCGACGATGACCGGGACACCTGACGCGGCGATCTCCCCGGCGATCCGCCAGCCATCCTTCGCGCCGGCCAGGACGATCTTCAGGTTCTCTTCCTTCGCCCAGGCGAGCGCGTCGCGGATCTGCTTGACGCGCTGCGCGATGACCAGGACCGGGATCTTTCCGTCGACCGCCGGGGCGAGCGCCTCCAGGCGGGGGTCGTAGTCGTGTCGGGGGATTCCCGCCTTCCCTTCCGCGCCGCGGGCCCGGGCGTAGGCGCGCGCCTCGGCGAAGGCGTCCTTCAGCTTCTGGAGGTTCTCGTCGCGTCTCTTCTCCTGGATGCGCACCGAGAAGCGCGCCTGCGGCGAGCGGTCGATCGTCAGGTCCGGCCAGCGGACGATGATCGCCGCCGGCGCCTTGAGGGTCGCGTCCTCGCGCGTCCAGCCGTCGAGCTTCATCGCGGCGAGCGATCCCGAGACGATCCCGCCGGCCGGAGCGATACCGGCAACCAGGATCCCGGCCGAGCGGGCGACCGGGAGAAGCTCCGAGTCGAAGTTCATGGCGAAGTCGGCCCGGGCCTCGGGGTTGATCTCGCCGAGCTCGGTCGTGTCCACCGTCGCCCGGACCGAGGAGATCTCGACTAAGCCCAGATCGGTGATCGCGGGGAAGAGCGACGGATAGACGTGCCGTCCTTTCACGTCCACCGTCTTCGCGCCCGCGGGGACTTCGGCCGCCGCGCCGACCGCGGCGATCTTCCCGTCGCGGATCACGACGGTGCCATTGGGAATGTCGGGGCCGCTGACGGGATGGATCGTCGCTCCCGTCAGAACGATCGTCTCCGCGAGCGCGGACCCCGCGGCGAGGAGACCGGCGAGAGCGGCCGCGGAGATTCTCACGCGGGCCTCGCAGCGGGCGTCGGCGTCACGGCGGGAGGCGCGGCCGGAACCGGCGGCGTCTTCTCGGGCGCCTCCGGAGGACGGGATGCCGGTGGCCTCTCCGATCCTTCTCCTGCTCCCGCGCCCCGCTGTCGCGCGGCGGCCCTGTCCGCCTCGAGCATCTTCTTCGCCTTCGCGACGAGGTCCGCGCGCTCCTTCTCCAGGGCAGGCCGCCGGGCGAGGTCCGCCGCGCGGTCGAAGTACTTCTTCCCCTCGATCCACGTCTCCAGCGCGACCGTGGAGGTGGAAAGCGGATCGCCACTCCAGAGCACGAAGTCGGCGTCCTTTCCGGGCTCGAGCGACCCGACCCGCTTGTCAATCCCCATCTGCTTCGCGGCGTTGATCGTGACGAAGGCCAGCGCGTCGGCCGGCGGGACGCCGCCCCACTTGACCGCCTTCGCGGCGTCCCAGTTCAGACGCCGGGCGAGCTCGTCGGAGTCGGAGTTGAACGACACGACGACGCCGCGCTCGCGCATCAGGGCGCCGTTGTACGGGATCGCGTCGTAGGCCTCGGGCTTGTAGGCCCACCAGTCGGAGAAGGTCGAGCCGCCGGCGCCGTGCTTGGCCATCTCGTCGGCGACCTTGTAGCCCTCGAGCACGTGCTGGAAGGTTGCGACCCTGATCCCGAACTCCTCGGCGACCCGGATGATCTCGAGGATCTCGTCCTTGCGGTAGGAGTGGCAGTGGATCGCCCGCTTGCCTTCGAGGATCTCGGCGACCGCCTCGAGCTGGAGGTCCGGCTCGGGCGGGACCGGCGAGGAGCCCTTGACCGCCGCGGCCTTGCGGTACTCGTCCTGTCGCTTTCGATAGTCGCGCGCCGCGAGGAACCTCTCGCGGATGAGATTCGCGACGCCCATGCGAGTCGCCGGGTAGCGCGGGCGCGGGTTGTTGAAGTTCGATTGCTTCGGGTTCTCGCCGAGCGCGAACTTGATCCCCTCGGGCGCGCCCGCGACGAGGTAGTCGTCCGGGCCGCTTCCCCATTTCCACTTCACGATCGCGTTCTGCCCGCCGATCGCGTTGGCCGAGCCATGGAGAACGTTGGCAGCAGTCGTTCCGCCGGCGAGCTCGCGGTAGACGGCGACGTCCAGCGGATCGATGACGTCGCGGATGCGGACCTCGGCGGTGACGTTGTGCGTGCCCTCGTTGACGTTGCCGTCGATCGCCGTGTGTGAATGGCAATCGATCACGCCGGGAGAGAGGTGCTTACCTTTCCCGTCGATCTCGACGGCGCCGGCGGGAGCGGAGAGGCCCTTCCCGACCGCGACGACTTTTCCGTTGGCGACGACCATGTCGGCGTTTTCGAGGATTCCCTGCGGGCCCTCGGTCCAGATCGCGGCGCCGCGGACGATGACCGCCGAGGGTGATGCGAGAGCGCCGGCTTCCGGCTCGGGGAAGGGACGGGGACCGCCCTGGGAAGCGGCCCCCTCACCCCGGCCCTCTCCCCCGCCCGCGGTGGAGAGGGAGTCGCCGCCGCGGGCGCCTTCGGGACGGCGCCGCTCGGGCAGCTCGATCCTCTTTCCGTCGATCCAGATCTCGGTGACCCGGCTCCCTTGCGTGAACGGCTCACCCGTCTCGACGGCGAGGTCGGCGATCATGCCGGCTTCGATCGTCCCGAGCCGGTCGGCGAATCCGAGCTGCCGCGCCGGCGTGGTGGTCACCGCGGCCAGGGCGTCCTCGCGCGACAGCCCGCGCGCCACGGCTTCGCGCACCCGCGCCGTGAAGTCCTCGGCGTTTTCCAATCCGGCCGTCGTGAAAGAGAACGTCAACCCGGCGTCGCGGAGCCATTTCGGGTTGGAGGCGGCGCGGTCGATCCGGCGGAGCCGCTCGAGGGGCACGTCGATCCACTCGGACTCGTCGTCGAGCCGGTACGGCCTCGGGAAGTCCACCTTGAGGATGAGATCCGGCTTCATCGCGGCGACCTGGTCGCGCAGCCGGTACTCGTCCCCCGCGCCGACGTAGACCGCCTTGAGCCGGTACTCCCGGGCGATCTTTCCGGCGCGCAGCAGCGCCAGAACGTCGGTCGCCTCGAAGAAGACCGGCTCCTTGCCCTCCGCCGCTGGCACGAGAGCTTCGGCGCCCGCGTCCCGCCTCGGACGCGACTGCCCGGCAGGGCGGCGAGCGTAGGCCGCCGCCGCGTCGCGCCACCACGCGGCGGTCGCGAAGGCCTGCCGGGTCATCGCGACCGCGCCCATCTTCGAGGCGGGATACGACGCCCGGAAGAAGTTGGCGAAATCGAAGCGCTCGGGCTCGAGCGAGACGTACTGCCCGCTCTGGCTCGAGAGGATGCGCGACTCCATCGGCCCGTCCAGGAGGGCGACGACCGCGCCGCGGCCGCGCAGCGTGCCCGACGGCGGAACCGCCGCGACAACCGCGAATCCCATCCGCCGGTACGTGTCGGCTGCGCGCTCCTGCACGCGAAGGCTGTCCACGACACGCTCCTCTGCGTGGGAGGGGTTGACAGCCGGAGGCGTCGTGGCCGCTGCCCCCGCGGCGCCGCCACGGCCGGGCGCCTGCGTCTCGGCGCCTTCCTCCTCGTCGGAAGGCCCGCGCGGCCGCCGGCCGGCAAGCCGATCGGCGGGCACGTAGGGATCGATGAAGGCCGCGTGGACGACCTTGCCCTTCATGTCGAAGATCCGGGCGTCGGCCGGAATCGCGGTCTGCCCCTGCGGGCCGACGGCCTCGATCACCCCGCCGCGCACCACCACGACGCCGTTCTCGAGCGACCGGCCGGGGGCGACGATCACCTTCGCGCCGGTCAGCGCGGAGGCGTAGCGGTCGCCGCTCCGCGTCTCGGTGGGCCACCCGGAGAGAGACAGCGCGAGCGCCAGCCCGGCAAGGGAAAGGGCAGCCGGCGCGGCGGCGCGGCGCAATCCTCGGTTTTGGATCATGAGCGCCGGCGGATCATACCGGATCAGCCGGTGCCCGATGTCAAATCACTTCCAGCGGATTCCGATCAGGAGCACCCCGGCACCGGCCAGGAGCAGGAGCAGGAGAGCGACTCCTTGTCCCCCGAGAGTCGGGACGACGGCGGTGATGACGGTCGGCGTCACTCCCGGTGTCACGACGACGCCGCCGCAGGAGCAGGTGCCCGGCGCCAGCTCGATGACCGAAACCGAGCCCGGGCTGAAGAACTCCCGGGACCACAGCGCCAGCTTCGGAGCGAAGTTGACCGGGTCGCATTCGAGCCCCTCGTCGCGGTTCCCGCCGGGCGAAGCGAACGTGCTGATGAAGCTGCCGTCGCTCTTCTTGACCTGGACGATCTGGGAGTTGCCGTTCTGGCCGAGGTAAAGCAGGTCCCCCTGCCCGACGATGACCCCGCTGATCGACCCGAGAGCGCCGCCGGCCTGGTTCTTCGGCGTGATCTGGGCCGGCGTCGCGGGCGATCCGTCGCTCGCCTTGACGTGGTCGATGACGGTCGAGACGTCGCCCGAGATCCAGAGCGTGTCGTCGGACCCGTCGTAGCCGATCCCGTCGCGGAAGGTCCCGATGCTCGATCCCGCGGCGAACTTGAACGTCGCGACTCCCGTCGTCGGGTTGAGCTGGTAGATGTTGATCGGGCTGGTGCCGTGCTCCTGGGCCCAGAGGATCTTGCGGGTCTCGTCCCAGGCGAACTCGTCGATGAAGACCGAGCCGCCGGTGGACTTCGTCAGGGCCACGCTCGTCTGATTCGCGCCGTTCTTGTCCATCCTGTAGAGGGTTGCGACGCTGCCGTGGGTGAAGTAGACGGTGCCGTTGCAGTCCACGGCGATGCTCACGCCGTTGCCGGAGGTCGGAAGGTTGAAGTTCTTGATGAGATCTCCCGCGGCGCCCCGCGCGACGCTCGGAGACACGGCCAGAAGAACCACGAGAAGGGCACGCAGTGAACGCTTCATTGTCTTCTCCCTCACGCAAGAGAAACGAGGAAAGCTGTCTTACCGGCCTTTTTTCGCGATGAAACAACAGTAGGCTCGATTGCCAACCCTGTCAAGACAGCCGGCCAGGCACCTTGGGGCAGTCCCGGGGACGCTATGCTAGGCGGCCGAAAGGGATTACAGAATGAGGAGAAAACGATGATTCCACGCCGATTCCTGACGATCCTGGCCTCGAGCATCCTGGCCGCAGCCCCGGTTCTGGCCCAGACGGCCGCTCCGACCGCCTCCCCGGCGGCCACCCCCGCGGCCCCCGCCGCCCCCCGCCGCTCCGCGAGCCCTCCGGGCACCGCGGCGACCCAGGTGGGCGGCAAGTGGAGCGCCGCGGACGCGAACTCCGAGCCGCGCTATTCCGGCGGAAAGTGGATCGAGATCACCTACAGTCGGCCGATCCTTCGCGGGCGCGCCGACATCTTCGGCAATGGCGCCGACTACGGAAAGAAGGTCCTGGCGGGCGCGCCCGTGTGGCGTGCGGGCGCCAATCAGACGACGCGCCTGAAGACCGAGGTCCCCCTGACGGTCGGCGGCAAGCGAATCGAGCCCGGCGAGTACAGCCTCTTCGTGGACCTGAAGGAAGGCGGCTGGACCCTCATCGTCTCCACACAGCCCTACCAGGAGAAGTACGACCCGGCCGAGAAGACCAGGACGTGGGGCGCGTTCGGCTACGACACGAAGTACGACGTCGTTCGCGTCCCGATGAAGATGGTGGCCCCGCAGGTCTCGGCCGATCAGTTCACGATCGGCTTCGTGGACATGACCGACAACGGCGGTGGGATCGCCATGGCCTGGGGCAAAACCGGCGCCGTCGCCCCCTTTACCGTCGCCCAGTGACGCTATCGGCCCCCGCTCTCCTTTTCGGGAGCGGGGGTCATTCTTCGCGAGCGACGCGCAGTTCGAGCGCGCGGGGAGTCGCCGCTCCGGGCGGAATCGCCGCCGGGAAGGTCGGACCGGACGTCGAAAGCACAATGAAACCGATCGGCCCGAAGGCCTGGCTGTAGGAGTACCGGCAGGCGTCCGCGGAATCCGTCCACAAGCTTCGGACCCTGAAAAAGAGGGCGACCTTCTTTCCGTCCCGGGCCACGTAGCCCGACAGGACGAATCCGCGCAAAGGCCCATCGCCGGGATTCGTCTCCCCTCCGTCCGCTTTGAAGATCGTTCCGGCCGAGGCCTGGATCCGCGGGGCAAAGGCCGGTTTCGAGTCCCCCTCGGAGATTGCCTGGAAGGTCAGCGTCACGGGAGCGCTTCCCGCCGCGGGCCGAAAGGTCACCTCGTCGCAGACGCCTCTCGCTCTCGTCCGCGCGACGATGCTCGGGTCCTGGGTGACCATCAGCCCGAACGGCCGTCCTTCCCGGGTCTTGTGAACGGAGGAAGGCGTGCCGTAGCCCACCGGGATCGCCCACTGGATCCGGCCGTCCGGACTCTCGATCGCCACGGCCCGCGTCTTCAAAGCCGGGTCGTATCCCAGGTCGGCGACGAAAAGGGTCTCGCGGGTCTCGTTCTTCGAGATCAGGATTTCCGCTATCCCCGGGCCGCCCGCTCCGGCCGTGAGGACCGAGCACGCTTCCTCGCCGTTCAGGGTCGTCTGGACGAGCAGGAGCGGAGGGCTCGACCCGGCGGCCGCGTAGTCCGCGGCCAGGATTCGCGAGCCCTCCGGCGCCTTCTCCGGCGCGGCCGGCGCGAGGCCGGCCAGCGCCAGGAAAAGGACCGCCGCGAGGAGCCGAGTTCCCATTCGATCGCCGGGGCAAGGTGGGCGTCTAGGGCGTCACCCTCCCGTAGATGTTCTGGTCGAGGCCCCCGTTGCGCGGGCACGTGTCGCCGCTCCAGAGCGCCAGCGTCGTGTCGAAGGTCCGGCACTGGAGGACGTCGGCGTTGTCCGAGGAAGCCGGCTCGCGCGGGTCGGTCCCCGCGATGGTGTCACGCCAGTCTGTCCAGGCGCCGAAGGCGAAGCTGCCCATCGAGGTGACCCAGAGGTAGTCGCCGGCGAAGGGGACGGATCGGTTGTCGAACTGCTCGTAGTTCGGGTTGCTCGTGAAGGTCGTCTGCCGCGCCTTGCCGGTCCAGGTCGCGCCAAAATCGGTCGAGCGGGCGGCCCAGACGTCCAGCGAGGCGGTCGTGGCGCCGGAAGCGTCGTTTCCGATCGGACGCGCCACCGAGTAGGACGGATCGAGCCGGCTGTCCCACCAGACGACGTGCAGCATTCCGCCGTCGGCGGAGATGTCCGGGAAGATCTGGTGGCCGACGGACTGGCTGTCGATCAGCGCGGGAGCGGTCGAGACCCCGGTCGCGCCGTTCAAGCGGACGAAGTAGGCGCCAGACTGGCTGGCGCGCCCGGAGTGGATCGAGCCGTAGGTCGTCCCGGTGTCAACCTCGGTTCCGGGCTTTCCCGCCTCGTAGACGACGTACACGTACTCGTGGGCCGTGTCGTACTGGTCGGCGGTCGAACGGGGCGTGTTGTCCCGGCGGAAGAACGTGTAGCCGGACTGGCAGTGGTCGGCGAAGTCGCCGCAGTCGCGCGAGAGCGCGCCCTTCGCCGACGGTCCGCCCTCGTCCGACGGAGGATCGTCCAGGGCCTTGGCCGGAGGAACCGGCTGGGGGTCGGAGACATCCGTAGCGGTCGAGGGGACGAACGTCGCGATGAGAGAGGGGTTGGAGAAGGTAGCCCCGCAGTTGACCGACTTGACGTAGTTGACGGCGTCGGTCTGCCCATTGTTGAACGCGAACTCGTGGTACGTGACGTAGACGTGGCCGTTGGCGGTGACGGCGATGTCGGGATCCTGGACGACGCGGACCGACTCGGTCAGCTTCTGAGGAGAGGACCAGGTCGCGCCATGGTCGGTCGAGCGCGAGAAGTAGATCGCGCTGTTTCCCTTGTTCCCCGAGAACCGGGCCCACGCGAAGTAAACGTTGGCGTCGCACGGGCCGCCTGTGCGGTCGGCTTCGATCGAGGTCTTGTCGTGGAACTTGCCGAGGAGGTTCGGCGCGGAGGAGCCCTTCGCGACCATCGTCATGCCGCGGAAGCGCTTCCCGTCGTTGATGGAGGCGCCGGTCTCGCCGCCCGGGTTGTCGAACACGGCGACCCACTCGTCGCCGAAGGTTTTCTTCGATCCCGCCGGATCCTCCGAGGTCTCCGAGCCGAAGAAGACGCGTCCATGCCCGTCCCACGCGATGACCGGATCGCCGGAGCTCGCCGTGCGGATCTTCGCGAGCGCGGCGTATGGGGACGTGTCGCCCGGATAGCCCGGAACCAGCGAGCTCTGGAAGCTCGCGCCCCCGTTTTCGGAGCGGTAGTACCCGAGCCAGACCGGACCGGTCGCGGCGGGAGTCTGCGGCGGCGGCGTGAAGGCGTACACGCCGCAGTAGTCGTTGGAGCTGCCGATCAGGACGCTGGTATTGCGAGGGTCCACGACGACCGCGGGCTCGTTCTGGCGGCCGCGCGCGATCGAGCATTCCGTCAGAACGGCGTCGGTGTACGGAATGCCGGTGGCCAGAGTGTAGGTCGAGACGTAGCCGCCGCCGGTGTCGTTGGTCAGCCGGACGTTCTGGGCGATGGCCGGCGCGGAGGCCGCCAGGAGGGCCGTGACCGCCACGGAGAGAGCAGAGAATCGCAGAGATCGCATGAAACCTCCTCGTCGGCTCGGCAGCTTACCCGATCAAGGTGCGGCCGGATACGGGACCAAAGCGGGGTTTTGCTAGTGTGAAGGAGACATGAACCTGCTGCTCGCGGCCGCCCTTTTCCTTCTCGTGCCGGCGGGCGCCGGCGGCGCGGAGAGGCGCATTCCCTTCTGGCCGGACGAGGTCCCCGAGGTGATCCACGCAGCCGTGGACGGCAATGCCGCGCTCGAGACCGTGCGGGAGCTTTCCCGGTTTCATCGGGTCCATGGTTCTCCAGGATTGGCTGCCGCGGCGGAGCACGTGAAGACGAGGCTCCTTGCCGCCGGGCTCTCCGACGCGGCGGTTGAACACTTTCCCGCCGACGGCAAGACCCGGTACGCGCACTTCCGGAGTTACTACGGCTGGAACCCGGTCTCGGCGACGCTCGAAGAGGTCGCGCCGCGGCCGAGGCTCGTCGAATCGTTCCCGGATCTTCCCGTCGCCCTCGCCGACTACAGCCAGGACACGGACGTCACCGCCGAGCTCGTGGACGTGGGCGCCGGATCGAGCCCGAAGGACTACGAGGGCAAGGACGTCAAGGGCCGGATCGTTCTCGCGAGCGGCGGCCTTCCCACAGTCCATCGCCTGGCGTGCGAAGAGCGCGGAGCGGCGGGGTTCCTGTCGGACTTTCCGAACCAGACGACGGCGTGGTCCGGCGACGACCGCGACCTCGTGCGCTGGGGACATCTCGATCCCTACCAGACCGCCAACCGCTTCGCCTTCATGCTGTCGAAGAGGCAGGCGGCGGACCTGCGGGCCCGGCTGTCCTCGGGCGAAACGATCCGGCTGCGCGCGCGGGTCTCCGCGAAGATGGTCCCGGCGGCCTACGACGTCATCGCCGCCACGATTCCCGGAACCGATACCACGGCCGGCGAAGTCGTCCTGACCGCGCACCTCTGCCACGAGTCGGCCGGAGCCAACGACAACGCCTCCGGCAGCGCGGCGATCCTGGAGGTCGCGCGGTCCCTCGCCTCGGCGATCCGCGCCCGCGCGCTGCCGCCGCCGCGGCGGACGATCCGCTTCCTGTGGCTGCCGGAGATCGCGGGCTCGCAGGCGTACCTCATCCGCCACCCCGAGATCGCGAAGCGGCTCGTCGGCGGAATCCACATGGACATGGTCGGCGGGCTCCTCTCGACGACGAAGGGGACCTTCCACCTCTCGCTGACCGCGGCGAGCCTTCCCCATGTCGTCAACCACATCGCCCGCGCGTGGTTCGAGCCGCTCGTCCGCGCGTCCGCGCGCTACGCCGAAGCCGGCGGCGATCCGTACGCCGGGTTCGTCTGGCCGCCGGGCTCGCGCGAGGTCTTCCTCGGCGACATCCGCGCGCTCGAGATGGGAAGCGATCATGAGGTCTTCGAAGAATCGAGCTTCCGCGTCCCGATGGTCTATTTCCACGACTGGCCCGACGTCACCATCCACACCAACAAGGACCAGCCGGAGAACCTCGACGCGACCAAGCTCGGCCGCGTGGCGTACCTGGGCGCGGGGATCGCCTGGACGCTCGCTGCGCTGCCGGATTCGGAGGCGCCGCAGCTCCTGCGAGTGACCGCCGCGCAGGGCCTCGGCCGGATCGCCGCGGCGAGGGCGCGGGCCTCGACCTCCGCCGACGCGGCGCTCTTCGAGCGCGAGGCGATCGAGCAGGGGATCGAGACGCTGCGGTCGGTTGCGGCGCTCTTTCCCTCGACGGCCTCCGGCGTCCGCGAAGAGCTCGGCCGCCTGGCCGCGATGCGCCGCCCGGCTGCTCCGTCGCGGGCTCTGGACAGCCGTGTTCCCGTCCGGAGCGCCGACGTGCGCGGGCCGCTGGACGTCTACTACTACAAATATCTCGACGAGAAGCTCGGTCCGCAGGCGTCGCCGCCAGCTCTCGCACGCGCCGGCCAGGGAGACGTGCTGACCTACGAAGCGTTCAACCTCGTGGACGGCAAGCGAACGGTCTCGGACATCCGGGACATCCTGACGGGGCGCTACTCCCCGGTTCCGCTTGCCGAGGTCTCGGCGTACCTCGACCTTCTCGCGAAGGCCGGGGCCATCACGTTCCGCTAGGACCAGGGTCGAGGAAGAAGCTCTTACTTCTTCGCGGGCGCGGCCACCGGGGCAGCTTCGTGGTCGCAGCCCGCCATGCCGGCCGCGTGATGGCCTTCGCCGGCGCAGCAGTCCATCGCCTTTCCGGACATCGAGGCCATGGCCGCGCCGCCTTTTCCAGCGCAGCAGTCCATCCCGTGTCCATCCATCGACGCCATCATGGCGTGCGGGGCTTCGGACTGGCGCATCTCGCCGTGGAGAGCGACGAGCTTCTCCAGCACCGATTCGAGAGCCGCGACCTTCTTCTCCCCGCTGGCCTTCTTCGCCGAGGCGAGGTCCGATTCGATCTGCTTCCAGGCGGCGTCGTGTCTCGCCGCTATCTTCGCCTTCGCCTCCCCCATCTCCTTGCACCGCTTCATGCAGGCTTCCGGGTCCATCTTCGGAGCGGCCGGCGCGGCCGCGGGCTGATCCCCGCTGGCGGCCACGGCGATCGCGGTCAGGACGAGCAGGGCGGCGATCCCGGTCTTCTTCATGCGGTTCCTCCAGGCGGGATTATCGCGCAGGGAGGAGGTTACCGCGCCGCGCGCCTGCCCGCTGGTTCGAATGCATCACCCGCCCGGCTTATGCTCCCCGCGTGAGCGGCTCGCCCGACTTCTTCTCCGCCCAGAGCCTCGACCGGGAGTTCCCGGTCCGGAAGAGCCTCATCTACTTCAACCACGCGGCGGTGGCTCCCCTGCCGCGGCGGGTCGCGGCGGCAATCGCCGCGCACAACGAGAACGTGCGCGACCGCGGCGCCGCCGACTGGCGCCGCTGGTATGCCGCCATCGAGGCGACCCGGGCCAAGGCCGCGCGCTTTCTCGGCGCCGCGCGCGAGGAGATCGCGTTCCTGCCGAACACGAGCTGGGGGTTGAATCTCGTCGCGCGCTCCTTCCCGTGGAAGGAAGGGGACAACGTCGTGACCGACGACATGGAGTTCCCCTCCAACGCCTACCCCTGGCTCGCGCTCGAGAACCGCGGCGTCGAGTGCCGCCTGGCGAAGAACCGGGGCGGCCGGATCACCGCCGAGGACATCGCCGCGAAGGTGGACGCGAGGACCCGCATCGTCGCCGTCTCCTGGGTCGCGTTTCACAACGGCTGGGTCTATCCGCTCGAGGAGATCTCGAAGGTGTGCCGCGAGCGGGGCATCCTCTTCGTCCTCGACGCGATCCAGGGCTTGGGCGCGCTGCCTCTGGACGTCCGCGCGGCCGGGGTGGACGTCCTGTCGGCCGACAGCCACAAGTGGCTCCTCGGGCCGGAGGGATGCGCGGCCTTCTACGTCTCGGAGAGCGCGCGGGAGCGCGTGCCGTCGCTCTTCGCCGGCTGGTGGAACATCAAGCACGAGACCGGCTACCTCGACTACAAGCTCGACTTCTACGACAGCGCGCGGCGCTACGAGCCGGGGACCCTCCCGACCGCCAACCTCGCGGGACTCTCCGCGGCCCTCGACCTGCTGACGGAGGTGAGCCTCGAGACCGTCCGGTCGCGGATCCTC
>DATFWF010000090.1:0-5249 GCA_035259605.1 Thermoanaerobaculia bacterium
CCCGCCGCTCTACGACGAAGACCTCGAGCCCGTTGGATAGCTTCGCGGACTTGACCTCCGGAGCGTGGAACGGGCGGTCCGCTCCGAGAGCCGGCGCCCTGGAGCGGTCGAGCGCCGCCTCGGAAGCCCGGCCGGACTTCTCCGGGCGGAACCGGACCAGCAGCCGGTTGCCGGTGTCGAGCCATCGCGCCACCGCCTTGCGCACGTCTTCCGTGGTCGCGCTGGCGTAGCGGGCGCGGTCGAAGTCGAACTTTCCGGGGTCGCCGAGGAACGTGTTGTAGCTGTTCAGGAGATCGGCCTTGCCGCCGAAGCCGCCGATCCGCTCGAGCCCGGTCACGAAGTTGAACTCCCATTTCGTCCGCGCGCGGGCGAGCTCCGCGGCGGTGGGCCCTTCCTTCGCCAGCCTCGAGATCTCGGCGGTCACGATCTTCTCGATCTCGGGGAGCGACGCTCCCGGCCGCGCGGTGGCGATCACCGCGTAGGCGCTGGAGATCTCCATGGACTGCTGGAACGCGGACACGTCCGTGCAGAGCTGCCGGTCGTAGACCAGGACTTTCTGGAGCCGCGAGGCGAGGCCGTCGGTCAGGATGAGCGAGGTCAGGTCCAGCTCCGCGTCGCCCGGCGCGTAGAACGGGGGCGACGGCCAGACCAAGTACACGCGCTCCTGTGGGACCCGATCCGTCGCCTCGACGATCTTTTCGCCGGACAGGGACGGGATCCAGCGGCCCGGCCGGTCGAGCGGCGGGCCCGCGGGGATCCCGCCGAAGTATTTCTCAACGAGCCTGCGGGCGTCGGCCGGGTCGAAGTCCCCGGCGATGACGAGCGACAGGTTGTTCGGCGTGTACCAGGTTCGGAAGAAATCCTGGACGTCCTCGAGCGACGCCGCCGTCAGGTCCTCGTGGCTCCCGATGACCGGCCAGGAGTAGGGATGTCCCGCCGGAAAAAGGTTTTCCGACATCAGCTTGAACGCCCGGCCGTACGGCCGGTTCTCGAGCCCCTGGCGGCGCTCGTTCTTGACGACCGCGCGCTGCGCGTCGAGGTTCTCCTTCGTCAGGTAGTCCCCGAGCGTCGCCAGCCGGTCGGATTCCAGCCAGAGGACGTATTCGAGGCTGCCGGACGGGACGGTGATGAAGTAGTTGGTGCGATCGGTGTTGGTGGTCCCGTTGACGCCTCCTTCCGCGAGGTTCGCGCCGGCCAGCTCGGCCCGGCCGAAGTACTTGCCGGGCGCGTTCTTCGATCCCTCGAACATCTCGTGCTCGAAGAGGTGGGCAAAGCCGGTCCTTCCCGGCTTCTCGTTCTTGGAGCCGACGTGGAACCACTCGTTGACGTGAACGATCGGGAGCTTGCGATCGACGTGGAGGACGACCTGCAGCCCGTTGGGAAGGAGGAACTTCTCGAACACGACGGCGGGGGCCGAGCCCTTCGGGGCCGGGGCTTTCGCCGCCGGTTTCGAGCCGGTCTTGCCCGGCTGCTTCGGCGGAGCCGGCGCCTGGGCGGCAAGCGCCAGGGTCATCGCCAGAAACGGGACCACGGCGGCGCGGCGGAATCGCGGCATGGAGACTCCCCCTTCTTTCGACGGTCCGGAGACACCTCCGGCCTTTATAGCCGGTTACGGAGGCGGCCGGGCAAGGTTTCAGCTCTCGACTAAGATCCCCCCGTGATCCTCGACACGGCCCGGCGGGTTCTCCAGATCGAGGCGGACTCGATCCGCGAGCAGATCGCCAACCTCGGCCCCGCGTTCGTCCGCGCGGTCGAGCAGATCGCGGCCTGCCAGGGCCGCCTGTGCGTGACCGGCCTCGGCAAGTCGGGCCTCGTCGGCCAGAAAATCGCGGCGACGCTCGCCTCGACGGGAACGCCGGCGTACTTCCTCCACGCGGGCGAGGCCGCGCACGGGGGTCTCGGGATGCTGGTGGCCGGCGACATGGTCCTGGCGCTCTCGGCATCCGGCGAGTCGCCGGAGATCGCGCGCCTGCTCGACTTCGCGAAGTCGCGTTCGATCTTCACGATCGCGATGACCGGGGCGCCGGAGTCCTCGGTCGCGCGCGCGGCCGACCTGAACCTGTCGGTGACGATCTCCCGGGAAGCGTGCCCGCTGAACCTCGCCCCGACCGCTTCGACGACCGCGCTCCTCGCCGTCGGGGACGCCCTGGCCATGACGCTGTCGGAGAAACGCGGGTTCCGCGAGGAGGATTTCGCGGCGATCCACCCCGGCGGCCAGCTCGGCCGCCGGTTCCTGCGCGTCCGGGACCTGATGCGGACCGGCGAGCGGGTCCCGCGGGTCACCCGAGAAACCCCGATGAACGAGACGATCCACGAGATGTCCCGCAAGATGATGGGCATCACCGCGGTCGTCAACGGAAAGGGGGGGCTCGCCGGCGTCATCTCCGACGGAGACCTGCGCCGCCTCCTGGAAAAGGACGGCCGTCTCCTCTCCCGAACGGCAGGCGACTGCATGCATCCCTCGCCCAAAACGATCGGCCCGGACGAGCTCGCCTCGACGGCGCTGGCGAAGCTCGAGGAGTCGAAGATCACCTCTTTCTTCATCCTCGACGACCAGGGCCGCCTCGCCGGCGCCCTCCACATGCACGACATCCTGTCGGCCGGGATCCGGTAGCCGTGGTCAGGATCAAGGCCCTGTTCTTCGACGTGGACGGCGTCCTGACCGACGGGCGGATCTACCTCGCCGGCGACGGCACGGAGTTCAAGGTCTTCGACACCAAGGACGGCCACGGCACCCGCAAGGCGATCGCCGCGGGACTGAAGGTTGCGTGGATCTCCGGCAGGACCTCGCCGGCCACGGCGGCCCGGGCCAGGGACCTCGGGGTCCACGCCTGCTACCAGGGCGTGCGGGACAAGATCGCGAAGTCCGAGATGCTCCGCCGCCGCTGGAAGCTCGACGCGGAGGAGACGGCGGCGATGGGAGACGACGAGCCGGACGTCGAGATGATGAAGGCCGCCGGCTTCTCCGCCTGCCCCTCCGACGCCGCGCCCCAGGCCCTCCAGGCCGCGAAGGTTGTGCTGAAGACCGCCGGCGGCCGCGGCGCCGTCCGGGAGTTCATCGAGCTGGTCCTGAAGAGGAACGGGTCTAGGCCGCCTCGTCGCGTTTCTTGAACATCCAGGCCACGGCGATCCCGAGCAGGTAGAGCAGGATCATCGGGACGGCGAAGACGCACTGCGTCGCGACGTCCGGTGTCGGCGTGATGATCGCCGCGATGATGAAGATGGCGAGCACGGCGTACTTGAACTTCGCCAGCAGCCACCTCTCCGACACGACCCCCATCCGCGCCAGGAAGAAGATCAGGATCGGCATCTCGAAGCAGATGCCCAGGCCCAGGATGATCTTGATCGCGGTGCCGAGGTACTCGTTGATGGTGATGACCGCGTTGAAGTTCTTCCCCACCCCGACCAGGAACCCGACCACCAGCGGGAACGCCTCGTAGTAGCCGAAGGCGCAGCCGCAGAGGAAGAAAAAGGCGCCCGCCACGACGAACGGAACGACGTACCGCTTCTCGCGCCGGTAGAGAGCGGGCGCGACGAAAAGCCACAACTGCGACAGGATGACCGGCGAGGCGAGGATCATTCCGGCGAAGAGGGCCACGCGAAAGTACATCAGGAAGGGCTCGGTCAGGGTCGTGTAGGAGAGATTCTGGCCGGGAGGGAGGACCTTCCGCACGGGCGCCGCCAGGAACTCGAAGATCTGGGGCGCCCAGTTCCAGCACACGAGGAACGCCACGAAGATCGCGATCAGGGAGACGATCAGCCTCTTGCGGAACTCCTCCAGGTGCTCGAAAAACCCCATCCGGGCAAGCTCTTCCTCGCCTTCCGGTGCGGGTCCGGGGGGACGGCCGGGGAGAAACCGGCTCAAGAGGGCTCGATCGGGCGCGAATCCGGTGCGGGCGCGGGCGCCGGCGGGGCGGGCGGGGCCGACGGAGAGTCCGCGGCGGCGGGCGCCGGGCCTCCCTCGGCCGCGTAGCTCGAGGCTGCGGAGACCGTCTCCTGAACGCTCTTCTGGGCCCCCGAGAACTGCTCCTTGACCGCGGCGGCCTCGTTCTTGCCCTGCTCGATCTCGTGCTCGATCGTCCGCTTCAGGTCGTCGGAGGCGCGCTTGAACTCGGCCAGGCCCTTCCCGATGGACTTCCCGATCTCGGGAAGCTTCTTGGGCCCGAAAACGATCAGGGCCACAATGAAAATCAGGATCAATTCGGGCATTCCGATGGAGCCAAACATGTTTCCCCCGTCGGGGGATTGTACCCCCCGCTCCAGGGATGGAAACGCAAACCGCCGGGCTATCGTTTCCGTAATCGGCATGTCAGAATGCAAACTTTAGGAGGGTCCTCTTGAGCCAGCCGCGTTCCCGCATACTCCTCGTGTTGAGCCTTTTGGCGGCCGCCACCCTGGTCGGGGGTGCGCTGGGCGAGAAGCTTCCCGCCTCCGAGCGCGAGACCCCGTCGCTCGACGAGTACGCCGACATCCTGACGACCCTCTCCGACTGGGCCCCCGAGGCGGTCTCGCCCGAGAAGATCGTTTACGCCTCGATCCACGGGATGCTGGCGAGGCTCGATCCCCACACGGCCTTCCTGGAGCCCGACGACTACGCCGCCATGCGGGAGAAGCAGCACGGGTCGTTCTACGGGCTGGGCATCCAGATCCAGAAGCGGATGGGCAAGATCACGGTCATCGCCCCGATGGAGGGCACGCCCGCCTACAAGCTCGGCATCCGGGCCGGCGACATCATCACCCACATCGAGGACGAGGAGATCAAGGAGGACGCCTCGACCGACGACGTCGTCCGAAAGCTGCGCGGACCCAAGGGCACCCAGGTCACGATCACGATCCGCCGCGCCGGGATCGATGAGCCGATCCGCATGACGATCACGCGGGCCGAGATCCCGACGCTGGCCGTCCCGTACGCCTTCATGATCACGCCGGACACCGGCTACATCTTCCTTCGCGACTTCACCCACACTTCCAGCCGGGAGCTGACCGCCGCCATCGACAAGCTCGAGAAGCAGGGGATGAAGAAGCTCCTGCTCGACCTGCGCGGCAACCCCGGCGGAGTGCTCGACCAGGCCGTGGACATCTCCGACATCTTCCTGCCCAAGGGCGCCAAGGTCGTGTACACGCGCGGCCGGACCAACTCCTCGGCGCAGGACTTCTTCGCCCCGGGCGACGGGCAGAGCTTCAACAAGCCTCTCGTCGTCCTGATCAATCGCGGCTCCGCCTCGGCTTCGGAGATCGTGGCGGGCGCG
>DATFWF010000091.1:0-2492 GCA_035259605.1 Thermoanaerobaculia bacterium
GAAAGCGCGGGCAGGTATTCGTAAAGCCCGTTGCCCGCGAACTCGGCGTGGGGAACGACGTTCAAGACGTTGTCCCGCTCGTCCTCCGCGGGCGAAACCGGAGAGTCGAAGTCGGCCGCCGCGTGGCCGAACGTCGCGTAAACGAACCACCGCTGCCTCTCGCCGGCCCACAGACTCCACCCGTACCAGATCCAGGGGTCCTTGGCCTGGCGGTGCCACTCCAGGTGCCGGATGTAACCCGCCTCGAAGTCCACCGTCTGCCCCTCGTGGGGACGCAGGAACGCGATGCGCGCCCAGGGACCATTCGCGGCCGCCGCGGCCGGTTCGTCTGGCGGAGCGGCCGGCGCCAGAGCGAGCGCCGGAAAGATCGCGCCGAGAATCGAGAGCCCGTGAGTTCTCATCATGGCTTTTTCTCCCGCGGACGATGCTATGGAAGAGGAGCCGCCGATACGCGACACGGATCCGGCGGAATCCGACATTCGCGCCGTTTCTCTTGCGCGGAGGCCGGGCCAGGCGGGATAGTCCGCGGAGAAATGGCTTCCACGCTCCGAAGCACGCCTTCGCACCGCCCTCCCGCGGGCCGCCGGATCGTCGTCGTCGCGGTGCCGCCCGTGGATGAGCTCGACCTGGTCGGGCCGCTCCAGGTGTTCCGCTCCGTCAATCGCCTCGCGGGCCGGCCGCTCTACTCGATCGAGGTCGTGACGAACCGCGAGCGTCCGACCGTCCAAGGCGAGGGCGGCGTCCTGACGTTCCTGGCACGGCATCACTTCCGCAAGGTCAGGGGGCCCTGCGACTCCGTGCTCCTGGTCTGCGGGCTCGCCAGCCGTTCCACTCGGGACGCGGCCCTGTCGGCGTGGCTGCGAAAGATGGCGATCCAGGTGCGCCGGCTCGGCGCGGTGTGCGTCGGGTCCTTCCTGCTCGCCGAGGCGGGGCTCTTGAACGGCCGCCGGGCGACCGCGCACTGGAAGTTCGGCCGGGAGCTCGCGGCGCGATATCCCTCCGTCCGGGTCGAGCAGGACCCGCTCTGGGTCAAGGATGGGAACGTCTATACGTCGGCGGGGATCTCCGCGAGCATCGACCTCGCGCTGGCGTGGGTGGAGGAGGATTGCGGCGCCGGCCTCGCCCACGAAGCCGCCCGGGAGCTCGTGCTCTTCCTGCGCCGGCCCGGCGGCCAGCCGCAACTGAGCGTCTCGCTCGCGGCGCAGGCCTCCGAGATGACCTCGATTCGCGAGCTCCAGATCTGGATCACGGAGAACCTGCAGAAGAGGCTTTCGGTCGAGGACCTCGCCGGCCGGATGGCGATGAGCGTCCGCCACTTCGAGCGCGTCTTCACCCGGGAGGTCGGGACGACGCCGTCCCGCTACGTCCTCCGGGCGCGCGTCGAAGCCGCGCGCCGCCGCCTCGAGCGAACCGACGGGGGCCTCAAACAGGTCGCCAGGTCCGCCGGCTTCGGCAGCGCCGACGCGATGCGCCGCGCCTTCGTCCACGTCCTGGGCATCGCCCCGAGCCGCTACCGCGACATCGCGGACCAATAACAATTTTCTCCCCCCCCACTTGACAGTCCGGCTGTCCGGCTAATATTCTACCGTTTGGTTGAATATTATGGACCAACTCGGACAGGTCATGGCGGCGGTCTCGGATCCCACACGGCGCGCGATCCTCGATCGCCTGGCGCGCGGGCCCTCGCGGGTGACGGACATCGCCGAGCCTTTCGCGATGTCGCTCAACGCCGTCTCCAAGCACATCAAGGTGCTGGAGCAGGCCGGCCTCGTGCGCCGAAAGGTCGAGGGGCGCGAGCATCGGCTGGAGTTGAACGCCGCGCCCCTGCGGGACGTCTCGCGGTGGGCGGATCGCTACGCTCGTTTCTGGATCGAGAAACTGGATCGCCTCGAGGCCCATTTCGCGAAAGGGGAGAACAAGCGATGAACTACACACCCCCGAAAACCACGGTCCTGACGCTCACCCGCAACATTCCCGCCAGTCCCGCCGAGGTCTACGACGTCTGGCTCGATTCGAAGAGCCCGGGCAGCCCCTGGTTCGGCGCCAGGCGCGTCCTCATGGACGTCAAGGTCGACGGCCTCTTCTACCACTGGCTCACCCACGAGGGCCGCGACTGGACGCACTACGGAAGATTCGTGACCCTCGACCCCCCGAAGCGCATCGAGCACACGTGGGTCTCGGAAGGCACGCGCGGCCTCGAGTCGGTCGTCACCCTGACCTTCGAGCCCAAGGGTGATCAGACCCTGGTCACGCTCCGCCACGCCGGAGTGCCCGACGACGACTTCGGCCGCATGCACGCCGACGGCTGGGGCTCCGTCCTGACCATCATCGAGCAGCTCTTCGCGAAAGTCGCGCGCTGACCGGCGGCGTCAGAACGGCCGTTGCGTTCGCGGCAACTGCGGCCAGGAGGGGATGAGAGTCCTCGTTCGAGCGTCGTCCACCGTCCAGGCCGCTCCCGAGCGGCGCAGGTACGCGCTCGCGGTCAGCGGCGC
>DATFWF010000092.1:0-34644 GCA_035259605.1 Thermoanaerobaculia bacterium
GGCCGCCGCGCGCCCCCGCCACAGGAAATGCCAGGCCGCGGCGGCGGCGCACGAGAGAAGGATCGCGATGGCCCATCTCGCGTCGGATCCGGCGTTGAACGGATTGCGGATCGACCCGGCGGCGGTCCAGCCGTACCAGGCGGTCATCGCGGCGAGCCAGCACGCTGCGGCCCCGCGGAGGATTCGTGGCGCCGCCGTCGAGACCAAGCTAGAAGGCGCGCCTGTCGGTCGCCAGGGCGGCGACGAACCCGGCGCCGGCGTCGAGCGGCCAGGCGAGAAGGCCTTCCACCCGCGGATCGCCGCCGGCGGAGAACGCTGCGCCCTCCGGCAAGAGCCCGATCGAGGAAGGATCGCAGCACAGGCCCGTCCCGGCGGCCTTGAGGAGCGCTTCGCGCGCGGTCCAGCGCCGCAGAAAATCCGCCTGCCGCTCCCCGGCCGGAAGCGATCGCAGGGTCCGCGCTTCCGCGGGCGCCAGCGCCAGGGGTGCCAGGTCTTCGGAATCCGGCGCGGCGTCCGCCGCCTCGAGGTCCACCCCGACGCGACCCTCCTCGACGACCGCGAGGACCGCCCGCGCGCCCGAACGGGAGAAGTTGAATGAGCAGGGCGCGCCGGCCAGGCCGGGTTTCCCGTGGGGGCCGGTCTCGAAGACCAGCCGCGCCGGCTCGCTCCCGAGAAGCTCTCCGAGCGCTCGCCGCATCGCCGCGCGGCCCGCCAAATACCGCCTCGCGTCGGCCTCGCGATGAAATCGCCGCGCCCGCGCGATCTCCTCCGCGGAGAGGACCTTCCGCGGCGGATCTCCTCCGAAGTCCAGGTCGAACCACCGGATCAAAACGCGGCGGCCGCCCGGCGGCGCGAGGACCGTCCAGCTCAACGCGGCGCCTCCAGCGACTCGCGAAGCGCGGCGCCGACCTCGGCGATGTGCTCGCGGATGTAGCTCCAGTGGGTTCCCGGCAGGACCCGCACCGTCAGGTCCCCGCCCAGGGCCTCCGCCCAACGCCGCGGCCCGTCCGTCTTCATCAGCTCCTGGCTGGCGAGAAGCACCGCCCGCGCCCGCAGCGGCCTGGGGCGGTAGGAGAGAAGCATGTCCCCGAACCGGATCCATTCGAGCGGCACCACCGGCGAAGCCTCGTGCTCATCGAAGGGAAGGAGCTTCGAGAAGGATTCGTAGACGGATTTCCGGGACGACGCGCGCAGGCCGGATCCCTCGAGGATCGCCAGCGCCCGCCGCCGCGCCCTCGAGCTCCAGCCTCGCAGTCGCTGCCGGATCCGGCGCTTCGAGGAGGGATAGATGGTGTCGAGCAGGACGAGGCTCCTCGCGGGGCGGCCGGATTTCGCGAGCTGCCGCGCCATCTCGTACGCGACGATTCCGCCGATGCAGCCTCCCGCGAGGTCGTATTCCCCCTCGGGCAGGGTACGCTTCAGGTCCGCCGCGAACCGTGCCGCGAGATCCTCGACGCTGGAAACGCCGGACTCGACGCCTCCGCCGTTTCTCACGACCCGGAAACCGTAGAACCCGGTTCCCGGCAGGTACAGCGCCAGCCGCGCGTAGACGCCGAGAGCGAGATCTCCGCCCTCGCCTCCGGGCACGAAGAAAAGCGGCCGCTTGCCGGGCGTCACGCGCACGACCGACCGGCCGTCCTCCGGGGCCGCTTCGCTTGCCGCCTCGGCCCGCCGTTCCAACTCTTCAGCGAGCCTCCTGGGGGTTGGCCCGTGGAGGAAGATCGAAGGCTCGATGCGCGACCCGAGAGCGCGCTCCAGGCGCGCGAGCACCCGGAAGACGAGCAGAGAGTGTCCGCCGGCCGCGAAGAAATCCTCATCGGCGCCGAAGTCGGCGCGGCCGAGCACCTCGGCGAACGCCGCGGCGATCACACCCTCGAGCGCCGACTTCGCCTCGGCCGGCCGGGGCCACGCCTCCATCCGAGCCGCCTCGCGCGCCTCGCGCACGAGCATCGCGGAGTCGATCTTGCCGTGCGGCGTGATCGGGAGCGCCGGCCGCTCGATCGCCTTCGAGGGAACCATGTGCGGAGGCAGCTCGCGCGCCGCGCCGCGCAGGACCTCGGCGGGGTCGATCACGGTCCCCTTCTCGGGGATCAGGAACGCGACCAGGACTTTCCCGCGGGCCTCGTCCTCGACGGGCTGGACCGACGCGGCGGCCACGCCCGGCTGCCTCGCCAGCGCCGCCTCGACCTCGCCCGGCTCGATGCGGAAGCCGCGGATCTTCACCTGCGAATCCGTGCGGCCGCGGTACTCGAGCGTCCCGTCGGGGCGCAGCCGGCCGAGGTCGCCGGTCCGGTACAGCCGCGCGCCGGGATCGGGATCGAAGGGGTCCGGCCCGAACGCCTCGGCCGTCGCCTCCGGCAGGTTTCGGTATCCGCGCGCGAGTCCGTCGCCGCCGACGAAGATCTCCCCCACCGCGCCGGCCGGCGAGAGCTTCCGGGCCGCGTCGAGGATCCGCGCGCGGCTGTGCGCGATCGGGCGGCCGATCGGGATCGAGGCGGCCGCCGGATCGATCCGCTCCGGAATCCGGTAGCAGCAGGAGAAGGTCGTGTTCTCCGTCGGACCATAGCCGTTGACGAGGGCCGTGGCGGGGAGAAACCGCCGGGCGCGCTCGATGTGCGCGACGGAGAGCGCCTCGCCGCCGACTAAGAGCTGGCGAAGCGGCGAGAGCGCCGACGGGTTCTCGTCCGCGATCGCGTTGAAGAGCGAGGCGTTCAGCCAAAGGGTCGTGATGCCGTGGCGCGCGATCGCCTCTCCGAGGGCGCCGGCCGACGGGAGATCGTCGGGGAACACCACGACCTCGCCGCCATGGAGGAGCGCCCCCCAGATCTCGAAGGTCGAGGCGTCGAAGGACAGCGGCGCGAGCTGCAGGATCTTCTCTTCCGGTCCGAGCGAGGCGTAATCCGCTCCGAAGAGGAGGCGGACGATCCCGCGGTGGAGGACCTCGACTCCCCTGGGCCGCCCCGTGGAGCCGGAGGTGAAGAGGATCGCGGCGAGGGAGCCGCCGGCCGCCGGCGGGCTCGCGCAAGCGGGCGCCTGGCTCGCGAGGATGCGGTCGAGAAGCAGGACCTTCCCGAGACTTTGCGAAACGTTTCCCGACAGGGACGAGTCGGTGATGACGAACCGCGCGCCCGCCTCCTGGAGCAGCCGCGCGAGCCGCGCCGGAGGATCCTTCGGAGAAAGCGGCATGTAGGCCGCTCCCGCCTGGAGGATCCCGAGCATCGCCGCGATCGCGCCCGCGCCGCGCGGGAGGAGAAACGCGACCGGCTCTTCGCCGGCCACGCCGCGATCGCGCAGGAACCCCGCGATCCGGCCGGCTCGATCGGCGAGCCCGGAGTAGGTCAAAACGGTCTCGCGGTCCCGCACGGCGACGGAATCCCCGCGCGCGGAAAGCTGCCGCGCGAAGAGCTCCGGGATCCCGGCGTCCCGCGGGTAGGGGGCCGACACTCCTTCCGCCGAGGCGAGCAGGAACGACCGCTCCCCCTCGTCGGAGATCGAGACCTCGGAGAGCGGACGGCGCAGGTCCTCGAGCAGCGAGGAAACCGCCGCGAGGAATTGCCCCCGCGCGCGGTCCAGCGTGGCCTTCTCGAAGAGGTCCGTCGCGTACTCCCAGAGGATCGTGACCCGCTCGGGTCCGCCGGCCCGGCCCGGCTGCGCGAGGACGATCACGTTCCAATCGAACTTGGCCGAGCCGTTGGGGAGGCCCGCATCCAGCGAGACCTCGAGGCCGGGCAGGTCGAGGTCGGGAAGCGGGCCTTCGTAGGAAGAGAAGAACGCCTGCGAGAGGGGGCTCTCCGAGAGAGAGCGCGGGACGCCGGCGGCGGCGACGATGTCCCCGAAGGGAAGGTCCTGGTTCGCCAGCGCGCCGAGAACTTCCTCTCGCACTTCGCGCAGGTATTCGCGCACGGAGACATCCCGGCGCGGCCGCAGCCGGAAGACGACGTTGTTCAGGAGCATCCCGACGGTGTTCTCGATCTCTTCCCAGCGCCGGTTGGCGACCCCTGCGGCGATCGCGAGGTCCTCGGAGCCCGAGAGCCGCGAGAGGACCAGGGAGAAGGCCGCGAGCAACAGCATGTAGAGGGTCAGTCCCTCGCGCCGGCCGGCCGCGCGCAGGGACGCCACGAGCTCGTCGGAGAGGTCGAAGCGGAATTGATCGCCGCGGAAGGAAAAGACCGCCGGGCGCGCGCGGTCCGACGGAAGATCCAGCCGCTCGGGGACCCCGGCAAGCTTCTCCCGCCAGAAACGCCGCTGCTCTTCTCCCGTCGGGCCCTCGATCCAGCGGCGGTGCCCGGCGGCATAGTCGCCCAGCGACACGCTCGCCGGAAGGGACGGGACCCGCCCTTCGGAAAGCGCCCGATAGACCTCCAGCAGGTCGCGGACGAAGACGACGAACGACCACCCGTCGTGGATCAGGTGGTGCTCGTGGTGGAAGAGCAGGTGCTCGTCCTCCGCGACTCGGACGAGCCGCCATTCGACGAGCGGGAGCCTCGAGGGGTCGAAGGGACGCGGAGCGATCTCGCGGCGGAGCTCTTCGGCCCGGCGGGCGGCGGACTCGCGGCCCTCTGCCGAGAAGTCGCGGGTCTCGAAGAAGAGGGCCGGCAATTCGTGGACCGTCTGAAACGTCCGGCCGTTCTCCTCGTGGAAAGTCGTCCGGAACGCCTCGTGCCGCTCGACGATCCGCGCGAGCGCCGTTTCCAAGAGCGAGGCGTCGAGGCGGCCACGGAAACGGATCGCCGCCTCGAAGTTGTAGGCGACCATCTCGGGATGGAGCCGCTGGAGGAGGAAAACCCGCTCCTGCGCGTAGGTCATCGGGAGCTCGCCCCGGCGCGGCTCCGGCGCGAACTTCGGCCGGTCGGCGGCCGACGCGGTGCCCCGGTGCTCGTCCACGTACTCGGCGAGCTTCGCCACGGTCGGCCGCTCGAAGAGGAGGCTCGGCCCGGTCGGGACCTGGAAGACCTCGCGCAGCCGGGCGGCGACCCGCATCGCCGCGAGCGAGTGCCCGCCCAGGTTGAAGAAGTCGTCTTCCGCACCGACGCGCGGCGAGCCGGTCGCTTCGGAAAACAGAGACGCCACCAGCTCCTCGGCCGCCGTGCGCGGGACGACGAAGTCCGCCGCGTCCGGAGGCCTCCCCTCGGGCCGGGGAAGGGCGGAGCGGTCGAGCTTGCCGTGCGCGGTCAGCGGAAACGCCTCGATCGAGAGGACGCGGGAGCACGTCATGTAGACCGGAAGGCGGCGGCGCAGGAACCGAAGCAGCTCCGCCTCGTCGAACCGGGAAGCCTCGCGGGGGACCGCGTATCCCACGAGTGACGCCCCCTCGGGACCCGGCTGCGCGAGGACGATCGCCTCGCGGACCGAAGGATGCTCGGCGAGCACCGAGGCGACTTCGCCGAGCTCGACGCGGTAGCCGCGGATCTTGACCTGGTCGTCGATCCGGCCGAGGAACTCGAGTCCGCCATCGAGGGTCTCGCGCGCAAGATCTCCGGACCTGTAGACGCGCCGGCCCGGGCCCGGCCGGAACGGATCCTCGAGGAACCGCTCCCGCGTCAGCTCCTCTCTCTCCAGGTATCCGCGCGCGACGCCCGCGCCGCCGACCCGGATCTCCCCCGACGTCCCGCGCGGAACGAGCCGGCCTTCCGGATCCACCAGATGGACTTCGAGGTCGGGCAGCGGCCGGCCGATCGGACTCTCTTCCTTTGCGGCATCGGCCGCCGTCACGCGGCGGTGCGTGACGTGGACGGTCGTCTCCGTGATGCCGTACATGTTGACGAGCTCCGGCCGCGCGTCGCCGAACCGCTCCAGCCACGCTCCGAGCCTTCTCGTCTCGAGCGCCTCTCCGCCGAAGATGACGTACCGGAGGCTCGCGCCGGAAAGGTCCCGCTCGGAGGCGAGGTGGAAGAAGGCCGACGGCGTCTGGTTCAGGACCGTAACGCCCTCGCCGTCGATCAGCCGCGCGAGCTCGAAGGGCGAGCGGGCGACCCGGGCGGGAACGATGACGAGCCTTGCGCCGTGGGCGAGCGCTCCGAAGATCTCCCAGACGGAAAAGTCGAAGGCACACGAGTGGAGGAGCGTCCAGACGTCGGACGCCGTGAAATCGAAGAGCGGGTCGGACGCCGAAAAAAGCCGCGACAGGTTGTGGCGGGTCACGAGCGTTCCCTTGGGACGCCCGGTCGAGCCCGAGGTGTAGATGACGTAAGCGAGGTTCTCCGGGCAGGCGCGCAACACGAGGGGATCGCTCGATTCTTCGGCGAAGTCCGACCTCGCGCTGTGGAACGCGATCCGCTTCAGGCAGGAAGGAGGAAGCTCTCCCCCTTCCGGGGCGCGGCCCACGAGGATCGCCACGCGGCTGTCGGAGAGGATGAACCGGACCCGTTCTTCCGGGTACTCCGGGTCGATCGGAACGTAGCAGCCGCCGGCCTTGAGCACCGCCAGGATCGCCGCGACCTGCTCGAAGGATCGGTCGAGGTGGATGCCCACGAGCGTCTCCGGGCCGACGCCCTCCTTGACCAAACGGCGGGCAAGACGGTTGGAAACCGCGTCGAGCTCGGCGTAAGACAGCCGCTCGCCGCCGAATACGAGCGCGACCGCACCCGGGTTCTCGCTGGCCCGCCGCTCGAAGAGCTCCTGGACGTCGGGAGCCGCCGGCGCTTCGGAGGCGGCCGCGGCCGGCTTCTCGTCGGACAGGATCCAGTCGCACTCTCCGATCGTCTCCGCGCCGGAGGCGATCTGGCCAGCGACCGCCGCCACGCGCTCCAGGAAACGCTCTTCCGGAAAGAACGCCGTATTGGAGCGCAGCCGCAGCTCGAACCCCTCGCCGCGGCGCGCGATCACCAGGTGGATCTCGTCGGGCCGATGGAAGAAGTGGCTCCGCAGCTGCCGCACCGAGCCGAAGGCGCGGACCTCGTGGAAGTCGTAATAGTTGAAGACCGCCCGAATCCCGCCGCGCGGCAGCAGGTCGTGGAGCGCGAGCATCGAGATCCGCATCCGCCCGCGCAGCTCGCGCCGCTCCTCCCGGATTCGCGCGAAGAGGTCCGCGATCCGGGAGGAGACGACGAGGGAAGCCGGATCGAAGACGGCGGGCATCGCGCGGTAGAAGCAGCCCATCAGGTCGCGCTCGTCGGGGCCGCGGGTGGACTTGATCGTGTAGGCGATCCAGCTCTCTTCCCGTTCGCGGAAGCGCTCGAGGACGATGGCGTAGACGGCGAGGAAGAAGTCCGCGGGGTGGATTCCCGCGCCGCGGCAGACCTCCTCGATCGCGGCGCTGCGGACGGAGTCGAGCGTCAAGAGCTGCTCGCGGTCGGATCCGGTCTCGGCCCGACGGGTCCGCAGCGCGAGCGGCTCGACTCCCGAGAGACGGCTCCGCCAGAAGGCGAGCGTCTCGGGCAGGTCCATTTCCCGGGACGCGCGGGCGGCGGCTTCGAAGAGGCGCTCGACGGAAGCCGGCGGGCCCCCGGCCGAAGGGGCTTCGTAGATCCTGGCGGTCCGCTCGAAGAAGTGCCGGTAGGCGTGGCCGTCAACGAAGATGTGCGGCGACATCAGGATCGCGTGCCATGTCCCATCCCGGCCGCGGATGAGAGCGTGCTCCCAGGAAGGATCGGCTTCGATCGAGGGCCTCGCAGCCAGCCGCGCCATCGCCCAGCCGCCGACCTCCCCATGCGGGCTCCCCGCGAGGTCCGCGACGTCCGTCCGAAGGCGTGCCTCGGGATCGAGCTCCTGCCGGGGCTCCCCGTCCCTCCAGACGAGCTTCAACCGCATCCCCGGCTCGGAGGCGAAGACGGCCTCGGCGGCCGAGCGCCACCGGTCCAGATCCACATCCGACCCGAGCGGGATCGACGTGCCGATGACGAGCGGCGCCGCCCCGGGGCTGCTCGAAGCCTCGAGGAGCAGATCGCGCTGCGCCGGGGAGAGGGGAGAGCCAACCGGCGAATCGGGGCTGCTGGACATTCCTGGCGGCCGCTAGGATAGCTTGCGGCCGGGGAGATCACGAGCGCCCGGAATCGCGGCTCGGGGAAATCTGTTGAAGGAGCTATGCGGCCTCGACGGGTCTCTCTCGCGGTGTCCGGCCTCTTCCTTCTCGCGGCCGCGGCGTCCGTCGTGGCGCAGCAGCAGCCGATTCACGGCTGCAACGCGGCGCCATCCTGCCGGCCGCTTGGCTACTCCACCCTCGACAAGAACGCCGGTTTCGGCGGCTTCTTCTTCGGAGTCGGCGCGCGGTTTGGACCCGGCTTCAACGTGTTCGTCCCCGGCGTTAAGGAGATCCCCGTGCTCGCACCGCCGGCTCCGCCAACCGGCGAGATCTTCCACCTCGGCGCCTCTCTCTTAAACCCGCTCCCGACTCCGGCGCTCTTCCCGCCGCCGTCCACGACCCCCGCTCCCGACCGCTGAGGTCTACGTCGGCCGGCGGTAGATTTTCCCGCCCTTCATGACGAAGCTCACCTTCTCGGTGGCGTGGATGTCGGCGAGCGGATCGCCGGGGACCGCGACGATGTCGGCTTCCTTGCCCTTCTCCAGCGTGCCGATCAAGGCGGAGAGTCCGAGCAGGTCGGCCGCCGCGGGACCCGCCGAGCGCAGAGCGGCAGCCGGACTCATCCCCAGGGCGGTCATCAGGCCGAACTCCCGCGCCTGGATCCCGTAGGAGAACGGGGCGTCGGTCCCGAACGCGATCTTGACTCCCGCCTTGAGCGCGCGGCGGAACATGTCGGAGCGGACCGAGACGGCGGCCTTCGCCTTCTCCGCGATGTTGGCGGGCAGCTTCGCTTCGGGGCGCGTGACCCAGTCGCCGACGAGAAGCGTGGGAACGAGGTAGGTCCCCTTCGCCTTCATCAGCGCGAGCGTCTCGTCCGTCATGAAGGAGCCGTGCTCGATCGAGTCGATGCCGGCCTTCACCGCCGCGCGCGCCGCGAGATCGCCGTGGGCGTGCGCCGCCGCCTTCTTCCCGAGCCGGTGCGCCTCGTCCACCGCCGCGGCGATCTCCTCGTCGGTCATCTGCGGGACCGATACGTCGTCGCCGAGTGAGAGGACTCCCCCGGAAACGCACATCTTGATGACGTCGGCGCCGTACTTGACCTGGAGCCGGACCGCCTGTCGCGCCTCGGCCGGACCGGAGGCCTTTCCCTTGTCGGGGCCCCACTCCGGGCCCAGCCGGTTGGGAGGAAACCCGGTCTGGTCGCAGTGGCCGCCGGTCGCGCCGATGGCGTAGCGCGAGACGAGCAGCCGCGGGCCGGGGACGTACCCGCGCGTGATCGCGTTTCGCAGCCCCACGTCCTCGTCGTCGTAGGCGCCGACGTTGCGGACCGTCGTGAACCCCGCCTCGAGGAGCCGCCGCGAGAAGCCGCCGGCGCGCAGCGCGTTCTCCGCGACGGTACGGCGGAGGCCGTCGAAGAACCCGTAGACGAAGTCGTCGGTCGCCTCGACGGTTAAATGCATGTGGGATTCGATGAAACCCGGCAGCAGGGTCGCGTCGCCGAGGTCCACGACCGTCGCGCCGGCGGGGATCGCCAGGCCCGATCCGACCTCCCGAATCTTGGAGCCTTCGACGATGACAACCGCGTTGGAGATCGTCGAGTCAGACCGCCCGTCGAACATCCGCGCGGCCTTCAGGACCGTGACCTGCGGGAGCGCCGTGGCCTGCGCTTCGGCGCGCGAAGAAGCGAGCAGGAGGCCGAGCGCGGCGAGCGCCGCCGCGGCAACACGTTTCATGGCGGCAACCTTTCTGCGGAGCGGCGGCTCCGGAAGGGACCGAGGGCGTAGATCACGGCGCCGACCGCCAGCGCGATGCCGCCTCCGATCCAGTTCTTCTTCTCGGCGGCGGAAAGGAAGAGCAGGCAGATCGCGAAGGCGAGAATCGGGATGAGGTCGCCGCCGGGCAGCCGGATCGTCCGCGGAGTCTGCGGCATCTTCCGGCGCAGGACCGGGACCGAGGCCACCGTGCCCATGTAGGTCGCCAGGCGCGCGATCGCGGAGAGAACGGCCAGCTGCTCGGCGGTCCCCGTCAGCATCAGCAGGAGGGCTACCGCGGTCTGCGTCAGGATCGCGACGTAGGGCGTCGAGTATTTCGGGTGGACGCGAGCGAAGATCGCGGGCAGGCGTTCGGACTCCGCGAGCGCGTAGAGGTAGCGCGGGCCGGCGAGCACCGTGTTGTTGTTGGTGCCGAGGACGGAGAGGACCGCGCCGAGCGTCAGGATGAATCCGCCGATCGGGCCCATCATCATCGCGGCGCCGTCGGCGAGCGGGGTCGGCGACTTGCCCAGGTCCGGCATCGTGCCGATCGCGACGAGCTGGACCGCGCTGTAGATCGTCGCGACGATCGCGATCTGGACGATCAGGGCGAACGGGATGTCGCGCTGGGGGTTCTTGAACTCCCCCGCCGGAGCGGCCGTGTTCTCGAAGCCGCCGTACGCGAACAGAACGAGGAGGGCGGCCTTCATGAAATTGGCGCTCTCGGGCATCGGGACCGGGAAGACGCGGCTCCAGTTGACCCAGAAGAGGCCGACGAGGACGAAGAGGACGAGCGGCAGCACCTTGCCCCAGGCGAGAACGACCGCGGTCAGCGCCCCCTGCTTGATCCCGCGCACGTTGATCCACGTCAGAACGAGGAGCGGAACGATGATCGTGACCTGCTGGCCGATGCCGCTCTTCGCCGCCGGCCAGAGGTAGCCGACCGCGCGCGCGAAGAAGACGGAAAGGCTCGCGATCGAGGCGATGCGGGCGATCCAGCTCATCCAGCCGACCTCGAAGCCGGCGAACTCGCCGAAGGCGGCCCGAGTGTAGACGATCGCTCCCCCCGCCTTGTCGAAGAGGCTCCCGGCCTCGGCGAAGCAGAGGACGAGGAGCAGGACTCCAAACCCGGCCGCGAGGATCGCCCAGACGCTGGCGGGGCCGAGCAGCTGCGCCGCCGCGACCGGCAGGATCAGGTACACGCCGCTCCCGATGACGTCGTTGACGGAGAGAGCGACGATCTGCCAGCGCGAGACCGCGCGCAGAAGTCCGGTCTTGGGGTCCCGGTATTCGCCTTGCTCGCTCAGAGTGGGCGCCATTCTACGCGACTCTCCTATACTTCGCGGCCCATGCTGCGGGCCGGGATCGTGGGGCTTCCGAACGTCGGCAAGTCCACCCTGTTCAACGCGCTGACGAGGACCCGCAAGGCGCCGGCGGCGAACTATCCCTTCTGCACGATCGAGCCCAACGTCGGTGTCGTGACGGTCCCGGACGCGAGGCTGGAGCCGCTGGCGCGGGTGTCGAAGACGTCCACGATCATCCCGGCGGCGATCGAGTTCGTGGATATCGCGGGGCTCGTGCGCGGGGCGTCGAAGGGCGAGGGGCTCGGCAACAAGTTCCTCCAGCACATCCGCGAGGTGGACGCGATCATCGAGGTGGTCCGCTGCTTCGAGGACAAGGACGTCGTCCACGTCGAGGGGAGGCTCGACCCGGTCGCCGACATGGAGACGATCCAGACGGAGCTGGTGCTGGCGGACCTCGACACCGCGGCGCGGGCGAGGGAGAAGACGGAAAAGTCCGCTCGAGGAGGCGACGCGGAATCGAAGGCCGCGCTCGCGGCGATCGCGAAGCTGCTCGAGCATCTGAACTCCGGGCGCCGGGCCCTGACGCTCGATCTGACTCCCGAGGAGAACGCGGTCGTCCGGCGGCTCTTCCTGCTGACCTCGCACCCGATCCTCTTCGCCGCCAACGTCTCCGAGGACGCGCTCGCGAAGGCGGACTCCAATCCTCACGTCGAGGCGGTCCGCCATTATGCCGAGACGCACCTGGGGACCGAGGCGGTGCCGGTGTCGGCGCAGATCGAATCCGAGCTGGCGGAGCTCCCGGAGGAGGAGGCCCGCGACTACCTCGCCCACCTCGGCGTCGCGGAGTCGGGCGTCGGCAACCTGATCCGCGCGGCGTACCACCTCCTCGGCCTGCGGACGTTCTTCACGGCGAGCGAGAAGGAAGTCCGCGCCTGGACGATCCACGCCGGCGACGCCGCGCCCGCCGCCGCCGGTGTCATTCACTCCGATTTCGAGAGCGGCTTCATCAAGGCCGAGACGGTTTCGTACGACGACCTGATCGCCTCCGGCTCCCAGGCCGCCGCCCGCGAAAAAGGCCTCGTCCGCCAGGAGGGAAAGGACTACGTCGTCGCCGACGGCGACGTCCTCCTCTTCAAGTTCAACGTCTAGCCCCGGGCCCCGGGGCGACGTCTTGGGGTCAGGTCTACATCATACACTATGACAATTTCGCCTTCAGCCATGCGGCCTTGGCCATTTCTCGTTAGTGTATAACATAGACCTGACCCCAAGCCGGGTCTAGCCCTGGAGGCGCTGGATCGCCCAGTGGAGGCCGACGGCGGCAATGGCGAGGGAGAGGGGGATGACGACCCTCCGGCGGTACCAGGGCGTCTTGCGGAACGGGAGGCCGATCAGGAAGAACGCGGCGAGGATGACGGTGAGCTGGCCCAGCTCGACTCCGGCGTTGAAGCAGAGGAGGCCGGTCAGGAACTCCGAGCGCGGGAGGCCCAGCTGGGAGAGGACACCGGCGAAGCCCATCCCGTGCAGCAGTCCGAAGCCGAAGACGAGGGCGACACGCCAGGGCTTCAGCTCCGACGTCGCGACGTTCTCGACGGCGACGTAGACGATCGAGAGGGCGATGAGCGGCTCGACGATCGCGGGCCGCAGGGAAACGATGCCGTAGATCGTGAGGGCCAGCGTGATCGTGTGGGCGACGGTGAACGCGGTCACCTGGAGGAGCACCGGCTTCAAACGCGTCGAGAGAAGGAAGATCCCCAGCACGAAGAGGATGTGGTCGGTCCCCTTCGGAAGGATGTGCGTGAAGCCCAGAGTCAGGTACTGCCCCGCCACCTGCCCCCGCGTGGGCGGCACGGCCGACGCCTTCAGGGGAAACGGCCGGCTGGTATCGCCGCCCTCCATCCAGGCGCGCTCCGGCTCCTCCCCTTCCGACTGGACGGTCAGGAGGTAGGTCCCGAGCTTCAGGGAGCTCGACCAGGCGAACGTCTTCGCACCGGCGGGAATCCGGCCTTTCATCCGGAGAACCAGCTCGGCCGCGTTCGAATCCCGATCCTTCCACTCCAGGTCCGGGCGAACCTCCTCGCCGTCGAAGGCGATCCGGGAATGGTTCGCGACCTCGGCCAGGATCCGCGAGACGCGGTCCGCTCCGTCAAACGCAAGCCCCTCGATCGGAATCCGGGGAGCCTCGGCCGTCTCCGCGAAGCCCGGCGGCAGGTGCTCGCGGTCCACGAAGACCTCGACCTCGTAGTGCCCGTCCTTGAAGAAGGTCGCGTAGGTCCGGATCGTGCCGAGCTCGTGGGCCTTAGCTAAGCCGGCCGCCAGGCACAGTGCGGCCGTGAGGGCAAAGAGGCGTTGCTCGAAGGTCCGCACTAGAACGAGTAGAGCACGGAGAACCGCGCCGAGCGGGGAAGCGCCGGATGCGTGTGGATGTCGTTCACGCCTGCGGCGGGCTCACCCGGCAGGCGCGAAGCGTAGTAGTAGTCGATGTCGGAGACCTTCGCGTCGAGGAGATTGAACACGTCCAGGACGAGCCGCAATCCGCGGACGATCTCATAGCCCGCCTGGAGGTTGACGATCGTCGAGGGGTCCGACCGGACGCTGTTGTCCGAGGTCAGCGGGCGGGGCCCGAAGTAGCGGACCCTGGCGCTCCCGAAAAACCCGCCGGGATCCTCGAAGGCGGCTCCGGCCGAAACGACGGTCTCGACCGAGCCGGGAATGGAGTCCCCTTCCGGATTGGCGTCGGTGAAGCGCGCCCGGGAAAACGCCAGGTCGGCGTCGAGAGTCAGGTGGGGCAAGGGAGACCAGTAATTGGCCAGCTCGATCCCCGTCCGCCGGCTCGGACGGGAGGGCTCGGTCGTCCCGGCGTCTCCGGCGAAGACCAGCTCCGAGGCGATGTCGAGCCCCCAGACCGCGACCGTCGTCTGAAGGTGCGGGATGAGAACGCTTCGCAGGCCGACCTCCGCTCCCACCGCGCGCGCGAGCGGCGTCACCGGCGACGCCGGCTCGCGGGTCCCGGGGTCCACGGTGATCGTCGCGCCCCGCGCGTCGTTGCTGTGGAAGCCGTAGCCGAGGTTCGCGTAGAACTCGGTGTCGAACCAGGGGCCCAGGATGGCCGAGAACTTGGGGGAGAAGATCGCCCGCGAGTCGTCGCCGGAATTCGACGCGTCGTCGCCGGCGACGTGGAACCGGTAGAAGTCGCCCCGGGCCCCGACGACCGTGCGGAACCTCTCGGACCACTGGTGACTGTTCTCGGCGTACAGCGAGACGGCGGTCTGGAGGATGTGGTCCCTCCGGACCGTGTCGAGCACGTTTCGCGCCTGCGTGTGGAAGAGGCCGTTCTCGGCGATGTTGTCGTTGCGCACCTCGACGCCGAGCGTGTTGCGGGTCTCTCGGCCGAACCACTCGGACTCCCACTCGCGGCTGGCGCGCGCCCCGGTCACGACGCGCCGGTCCACCTGCTCGAACTGGTCGCCGCGGACCGGATCGTCCAGGAAGTAGGTGAAGTTGGAGAAAAGGTGGAGGCCGTAGTCCACGACGTAGGCCGTCGCCCGCGTCATCGAATCCACGCCGCGCCATTGCCCGTCGGCCGAGAGGCTGTAGCGGTGCGTGTCGCCGCCGTCGGTCGGATCGATCGCCCCGAAGCGGGAGATCAACCCCTCGGAGATGGCGCGGCCGGGGACCTGGTCCGTCGAGCTCCAGCGGCTCTGGTAGCCCATCGCCGTGACCGAGTAGGCCGAGTCGTCGGCCTGGACGCTGTAGCGCAGCACGCCGTTGTACCGGCGCAGGTCGGAGGGGTTGACCCAGGGACCGTTGCTCTTCCCGACCTCGAAAGCGTAGAGGAGCCGGCCGTCCCCCAGACGCGGGGACTGCGCGGCCAGGACCCGCGCGAACCCGTCGGCGCCGGCGCCGGCGCGCGCGATCGCCTCGTCGAGCTCGTTGACGTACCGGATGTCCGCGGAGCCGGCAGTCGAGAAGTCGCCCTGCGCCGCCGAGTACGGGCCCTTGCGGTACTGCACGCCGCTGACGAGCTCAGGGATCAGGAAGTTCAGGTCGGAGTAGCCCTGGCCGTGAGCGTGCGAGGGCATGTTCACGGGAACGCCCCCGACGGTCGTCGCGAAGTCGGTGCCGTGGTCCAGGTTGAAGCCTCGCAGGTAATACTGGTTGGCCTTCCCCTCCCCCGAATGCTGCGAGATGACGAGGCCCGGCACGGTCTCCAGCACCTCTCCCGGCCGCAGGATCGGCCGGCGGTCGAGGTCCGCTCCGCTGACGGCGCCCTCCGTCGCCGCGAGCGCTACGCCGATCAGGCTCTCAGCCGCGCCGGAGACGTCGGCCAGGTTGCGGAACGTCTTCTTCGCGGTCACGACGACGTCGGCGCTGGCGGCCAGCGAGAGAACGGCGTCCACGCGAGCGACCGCGCCGTCGGAGACCGCGACGCCCTTCCGGATGACGGTCGCGAAGTTCGGAATCCGGAACGACACGTCGTAGAGGCCCGCGGCCAGCCCGGAGATGGAGTAGGACCCCGACCGGTCGGTCGTCGCCGCGCGCCCCTCAGGCAGCGACGCCTTGCTCGCCTCGACCGTGACGCCGGGCAGGGCGCTCCCCGATTCGTCCGTGGCGCGGCCGGCCATGGTCCCCGCCGCCTGAGCCGAAAGGCCGGCCGCGGTCAGGAGCAACATCATGCCCGCAGCCAGTCGCTTTCCAGTGGCCTTCACCATCCTCCCCCTCGCCCCTTACGGAGAAGGACGGCCGGGCGGATTCCGCGTTAACGAGGAACTCAGGCCTGGTTCGGCTGGCCCCGGGCGTAGCGATCGTAGAGGGCGACCTCTTCGGCGCTTCCGATCGCGAACGGCACCCGCGCGTGGAGCGAGTCCGGCACCACGTCGAGAACCTTCTCGGCGCCGGTCGTCGCCGCGCCTCCGGCGTTCTCCGCGACGAGCGCGAGGGGATGGCACTCGTAGAGGACCCGGAGCTTGCCGGAGGACTTCCCCGCCGCCGCCGGGTAGAGGTAGATGCCCCCTTCGAGGAGGATCCGGTGAAAATCCCCGACGAGGGATCCGGAGTAGCGTGTGGAGTAGGGCCGCCCGTCGCGCTTCAAGTGGTCCACGAACGCGGCCGTCTCCGGTGTCCAGCCTCCCGAGCGCCCCTCGTTGACGGCGTAGGCCCGGCCGCGCGGGGGCATCCGGACCGAAGCCGAGGTCAGCAGGAACTCCCCGATCGAGGGCTCGAGGGTGAAGAGGCGGACCTCCGGGCCCGAGGTGTAGACGAGAAGCGTCGCCGGGCCGAAGAGGATGTATCCGGCCGCAACCTGCTCGCGGCCCGACCGGAGAAGATCCTCCTCGCGGCCGCCGCCGCGCGGGCGGATCGAGAAGATCGTCCCGAGCGTCCCGTTGACCGCGATGTTGGAGGAGCCGTCCATGGGGTCGAAGAGCACGGCGTACCGGCCGTTCTCGGTCGCGCGCGGAAACACGACGATCTTCTCCATCTCCTCCGAGGCCGCGACCGAGACGAGGCCGCCGTAGTCGAAGGTCTCGAGCAGGATGTCGTTGGCGAGGGCGTCGAGCTTCTTCTGGTCCTCCCCCTGGACGTTGGTGCCGCCGGTCGAGCCGAGCAGGCTCTTCAACCCCCCGACCGCCAGCTCCCAGGCGATCCTCTTGCCCGCCACGCCGAAGCGCATCAGGAGCATCGAGAGCTCGCCGGTCGCGCCCGGGTGGTGGCGCTCTTCCTCGAGGATGAAGCGGTCAAGGGTGATCACGAGACTCGCCGGATTCTACTAGCGCGCTCGGATCCATTCCTTCCACGCCGGCTTGGGCTTTCCGTCCGGCTCCTGGAGGCCGCGGTGGGAGAGATAGCTAGCGCGGCGGCGGGAGGCTTCGTCCGTGGAAGGGGCGGCGCGGTAGAGGTCCGGCGGAGGGTCGCGCCAGGTGACGTACCTGGCGAAAAGCAGCCGCCGGCCGTCGGTGGAGGCGAGGAACCCCTTGAGCCGGCGGACGAACTCCGACTGTTTCTCCGGATTCGAACCGTTTTCGGGATCCGACGAGTAGCCGACCTCGGGAAAGGCGATCGGCCGGTCCTTCGCGCTCTCGAGGAGGCGCTTCCAGTCTGCTTCCAGGGCGGACGGCGGCCGGTGCCAGTAAGGCTTGTCCCGCTCGAACGGGGCGTAGATGTAGAAGAGGACCGGGCTTTTTCTGTGGAGCTCCGCCGCGACCTCGGGCGAGACGCTCTCGCCCGGCGCGGCCGTCGTGACGCCGACCCGCAGGTTCGGCGCGACCTTCCCGAGGAACTCGACCGCGCCGTCGAAGAGCCGGCGATAGGCCTTCAGCTCCTCGGGCTTGTCGGCGAAATAGGCGTCGGCCTCGTAGCCGAGCGAGATCGTGGAGAAATCCGCCAGCGCGCCCGAGAGCTTCTCGAGGAGCTGGCCCAGTCGCACCGAGAGCTTCGGATCGTCGAACGCGGTTCGGGCGAGGTCCGGAGCCACGTCGCGCCGGCGTCCCGACACGAGCGGCAGGTCCAGGTGCAGCGTCGCCCCGGACTGCCGGAGGAAGCGCGCCGTTGTGACGACGCCGTCGATGCCGTACTTCCGCGGCGAGGGCTCCGCCTTCGACCACGACACCGCCAGGACGAAGAAGTCCGCGCCGGTCCGCCGGACTTCCTCGATCGCCCCCCGCTCCGCCTCCGGCGCCGGAGTCTTCTCGAATTCGATCGCGAGCCCGAGAACCGGCCGGGAGGCGGCCGGCGGGGCTTCCGGCGTTCCCGCCACGAGCGCCGAAAGCAGAAGCGCCGCGACCCGCGAAGTCACCCGCTCATTATGGGAGAATCGGCGGCCGCTCTCAGAGGAGGTCAACTTGAATTCTGCGCCGCGGAAATTCCGCCGCTTCGTTCCGCTCCTGCTCCTGCTCGCCGCTTCGCCGGCCCTGGGGCAGAAAAAGAAACTGACGCTCGAAGACGTGACCGCGGAGCCGCCGCTCTCGGGCCGCCTGGTCCGAGGCGTGACATGGCTTCCCGGATCCGACAGCTTCTCCTTCGTCCTCCAGAAGGGCGCCGGGGAGGAGATCGCCGGCGACCTCGTTCTCGAGGACGCCAACACCGGGGCGAGGAGGACGATCGCGACGCCGGAGAACCTCGCGCTTCCCGACGACCCGAAGCGCCGCGCCTCGCTGGAGGGATACCGCTGGTCGCCGGACGGCAAGACCGTCGTCCTCTCCGGCGACAACGATCTCTGGTTCTATGACGTCGCGGACAAGAAGCTCGAGCGGATCACACGCGACAAGGAAAAGGAAGAGTTCCCGCAGTTCTCGCCGGACGGCAAGCGGCTCGCCTTCGTCCGGAAGAACGACCTCTACGTGCTCGACCTGGCCTCGAAGACCGAGAAGCGCCTGACGACCGACGGCTCCGAGCACGTCTACAACGGGCGGCTCGACTGGGTGTACGAGGAGGAGCTCGCCAGCCGCACGGGCCGTTCCTACGAGTGGTCGCCGGACTCCGCGGCGATCGCGTACCTGCGCCTGGACGAGACGAAGGTGGACAGCTATCCGCTCGTGGATTTCCTGAAGGTCCCGGCGGGGCTGAAGGAGCAGCGCTATCCCAAGTCGGGATCCGCCAACTCGACGCCCTCCTTCCACGTCGTGGGAGTGGACGGGACGCCGCGCGGCTCCGCGAGACCGGAGGGCGACGTGTACATCGAGCCGGCGTTTTCCTGGACGCCGGACTCGAAGTCGGTCTGCTACCGGGTCCTGAACCGCGCGCAGGACAGCCATGACGTGCGCCTCCTCTCCGCGGCGGACGGTTCGACGAAAAGCCTCTTCGTCGAGAAGGACCAGTACTGGATCAACGTCTACGAGCCGCCGCGCTTTCTGAAGGACGGGCGATACGTCTGGAAGTCCGACCGGGACGGCTTCACGCATATCTACGTCGGCAGCGTCTCCGGCGGCGAGCCCAGGCAGATCACCCGCGGCAACTGGATCGTGGACCGCATCGCGGGAGTGGACGAAAATCTGAAGTTCGTCTTCTTCTCCGCCAACGAGGAGAACATCCGGCGGCGGGCGCTCTACCGCGTGTCGCTCGAAGGGACGCGGTTCTTGAAGCTCCCCCTGCCGCCGGGAACGCACCAGGCGGACCTGTCTTCCGACGGACGGTATCTCCTCGACACGTTCTCCTCGACGACGCAGCCGCCGATCCTGACGCTGATCGACGGCTTCGGGCGGCCGGTGCGGGTCGTGGACCGGCCGGAGAACCGGCTCGGGGACTACGAGCTCGCGACGAGTGAAGAGGTCGAGATCTCCGCCGACGACGGGACGAAGCTGATCGCGCGGCTCGTCAAGCCCGCGGACTTCGATCCCGCCAAGAAGTACCCGGTTGTCGTGTACGTGTACGGCGGTCCGCACTCGCAGGTCGTGCGCGACGCGTGGGGCGCGGCGAACCTCTTCGATCACTACCTGGTCTCGAAGGGGTATCTCCTCTGGAGCGTGGACAACCGCGGCTCCTTCGGCCGAGGGCACGCGTGGGAGTCGGCGGTTTTCAAGCAGATGGGAAAGCGGGAGCTCGCCGACCAGCTCGCGGGGGTGAAATACCTGAAGTCGCTCCCGTACGTGGACACGGCGAGGATCGGGATCTGGGGATGGTCCTACGGCGGATACATGACGCTCTACTCGCTGACCAACGCGCCCGACGTCTTCAAGTGCGGCGTCGCCGGAGCGCCGGTGACCCACTGGAAGTTCTACGACACGATCTACACCGAGCGATACATGCGCCGGCCCCAGGACAACGCGGACGGCTATGAGTCGTCGGCGCCGCTGACGAAGGCGAAGGACCTGAAGGCGAAGCTCCTTATCATCCACGGGACGTCCGACGACAACGTCCACATGCAGAACTCGATGGCGTTCATCGACGCCCTGGTGAAAGCGGGGAAGCCCTACCAGCTCGAGGTCGTGCCCGGACAGCGCCACGGCTTCCGGGGCCGGGACGCGACGAACTTCCGCAACATGACCATCGCCAAATTCTTCGAGGACAACCTCTAGCGCGCCCTCGCCCGGAATCCGGAAACTTGAACCGCCGTACCGTCCTCCGGATGACACGCATCCGCCCGAGGTCGGGAACGGCCTGTTCCCGAAAACCCGCCAACGGCACACTTATTGCTTTGAATAGAAATCAGTCGGGCGCCTTTCGCACAATTGGTGTCCTGACCACAATGCCGCCTCGAGAAATCGAGGCGGCTTTTTGTTGGGCCCATCCTCCGAGCGGAGCGGAAGCCCGCAGCGACGGTCGTGACCGGCCAGGGGAGCGACGCGCCGATCCCCAGCGTGAAGATCTCCAGCACGAACGGGCAGAAGGCGACATCCGAAATGTCGGTGAACGGTCCGCAGACACCGAACGCCGCCGTTGTCGCGCCAAGGAACACCGCGCCCGAGAACACGGCCGCGGCGATGCTGACGCGCCCCCTCAGGGCCATCGAGCCTCCTCCATGTTCGGGTTCCGGCGCCGCCAATCCGGCGGCAGATTGTTACGACCTAAGCGGACGGAGTGCCGACGAGGATAATCGGGCCCGTCGGCTGGGCACGCCGCCGCGCGGCTCACTGGTAACAGCAATATTCTGCGCTAGGACGACTCTGTGCGAATGCAGGGATTCGAGAGGCCGGCGGCCTCCCTCGAGACCGGCGCCGGCTCGAACTGTGCGAATTGTCGAGACTCCTCAGAAGCGCGCAACCTTTCCCGTTCCGTTGAGGGCGATCCAGAAATGGATCCCGTCGCTGCAAACTCCCAACGGAGACGAGGAAAAGCCCGTCGAGAAGCTCCCCACCGGTGTCAGGTCCGCCGCCTTCCAGAGCGAGACGCTGCCGGCACCGTTGTTGGTCACGAGCATCCGTTCCCCGTCGAAGGCGATCGTGTCCGGCAGCGAGAGGCCGTTGCCGGTGAGGGTCTTGAGCACCGCGCCGGTCGAGGCGCGCAGGACGGTGATGTCGTTCTCGTCGGCGTTGGGCACCCAGATGTTCGTTCCGTCGAAAGCGGGGTTCGAGGCGCCGCCCCCGGCCGTCACCGTTTGGAGGATCCCCCCGGCGGCGTCGAGCTTGTAGAGCCTCGCGGCGCCGGCGTCGGTCACCCAGACGTTGGCACCGTCAAAGAGCGTGCCGAACGGGTTCGTGAAGCCGGCCGTGACAGTCGTGACCGTCCAGGCGCCGGGAGTCACGATCGAGACCGAAGCGACGTTGGCCGTCCAGATGCGTCCCCCGTCGAACGTGAGGCTCCCCGGGTTGCTGCCGAGGTTGCTCGTGAGCGTCTGGACGGCGCCGGCCGGAGTAGAGGGGTCGATCGAGTAGAGCCTGCCCAGAGCGAGGGTACCGGTGACGAAGACCCGCCCCATGGCGATAAGGACTCCGCCGGGAGAGGTCGCCCCGGTCCAGGTCGAGAGCAGGTTGCCGCTGCCGGCCCGCACGCGCGAGACCGAGGAATTTGACGGCGTCGCGATCCAGATGTCCAGTCCGTCGCTCTCCAGGCGAGAAGGATTGCTGGCCAGGGTCGTCACCCCGAGCGCGTCGGGGTTCTGAGTGGTCCAGTACTGGCGCAGCGCCGCCCTTCGGCTGCGTTTGAGGACGCCGTCCACCGTGCGCGAAAGAAACGTCGCCATCTGCAGGCGGGTCACGTAGCTCGACGGGTCGTAAGTCGTCGGCGTCGTCCCGGTGGTGATGCCGAGATAGAAGACCTCCAGGACGAAGGGACAGAACACCGGGTCCGAGACGTCGGTGAAGGGGCCGCAGAGGCCCAGCAGAGAAGCCGAGGCGCCGATCGCGAGCGCGGCCGCGGCCGCCCCTGCGCTTCCGAGAATTCCTGGCGTGCCTCGTTTCATAAGCGACTCCCCTTCTCAGAACCGGGCGATCTTTCCGCTGTCGGGCAGAGCGATCCAGAAGCGGACCCCGTCGCTGCAGGCGCCTTGCGGGCCGGAGCCGACGGGAAACGATCCGAGCGGCGTCAGGTCGGCCGCCTTCCAGAGCCAGACCTTGCTTGCGGTGAAGTCGGTCACGAGAACACGCGTTCCGTCGAAGGCGGAGCCGACGGGACCCAGCAGTCCGGACCCTGTCAGAGTCGCCAGGACGGCGCCGCTCGAAGCCCGGACGACCGAGACCGAAGGAGGATCGAAGTTGGGAACCCAGATGTTCGTCCCGTCGAAGGTCGGCTGTTCCGGAAGCGTACCGACCGTCACGGACTGGAGCACGGCTCCGGCGGAATTGACCTTGAGGAGCCTGTTCAGACCGTCGTCCGTCACCCAGACGTTCGACCCGTCGTAGAGAGCCGCCACCGGCAGATCGAAGCCGGTGGTGATGGTCGTCACTGTCCAGGGGACGGCCGCCTGCGGAGTGATGATCGCGACCGCGCCGCCTCCGACCGTCCAGACGCGGCCTCCGTCGAAGGTGATCCCCTCCGCCGGCTGGCCGATGTTGCTCGCCACCGTCGTCACCACGCCTGCGGACCCGGCTGGATCGATCGAGTAGAGCCTTCCGGGGAGCGTCGCTCCGGGGACGAGGACCCGCCCCATCGCCACGAGAACCCTGCCCGGGCTGTCGGCTCCCGTCCAGGTCTCGAGATAGTTCCCGTTGGCCGACCGGACGCGCGAGATCGAGCTTTCGCCTGTGTTGGAAACCCAGACGTCCATGCCGTCGGCCTCGAGGAACTTGGGCGTCCTTCCGACGGAGGTCTGGGCGAGGGCCAGGGCGTTCTGCGTCGTCCAGGTCTGGCGCAAGGATGCTCGGGGAGCCTTCCGGCGCGCCACGCCGTCCACCGTCCGGGAAAGGAAGGCCGCCATCTGCAGGCGGCTGACCCCGTCGGAGGGACTGTAAGTCGTTGGAGTCGTCCCGGTCGTGATCCCGAAATACAGGATCTCCAGAACGTAGGGGCAGAAGGTCGGGTCGTTGACGTCGGCGAACGGACCGCAGACGCCGAAGGAACCTGTTGCGGCGCCGAGCAATGCCGCGGCGGCGAGCGCAACCGCGGCCGGCATTCGGCGCGGTCTGCGTGGCATCGACGCCCCCTTCCCCGGAATCGGACCGATACCCTGGCCGTCCCGGCAGGAAGACGGTTGTCCGTTACGACGGAGTGCCGACGAGGATGATCGGGCCGGTGGGCTGGGGCACGCCGCCGCGCGGCTCAATCGTAACAGCAAAGTTCTGCGCCAGCACAACTCCCGGAAGATGCAGCGACTCGAAGAGAGCTCGCCCGGAGGTATCGGCGTCGAAGACTCCGGCGGCCACGGGCTTGCCCTCGGAGAAGACCCAGAGCTCGTACTGCTTGTCGGGCGGGAGCGGGGCGAGGTTGCCGGCGAGGATCATCCCGGTCTTCGCCTTCTCGCTCCAGAAGACTTTCGCTCGCGCGGAGGGCTGCGGGTCCTTGCCGCCGAGGAAGAGGACCTTGACGTCTTCGCTCTCGAGCACCCGGACTCGCAGATCGCGCCTGGCAACTTCTTGCTGAGCTTTGGACAGCTCCCCCGTCAACTGGGCCTCGCGGCTCCTCAGCTCTTCGCGCTGGCGTCGGATCCTCGCGTCGTCCCAGAGCAGGACCGCGGCGAGGAGGGCCGCAGCCGCCGCGAGCCACCATCCGCCTCTCCCCCTCTCCCGGAGGGAAATGGCAGGGGTGATGGGAGACACCTTCGCCGTGCCCGGCAGACTCGCGAGAATCTTTCCCCGCAGCGCCGGATTCGGACTCTTGGGCCGCGCTTCCACGGAAAGGCTCGCCGCCGCGACGCGGAAGTCGGCGGCAAGGCTCTCGCAGGTCGGACACCCTTCGGCGAGGTGGCGCGACAGCTCCGCGGACTCCTCCCTCGAGAGCAGGCCGAGGGCCTGCAGGGCGGCCAGCTCCTCGTGCCTCTCGCTATGAGCCATGCCCCTCACCTTTCCGATACGTCTGGACGCGCTCGCGGAGTTTCATAAGCCCCAGCCGCACGCGGGTCTTGACCGTCCCGAGCGGGCTCGATGTCGCCTCCGCGATCTCCTGCTGCGTGAGTCCCTCGAAGTACGCGAGCTCCAGCGCCCGCCTCTGGTCCGCCGGAAGCTCCGAGATCGCCGCGCGGCACTGCTCCTCCCACTCGCGCGTCGCGGCGTCCCTCTCGATGTCCTCGCGGGAAGCGGCTTCGGGCGCCTCGTCGAGGCTGCGCGAAATGCCGGCGCCGGCCGGACGGCGGGAACGGACCCGGTCGATCGACCGGCTGCGCGTCGCGACGAGGAGCCAGGCGAGCACCGGGCCGCGCGCCGGGTCGTAGGTCGCGGCCGCTTTCCAGACGTGGAGGAAGACCTCCTGGAGGACCTCTTCCGCCTCGCCCGTGTCCCCGAGGATCCGCTGCGCGAGGCCGAGGAGGCGGGCGGAGTGGCGGTCGTACAGGACGCCCAAGGACTCCGCGTCGCGCGCCTCGACGCGGGCGACGAGGGCGCGGTCGGAGTCCGCCGCGTCGCGGGTAATCGGTTTCTCGGCCAGTCCCAGGATCCCCTGCGAAACAAATATCACCGACTCCTCCGAAATCCAATACGGGGACCCCTACCGTACTGGCCTTGAATCGGAGGTTGGCATTTCCGTTCAAAAAGGAGGGTCTATGCATTCGAGGTTCTCCGTTCCACGCCGGGGGGGTGGTGGCTTTGCGTGCCTGGCGGTCCTGTCGCTCTTCGTCGCGGCGGCCCCCGCTTTCGCGTCGAGCCACCGGGAGGCTCTGGCGGTTCTCAACGAGCCTTGCGCGGACAACACCGACACCTACGCCTGGGTGTCCAACGGCGCGCACGACAAGCTCTACCTGATCATGGACTTCAACCCGCTCCACGAGCCGGGTCAGGGCAACCAGGGCTTTCGGGCGTGCAACGGCTACCGCTACGAGTTCCACATCGGAAAGGGCGCGAGCCTCAGGGACGAGGCGGTCTACCGGATCGAGTTCACGAACAAGCTCGATCCGGGGGCGCCTCCGAGCCCGACGGCTGCCGTTGGCGGCGGCAACGAGCTGCTCTGGCAGCTCACGGGCGGCACCGAGACCATGACGGTCACGCGCCTCATGGCTCCGGGAAACCCCAACCCGGTCACCCTCGGCCAGGATCTCCCCGTCCTCCCGAACAACCACGGCCCGCAGACCGATCGGCTCGTCTACGGTCTCGGCACCTTCCAGGGCTACGACTCCGGAAACTCCTCCAGCCGCGACACGGGTCTCTACAATCAGGCTTTCGTCGACACGTTCATCAAGTCCCTCTCCAACGGCGGGCGGATCATCGCGGGCCAGTTCGACGATCCCTACCAGCTCGACGAGAAGGGGATCTTCGACCTCGTCAACCTGGGGAAAGGCGACCTCGGAGGAATCCCGGGAGCGCGGAGCACTCCGATCGAGGACGTCTTCACGGGCTTCAACGTCTTCTCGATCGCGCTCGAGCTCCCGACCTCCGAGCTCTTCCCGAGCGGGATCCCGCACAACGGCACGCTGGACGCCAACTCGACCGACAGCCTGCTGCGCGTGTGGGTGAGCATCAGCCGGCGGCAGACGCAGACCGTCGACGTCAGCAACATCATCACGGGCGTCAAGGGGACCGGCAGGTACGTGCAGGTCGGCCGCAACGCCCTTCCGCTCTTCAACGCCGGCCTCGTCGGGACCGCGCGTCAGACCCTCTACCTTCACACGACTCCGCTGACCGACGTGACGAACTTCGGCGCCGACATCCTGTTCCCGGTCCTCGCCCGCGACGCCGAGGCGCTCGGTATCTACAAGGCGCTGGGAGTGCCGGACGCGACCGTGGCCACCCTCAAGGGAGCCGGTGGCGGTCGGGTGGACATCATCAAGGCGATCAATCTGAACCGGCCGATCCCCATCGCCGACGGCTCGACGGGTGACGTCATTACCCTCGACGCCGCGATCGATTCGGCCTTCCCGAACGGCCGGCGCCTGGGCGGCGGGACAGCGCCAAACCGACATCAGGTCAACGTCAACAGCGTCCTGATCAGCCTGATCGTCGCGGGTGACCCGGCCGCCGGCCTCGCCAGGGGTGTCGAGACCAACGACAAGGACTTTCTCCCCAGGTTCCCGTTCCTGGCTCCCGCTCACCAGGGTCTTCTCCAGGGCCATGGCGGGACCAATCCGAAATCCCTGCCGGACATCCCGGACCCGACCAAGCCCCAGCCTTGCCAGGACTAGGAGGGACGCCATGAAGAAATTCGCAACTCTCATGACTGTCTTGCTGGCCGCCGTCGTCGCGACGCCGGCCTATTCCCAGGACAAGCCGGTTCCGCTCGGGGAGCTGACCTTCGCGTCCGACTCCCTGACCGTCCCGGTCATGATCAATCTCCCCGGGCTCGCGGGCGCCACGTTCGCGACGTACGCGGCCATCATGAACCCGACATCGAAGAGCTTCCCGGTGCAGGTGACGCTCTTCGACGCCGTCGGCGCGAAGACCCAGAGGTCGATCACGCTCGCGCCCGGAGAGCTCAAGCAGTACACGAACTTCCTCGATACGGTCTTCGGCCTCGCCGGGGCGGGGACCGTGAGGTTCCAGAGCGGCCGCGAAGTCGGCGGGTCGACGGACAACCTCTTCATCCTGAGCGCGGAGATCTACACGACCGGTTCCGGAGTCCGCTACGGCACGTCGTTGCCGACGGTCGAGTTCCCGGGCACGGACTCGCGGTCGTTTTCCGTCGGCATCACGGTCGACGCGAACAATCGCGCCAACGTGGGTTGCTTCAACGAATCGACGAAGGCCAATACGATCCTCGCCACGGTCTTCGACGGCACGGGCGCGCAGGTCACGACCGTGCCGATTCAGCTCCTTCCGAACGCCTGGGGGCAGAGGGCCGTCAACGCCGCCGTCACCGGCGGATACGTGCGGTTCGACCCCTCGGCGCCCGCGTCCTGCTACGCGGTCGTGGCGAACAACGGCACGAATGACGCGCGCTTCATCGCCGCGGTGGAATTCACGCCGTGATTCCCCGGAACAAGGCACGGGCTCGACCAAGGGAGTAAGTCTCCTTCCCCCGCGCCCCGGTCCGGCGCCTCGTCGCCGGGCCGGGGCCTTTTTCTCTTCCGCTCTGTAGAATGGACGCTTCCGATTCGAAGAGGAGACGATCCATGTGGCATCGAAGGGATCTCTTTCGCTCCGCGGCGAGGACGGGACTGGCGCTCGGGCTCGCGGCGGCCGGCAGGCCGTTGATCGCGCTGCCCGAGCCTGGCAAGGCGCCGGCGCCCGGCGACGACGTCGTCCTGCTCAACACGGCGCTGGCCCTGGAGCACGAGGCGATCTGGGCGTACGGGCTGGCCGGAAAGAGCGGGCTGCTGTCGGAGAGGGCGAAAGACGTCGGGCTCCTCTTCCAGGGGAGCCACGAGATCCACCGCGATCTCGTCGCGGACGCGGTCAAGAGGAAGGGCGGCTCGCCGGTCGAGCCGAAGAAGGAATACGTGTTCAACGTGCCGCTGAAGACCGAGAAGGACATCCTGGAGCTGGCGTTCAAGCTCGAGGTCGGAGCGGCGCGGGCGTACATCTCCGTTGTGGACAAGTTCCAGGACCGCGCGCTGTCGGCGTCCGCCTCGAAGATCCTCTCCGACGAGGTCCTTCACGCGACGGTGCTCCGCAGTGTCCTCGGAAGAGATGTCGTTCCGCAGTTCCGTTTGATCGAGAACTGACTCCCGACGGGAGGCGGGCGGGCGCAAGGCCGCCCCTACGGAACCGGCGGGCTATTTGAGGGTCGCCAGGAACTCCTTCGCGACGTCCTCGGGGCGGCGCTTGTCCCTGTCGAGCTGCGCGTTCATCGCGCGCATTTTCTCCGCCGTGAGCTTCCCGCCCAGCCTCTCCAGGACCTCGCGCACCGCCGCGCTGCCCTTCCACACCGCGCCGCGGACGACGAAGGCCGCGTCGTACGGCGGGAAGTAACGCTTGTCGTCTTCCAGGACCACCGCCCCCATGGCCGCGATCAACCCGTCCGTGGAGTTGCCGGCGATCAGGTCCACCTGCCTGCCCTGGAGCGCCGGGTAGAGCAGCCCGAGGTCCATCTGCGCGGGCCGCTTTCCGAAACTCAACCCGTACGTCTTCGCGAGCCCGGGAAATCCATCCTCGCGCTCCAGGAACTCCGGACCGAATCCCGGCCGGATCTCCGCTTCGTGAGCCCTCAAGTCGGAGATCTTCGTCAGTCCCCACCGCCGCGCGTCCTCGCCGCGAACGATGAGCGCGAAGGTGTTTTCGAACCCGAGGTTCGGAGACCAGACCGCGTCCCACCGCTTGCCGTACTGGCTCTCGACTTCCCTGCGAACCGCCGCCGGATCGCCGACCGGCTTCTTTGCGAGGATCGCCGTGTACGCCGTCCCGGTGTACTCGGGGTAGACGTCCAGGTCTCCCGCCGTCAGCGCCTTGTGGCAGACGAAGGTGCCGCCGAGGTTGAGCTTCCGGTCCACTCGAATGCCCTTCCCCTCGAGCGCCTGCGCCACGATCTCGCCCAGGAGGACCTGCTCCGAAAAGTTCTTCGAGCCGATGCGCACGGCCGCGCCTCCGGACCGCCCGCCGCAGGAGACGAGGAAGATTGCCGCGAGAAGCAGCGCGGCCGCGCGCCTCATCCCTTCCTCCACGCCGACTGGCGCCGCTCCAGAAGACCCAGCAGGCCGTCCGCCGCCAGCGCCAGCAGGGCCGCCGGCACGGCTCCCGCGAGGATCTGCCGGTTGTCCACGATCGCGATCCCGCGGTAGATCAGGACTCCCAGTCCGCCGGCGCCGATCGCCGCCGCGATCGTGGCGAGACCGATCGACACGACCGTCGCGATGCGCACGCCCGCGAGGACCACCGGAAGCGCGAGCGGCATCTCCACCCACCAGAGACGCTGCCGGTTCGTCATCCCGAGGCCCGTCGCCGCCTCGACGATCGCCGGGTCCACCGAGAGGATCCCCGCGTACGTGTTGCGAAGCAGCGGCAGCATCGCGTAGACGAGCAGGGCCACGATCGCGGTGCGCGCGCCGATCCCGCCGATCAAGGGAAGCGGAAGGAGAAAACCGAAGAGGGCGAGGCTGGGGATCGTCTGGACCACTCCGGCGATTCCCAGGACCGGGCGGGCCAGCGCCGGCCGCCGCGCGAGCACGATGCCGAGCGGGATCCCGATCGCCGAGGCGAGGAGCGTCGAGACCGCGACCAGGACGGCGTGCTGCCCGGTCAGCGCGAGGATCTCCGCCCGGCGCTCCCAGAAATACGACGCGAGGCTCAGGAAGCCTCCGAGACGAATTCGCGGACGAAGTCGTCGGCCGGCCGCTCGAGGAGCTCCGCCTTCGTGCCCGCCTGCCGGATTCGCCCGCGGTCCATCACCGCGATCCGGTCGGCCAGGAGAAACGCCTCCCGCATGTCGTGCGTGACGAGGAGGACCGCCTTCTTCAGGCGCCCCTTCCAGTCCAGGAACTCCCGCTGCAAGGCGCGCCGGGCGATCGGGTCGAGCGCGCCGAAGGGCTCGTCCATCAGGAGGACCGGCGGATCCGCGGCGATGGCCCGCGCGACGCCGACCCGCTGCCTCTGGCCGCCGCTCAACTCCCGCGGACGCCTCCCGGCGAATTCCTCCGCCGGCAGGTTGACCATGCCGAGCACTTCCGCGCAGCGCCGCCGCCGCCGCTCGGCGTCCCAGCCGAGCAGCCTCGGGACGACCTCCACGTTGGCGCGCACGTCCCAGTGCGGAAAGAGGCCTCCTTCCTGGATGACGTAGCCGAGCGACCGGCGAAGCGCGATCGGGTCGAGCCCGGCCGCATCGCGCTCCCCGACCAGGACGCGCCCGGAGTCGGGATCGAGCAAGCGATTGACGAGCTTCAACGCGGTGGTCTTACCGCAGCCGGAAGAGCCGATCAGCGCGACGGTCTCGCCGGCCGCGACCTCCAGCGAAAACCCGTCGAGGATGCGTCGCCCCCCGAGGCTCTTCGAGACGTCCTGGAATGCGACCGCGGCAGGCTTAGAATCGCCCAATGGGCGAATTCTACGATGCGGTTGTCATCGGCGGAGGGCCCGCGGGCTCGACTGTCGCGACGATGCTCGCCCGCGCCGGACGCTCGGTCGTCGTCCTGGAGAAGGAGAAGTTTCCCCGGTTCCACGTCGGCGAGTCGCTCCTCCCCTTCAACCTTCCGATCTTCGAGGAGCTCGGAGTCGCCGAGAAGGTCCGCGCGGCCGGCTTCCAGGAGAAGTACGGCGCGTTCTTCTGGAACGAGCAGACCGGGGGGACCCGTCCCGTCGTCTTCGAGAGGGGTTTGGACGACCGGCACCCGATGGCCTACCACGTCAAGCGCGCGGAGTTCGACGAGCTCCTCCTGCGCCACGCCGCGTCCTGCGGGGCCGCCGTGCGCGAAGAGACCTCCGTGCGGGAAGTCCTCTTCGAGGGAGGCCGGGCCGTGGGCGTCGTGGCGCGCGAGAGGGGCGGCGAGGACCGCGAGATCCGCGCGAAGGTCGTCGTGGACGCCTCAGGGCAGTGGGCGTTTCTCTCCGGAAAGCTCGGCACGCGGCGATTCGACCGGAAGCTCAAGCGAGCGGCCGTCTTCGCCCACTACGAAGGGGTTCCGAGGCCCGCCGGCAGGCAGGCCGGCGACATCCTCCTTCCCATCGACGACGGCGTCTGGTACTGGATCATCCCGTTCTCCGACGGGACCGCGAGCGTCGGCGCCGTCTTCGATCCGGTGCACACGCGCGGGCCCGAGGGGGAGGACCTCGAGGCGAGGTTCGAGCGCCTGATCGCGCGCAGCGCTCGGATGCCGGGGCTTCTGGCCGGAGGCCGGCGGACCTCGAAGGTCTTCGGGATCTCGGACTACTCGGCTTCCTCGGCGAAGCTCGCGGGAGACGGCTACGTGCTGGTCGGGGACGCCGCGACGTTTCTCGATCCGGTCTTCTCGACCGGGGTCTTTCTCGCCATGGCGACCGGTGTGCGCGCGGCCCGCACGATCGATTCCGCGCTGGCGCGGACCGGGCGCGTGGACGCCGCGGATTTCGGCCGATACGCGAGGCAGGCCCGCAGGATGTTCGCGCGCTTCCGCAAGTTCGTCTACGCCTTCTACGACCCGGTTTTCTTCGAGGCGTTCTGCGCGAAGGACCCGTTCGAGGCGATGCGGGCCGCGGTCACGAGCACGCTGGCGGGGGGCGTGGAAAAGGTTCCCTACCGGGCCAGGGTCTGGATGACCCTCATGTTCTGGGGAATCGGAATCGACCGGTTCCAGCGGAAGATCCGGACCCGGTTCGCGCGAGGGACGCAGCAGGCTCCGGCAGCCCGCGCCGGCGCGGCCTGACCTCCAGCCCCTAGCCGCCGACGAGCCCCTTCTTCAGATCGTCCTGGACCGGGTTGGCCCCCAGCCAGACGGAGAAGAGCGCGTCGGAGAAATCCTTCCCCTCGACGCTCCCCTTCTCGGCGCCCTTGATGGAGACGGAAGTCCCCTTTCCGGGGACGTAGGCCATCGAGATCTGGTCCCCCTCGGCGACGTCCGAGAAGAAGCCGCTGAACTTCTTCAAGCGCTCCGAGAGCGCGCCCATCTGCGCCTTCGAGTTCTTCTCGAAGCCTTCCTGGATCGCGTCGGTCACCTGGGACGCCTTGAGGTTGCGCAGGATGTGGAGGTCGATCCTCTTGACCTGGTCCGAGGAGATGATCGCTTCGGGCGCGTGCGTCGGGGTCTCGATGTAGAGGCCCGCCACGTACACCTTGAACATCAGCTTCTTGCGTAGCCCCATTCCATTCAGCTTCAGGGTCTTTCCGGCGACGGTGACGGTGTCGGGCATCGTGACGCCGGAGACTTCCATCGCCAGGGCGGCCGCCGCGGCTGCGGCGACGACGGAAAGGGTGATCAGGGCGGCTCGGGTCTTCATCGGGCACTCCTCCGTTGCCGGGATTCTATCGATTCGGGGAACGAGGAGCCGGGCCAGGCACGGCCGAACCGAAGGTCACGAAACGGCGTAGCGGGCTCGGGCGAGGTCCACGATCTCGCCGATCAGCTGGGAGTACGAGCGGCCGGCCTTCCGGGCGGCCATGACGAACTCGGCGCCGCTGGAGAGCCACGGGTTGGGATTGGCCTCGATGACGAAGACCTCGCCCTTTCGCGACAGGCGCATGTCGATGCGCCCGTAGTCGCGCAGCTTCAAGGCCTGGTAGGCCGCGAGCGCGGTGTCGGAGAGGCGCTTGACGGTCGCCTCCGGCATGTCCTCGACGGGCGCCGCCTTGGTGACCTTGTAGGCCTCGGTCTCCTTCTCCCACTTCACTTCCGTCCCGGCGATGCGCGGCGTCCCCTCCGGGAGCCTGGAGAGGTCGAGCTCGACCAACGGCAGGACCTCGGGGCTCTCGTTGCCGAGGACGGCGGCGTAGATCTCGCGCCCCTCGATGTATTCCTCGATCAGCGCCGGCGAGTCGAACTCCTCGTGGACGTAGTGGATCTTCTCCATCAGCTCCTTGACGCTCTCGACGACCGAGGTCGCGTCGATCCCGATCGAGCCGTCCTCGTTGCTCGGCTTGACGATCAGCGGGAACGAGATGTCGTGGGAGTGATCGAGCTTCCCTTTGTACGACGTCGCGAAGTAAGGAGTCTTGATCCCGTGGAACGCGAAGATCTTCTTGGCGAGAGCCTTGTCCTGAGCCAGGTACAGGGCGTGCGGCCCGGCGCCGGTGTACGAGCGGCCGATGAGGTCGAGGTACGCCGCGATGTTCATGTCCATCGTGTCGTCGCCGGCGTAGGACTCCGTCAGGTTGAAGACGAGGTCTCCCTCCGCCCGCGCGACCGCCGACAACGACTGGGCGCGGCCGTCGAGCACGTGGTACGAGGGCTCGTAGCCGAGCTTCGTCAGCGCCTCGAAGATCTCCTCGCGGTCCGGCTTGTCCTTCTTCTTTTTCTTCCGGCGCCCGGGCTTCTCCGGAGGCGGCGGCCCCGGCTCGAGCTCGTTGTTCTCCCAGGCGTCGTAGAGGACGAGGACTTTCGATTTCGTGGCGGCGTTGTTCATCCTCTCCTCACGGCTGCACGAATTTCCCGCGCGTCAGGTAGTTCATCGCGAGCGCGGTCGCGTACGTGACGAGCTCGGTCAAGTGCTCGCGCTCCAGCCGGATGTCGGAGTAGAGGTTCAGCTCGCCCACCCGCGCGGCGATCGACTCGACGAGCTTCTTGACGACGGGCCGCTGGACCCCCGTCCAGTAGGCGACCTTGTCCACGATCGCCTTGCGGTTCTCGCGAACCAGCTCCACGGCCGGCCGGACTCCCTTGCGCCGGCGCCGGGAGACCTTGAAGATGTCGGCGAGGTCGGTGTCGAGGGGCAGCTCCATCCTCGCCTGCTGCTCCTCGAGAGCCTTGGCGTAGAAATCCGCGACCGTCGTTTCCATCTCCTCGACCGTCACGTCCGTCGCGCCCCGCGGACGAGAGGGCTCGACGTCGCGGAATTTCTTCGCCATGCGGTCCACGTACCGCAGCTTCGTCAGCGCGCCCCACCCCTTGTACTTGTTTCGCCAGTTCGACCGGGGCGTCAGCCACACCGCGAAGGTCTCGGCGAAATCCTCGTCCGGGTGCTTCTGGGCGTACCAGCCGGCGATGTGGCGAACGAACTGCCGGGAAAACGGGATCGGGCGATAGCTGTCGCGGTACGGCCGGCGGAAGGGTCCGAAGAGGTCGCGCCACTCCGGCGTTTTGTAGAGCTCGTAGGCGTAGTTGAACGCGTGCCCCGCCTCGTGGCGCAGGTAGAGCATGATCTCCCGCTCGTCCTCGAGGTCGTTCATCTCCTTCTCCAGGCGCGCGAGCTTGGGGTTGGCGAGGTAGAACGGGATCCCGATGACCGGCTCCCCCGAGGGGCACCCCCACTCGTCCGTCAGGTAGCAGGGCGGGCGGAATTTCTTCAGGCCCTTGCGGTCGAGCTCGCGGTAGAGGCGCTGGACGAAGCGTTCCAGCGGAGAGCCCTCGAGCTTGAGGCCGAGCTCCTTGATGGGCTTGGCGAGGATTTCCTGGACGTCGGGAGGCGCTTTTTCGAATGCCTGCAACGGACGCTCCTGCGAAGGTTAGCATGAGAAGGAAGGATTTGTGATTGCTGATTGGTGATTTGTGATCGAGACCCGAGGCCTCCTTCTCGCCCTGATCACAAATCACAAATCACGAATCACGAATCGTTGATGGTCGCTTCACTCGTTCTTGCCGCTTCTCTGGCGTCAGCCGCCGACATTCCCGCATGGCGACCCGTCACTCTCTATCCCAGGCCGGCGCTCGAGAGGCTGGACTCCAGGTTCGACCTCTCGCCGATCCGCGACGGGCCTCGCGTGACGATCGTCGCCGACCGCGCCGAGGGGATCTTCGACGTCGTGCTGGAAGAAGGCGCGCGCCGGGAGACGCTCGCCGTCGCCTCCGTCGCGCCCGGAAACGATCCCTCCGAGCGCGTCCTGGTCGCCGGAGAGGCCGGAGCGTGCGTGCGGATCCGGCTCGCGGGCGCCGGAGTTCCCATCGAGGCGTCGCTCGAAGGCGTCGGGCGCGGCTTCGACCGGGACTACGCCGCGGCGTCGCGCGCGGCCGAACCCGCGATGCGGATCTTCGAGTCCGCCGAGCAGGAGCTCCTCGAGGATTACCTGCCGGGATCCTGGGACGCCGGCGGCAGGTTCGTCGAGCTCGCGGCCGCCGGCTCGCGGCCGCCCGTGGTCCGTATCGGCGCCGGCCGGTTCTTCCTGAGCATCGCGCGTGCACCTGCCG
>DATFWF010000093.1:0-13507 GCA_035259605.1 Thermoanaerobaculia bacterium
GGGGTCGGGGGACGGTAGACGGGGAGGCGGCCGCGCAGGTCGGAGCGCTCGCCGTCGCCGGGGGTCACTGGGGCGGTGGCGGCGTCGGTGGGAGGGACGGTTCCGTCGCCCGGGTAGTAGGGGCGATAGCCGTAACCGTCCTTCACGGGGATGCCGGGCTTCTCGATGAGCTTGTCGATCCCGAAGATCGCCTGCTGGCGGTTGAAGAAGGCCAACTCGTAGTCGCGCGTCATCCAGATCGCGTCCTTGGGGCAGGCGTCCACGCAGAAGCCGCAGAAAACGCAGCGCAGCATGTCGATGTCGAAGACGACCGGGTACTTCTCGTACGAGATCTTCGGGTGCTCGCCGGCCACGATCGTGATGCACTCGGCCGGGCAGGCCTGCTGGCACATGTAACAGGCCACGCACTTCAACGTCCCGTCCTCGCGGGTCTTCAGGATGTGCTTCCCTCGGAAGCGGCCGGAATAGTCGCGTCTCTGCTCGGGGTAGAGGATCGTCGGGAGCTTCTTTATCGCGAAGAGATTCCGCAGGAAGTGGCGGATCGTGATCTTCATCCCCGCGAGGACCTGCGGCAGGTACAGCCGCTGCGAGAACGTCAGCGTCTTCGGGACGCGGGCTCCGACATCGACGACGCCGCTCACCGGTCGAGCTCCCCGGCGATGACGTTCAGGGTTCCCAGCGTGGCGATGGCGTCGGAGATCGTGCCGCCGAGGATGATCTTTTCGAAGGCCGCCATGTTGGGGAAGCACGGCGGGCGAACCTTCAGCCGGTAGGGCCCTCCGCCTCCCGTCGAGATCGCGTAGAAGCCCAGCTCTCCATTGGCCCCCTCGATCCATTCGTACCGCTCGCCGGCGGGGACCTTGATCCCCTCCATGATCAGCTTGAAGTGGTAGATGAGCGATTCCATGTCGTGGTAGACGGCGTCCTTGGGCGGCAGCACGACGTGCCAGTCGCTGGAGTTGACCGGCCCCTTCTCCGGGAAGATGTCCAGCGCCTGCCGGATGATCGAGAGGGACTGCCGCATCTCCTCCATCCGGACGAGGTAGCGGGCGAAGTTGTCGCCGTCGGAAGCGACCGGGATGTCCCAGTCGAACTTGTCGTAGAAGTCGTAGGGGCGTGTCCGGCGCACGTCGTAGGGGACCCCGCAGGCGCGCAGCATCGGCCCGGTCAGTCCCCACGCGATCGCGTCCTCCTTCGACACCGCGCCGGTCCCCTGGAGGCGGTTGCGGACGATCCGGTTGTTCGTGACGAGCCGGTCCACGTCGTCCAGGAACTTCGGGATCGATTCCAGGAGCGCCCGGCAGCGGGGAACGAAGTCGTCCGGCACGTCGAAGGAGAGGCCGCCGACGCGCACGTAGGAGACCGTGAGGCGCGCGCCGCAGCAGGCCTCGATGAGGCTGTAGATGTTCTCGCGGGGCTGGTAGAGGTACCAGAAGTTCGTCAGCGCGCCGATGTCCACCAGATTCGCGCCGATGTCCACGCAGTGGTCCATGATCCGGGAGAACTCCGAGAGGATCGTCCGGACGAGCACTCCCCGCTCCGGGACCTCGACGCCGAGCATTTTCTCGACCGTGCGGACGTAGCCGACGCCGTTGATCATCGCCGAGACGTAGTTCAACCGGTCGGTGAACGGGATGATCTGGTTCCAGGTGTGGGTTTCCGACATCTTCTCGAAGCATCGGTGCAGGTACCCGATCTGGGTCTCGGCCCTCGATATGCGCTCTCCGTCCAGCCGGGCGACCAAGTGAACGATGCCGTGGGTGGCGGGGTGCGAGGGCCCGATCGAAAGCGTCTGCGTCTCGAAGTGCCCGGCTTTCTCCTGGGTCTCCAGCGCCCAAGCCGGCATCTTCAGGTCCTCCTCGGTCGCGAACCAGCGCTGGCCGGGAGCGTAGTCCTTGCGCAGGGGGTGGCCGACGAAGGCGTCGTGGCAGAGCAGGCGCCTCAGGTTCGGATGCCCCGGGAAGTCGAAGCCGAAGAGGTCGTAGGCCTCGCGCTCGAACCAGTTGGCGGCCGGCCAGACGCCGCAGACCGTCGGGAGCGAAGGGCCGGCATCGTCCGGGAGGAGGACCTTGACCCGGATGTGATCGTTGCGCGGAAGCGAAAGCAGGTGGACCACCGCCTCGAACCGGGTCTTCCGTCCGCGGCGCTTCAAGTTGTCCACGCCCGCGAGGTCGAGGAAGAGGTCGTAGCGGCACTCCGGGTCGTCGCGCAGCCATTTCGCGAGGGCCGGCCATTCCGAGGGAGACACCTCGAGCGTCGGCAGGTCGAGATCCACGACCTCGAGCTTCTCCGCGAAAGGAGTCGAGGCGAGGCGCCCGCGGATCTTCTCCGCGGCCGCGGACAGGGGCGCCGTCTCGACCGCGCTCACGCGGGCTTTCCCGCCGCGAGCTTCGCCGACCGGCTGTCGCGCGACATCTCCCCGGAGCGGATCTTCCGCTGCAGCTCGAAAATGCCGTGCATCAGCTCCTCGGGAGTCGGAGGGCAGCCGGGAACGTAGACGTCTACCGGGATGATCTCGTCGATCCCCTGCGTGACGTGGTAGGCGCGGTAGAAGCCGCCGGAGGAGGCGCAGACGCCCATCGAGATGACCCACTTGGGCTCGGACATCTGGTCGTAGATCTTGCGCAGGATCGGGGCCTGCTTGTCGGTCACGGTGCCGGCCACGATGAGGAGGTCCGCCTGCCGCGGCGAGAAGCGCACGACCTCGGCGCCGAACCGCGACAGGTCGTAGTGAGAGGAGACGACCGACATGAACTCGATGCCGCAGCAGGCCGTGGCGAACGGGAGCGGCCACAGCGAGTTGGACCGCGCCCACGCGACCATCGTCTCCAGACGCGTGGTGAGGAAATCCGACGTTCCTCCGGCTCCTGTCTTCGGATCGTAGGCGGGCAGGGCCTGGCTCTTCGCAAACATCTCGACTCCTCCGGGATTCTAACAACGCCGGCGAGCGTTCCCCAATGATGCAGGCGCACCCCTCAGGGCGGCGAAATCTTACGCACCAGGAACGAGAACACGCCGGCCGCCTCGCCGGATTCCACGAGCTCGTGGCCGCGCTCGCGGCAGAAGATCTCGACGTCTTCGACGGCCACGGGATCGGTCGCCAGGAGCCTCGCCGTGAACCCGGCCGGTCGGCCGCGCAACGCCCTGGCGAGGCGCAGCACCGGGATCGGGCAGTAGAACCCGCGCGCGTCCACCACTACGTCCGGCCTCATGGCCGGCAGACGGTAGACGGTAGACGGCAGAGGAAGCAAGTCGGACCGTTCCGTCTTCCGTCTTCCGTCTCCCGTCTTCCGACTCTTGTTGCGATATTGTCTTTCGGATGCCGGAACCGATTCCGTTTCCCTCCGCCGTCACGCCCGTCCGCAGGGCGCTCATCTCCGTTCACGACAAGACGGGCGTCGCGGAGCTCGCCCGCGAGCTCGCGTCCCGGGGCGTCCGGATCGTCTCGACCGGGGGGACCGCGAAGCATCTCCAGCACGAAGGCGTCGAGGTCGAATCCGTCGAGGCGACGACCGGCTTCCCGGAGATCCTGGGCGGCCGGGTCAAGACGCTCCACCCGAAGATCTTCGGCGGCGTTCTCGCCGACGACACCCGCGAGGACCACGCGAGCGACCTCGCCAGGGCGGCGATCGAGGCGTTCGACCTCGTCGTCGTCAACCTCTACCCCTTCGAGGAGACCGTCAAGCGCGGCGCCCGTCCTTCCGAGGCCATCGAGATGATCGACATCGGCGGGCCGGCGCTCATCCGCGCCGCCGCCAAGAACCACGGTCGCGTGGCGGTCGCCGTCGAGCCGGAAGACTACGAGAGCCTGCTGGCGGAGTTCCGCTCGACCGGCGGCACGACCCTGGCGACCCGCGCCAGGCTGGCCGGCCGGGCCTTCGCCCGGACCGCGGCTTACGACGCCGCGATCGCGCGAGCCCTCTCGGAGCTCCCCCGCGGCGGCGAGTTTCCCGAGAACCTCGTGCTCGCGTTCGAGAGGGTGGGGGCGCTCCGTTACGGCGAGAACCCGCACCAGCGCGCCGCGCTCTACCGCGAGCCGGAAGCGTCCGCCGACGCGGTCGTCAACTTCGAGATGCTCCAGGGCAAGGAGCTGTCCTTCAACAACCTGCTCGACCTCGACTCCGCAGTCGCCCTGGCGCGCGACTTCGATGGGCCTGCGGCGGTCATCGTCAAGCACAACAACCCGTGCGGCGCCGCGATCGGGGAAACCATCGTCGAGGCGTTCGGCCGCGCGTTCGCCTGCGATCCGCTGGCCGCGTTCGGCGGGATCATCGCGATCCGCGGGCGCGTGGACGGCGCGGTCGCCTCTCTCGTGCTCCAGCACTTCGTCGAGGTGGTCGCCGCGGACGATTACACGCAGGAGGCGATCGATTTCTTCGGCAAGAAACCGAACATCCGCCTGTTGAAGGTCCCGGTCTCGCGGCGCCCCTCCGGGACGATCGACTGGAAGCGGATCGAAGGAGGGCTGCTCGTCCAGGACGGCGACACCGAGCCGGACCAGACGTCCGCCTGGCGGGTGCTGTCGCAGCGCAAGCCGACCGCGGTCGAACGCGCCGCCTGCGATCTCGCCTGGAAAGTCGTCCGGCGCGTCAAGTCCAACGCCATCGTGCTCGCCAACGCGCGGCAGACGATCGGTATCGGCGCCGGCCAGATGAGCAGAGTGGACGCCTGCCGGCTGGCGGTGTCCAAGCCGGTGCTCCCGATCGTCAATTGCGGAGCGGCCTCGGACGCCTTCTTCCCGTTCCGCGACGGCCTCGACATCGTCGGCGATGCCGGCGTGACCGCCGTCGTCGCCCCGGGCGGCTCGATCCGCGACCGCGAGATCGTGGCCGCCGCCGACGAACGGCAGATGGCCTTCCTCCAGGCGCCCCGCCGCCATTTCCGGCATTGAAGGATCGGGTGATCTGCGATCGAGCCATCGGGTGATCTGGCCGGAGCCCTCATGCAAATCACCCGATCACCCGATCACCCGATCACCCGATTCGTCCTCGCGCCGCTTCTTTTCCTCATCGGATCGCTTTCCCCCGAGATCCAGGGTCTGCTCGATCGCGTCGTCAAGCTCTACGGAGACGGGGCTTCGCACGCGGCCGCGTTCACGCAGACGTACACACCGGCCGGGTTCTCCGCGGCGCGGTCCGAGTCGGGCACCGTCTGGATCCAGACTCCGCAGCGGCTGCGGTTCGAGTACGCCGCGCCCGAGAAGAAGGTCTTCACCTACGACGGGATCGAAGGAAGGCTCTTCACGCCGGCGGACAAGCAGCTGACGACCCGCAGGCTTTCGGCCGAAGATCGCGCGCGCCTCCCGATCGTCTTCCTGACCGATCCGGGCGAGCTCGACCGGCAATACTCGATCCAGCGCGAGACGGCGGGCGGCGGCGCCGCGAGGCTGCTCTTGAAGCCCCGTACCCAGCGGCCCGACCTCGCGTGGCTTCGCGTGACGATCGCCGACGACGGGTCGATCGGCGGCCTCTCCTACGAAGATTCCTCGGGCAACCGCTCCGAGTTCCGATTCGAGACCTGGAGAAAGGACAAACCTCGTCCGGCGTCCGACTACAAGGTGACCGGCCCGCCGGGGACTCGGGTACTCGAAAACTAGTCGAACGTCGACAGTCCACAGTCGACAGTCAGGAGCCCGGAACGTGCCCTCGGGTGCAACTGTTGACTGTCGACTGTTGACTGTAGACTTGTCTTATGCCTCAGGACTTCTCCTTCGACGTGGTGAGCAAAGTGGACGCGCAGGAGGTCTCCAACGCGGTCCAGCAGGCCTCCAAGGAGATCGCCCAGCGCTTCGACTTCCGGGGCAGCGCCTCGAAGATCGAGTGGGACGAGAAGGAGATGAAGCTGACCCTGACCTCCGACGACGCCGGCAAGCTCAAGTCGGTCGTGGACATCCTCGAGACGCGGCTCTTCAAGCGCGGCATCGCCCTGAAGGCACTCGAATACGGGACGGCGCTCCCGGCCGCCGGAGGGACCGTCCGCCAGGAGGTCAAGGTCCAGCAGGGCATCGCCTCGGAGAAGGCGCGCGCCATCGTCAAGACGATCAAGGACTCCAAGCTCAAGGTCCAGGCCGCGATCCAGGCCGACCAGGTCCGCGTGTCGGGCCGCAACAAGGACGACCTGCAGTCCGTCATGACGAAGCTCCGGGCCGAGGACTATGGGCTGCCTCTCCAGTTCACGAACTACCGATGAAGCGATGAAGCGATGAAGCGATGAGACTGTCCAAGGCCAATCCCCGGATTCGCCGCGCGTACGACCTCATCGCGGACAAGCTCGCCCAGGTCGAGGAGGAGCTGCTCCTCCACTTCCGCTCGCCGATCCCGACGATCGACCGGATCGGCAGCTATCTGGCCGACGGCGGCGGCAAGCGGATCCGGCCCGCCCTCCTGCTGCTGTCCTCGCGCCTGCTGGGATACGAGGACGGCGACAAGGACGTCCGGTACGCGGCGGTCGTCGAGTTCATCCACACGGCGACGCTCGTCCACGACGACATCATCGACGAGGCGAGGCTGCGGCGCGGCCGCACGTCCGCCAACGCCCGGTGGGGGAACAACCTGACGGTCCTCTTCGGCGACTACCTGTACACGAAATCCATGGGGATCGCGCTGGACGAGGGGGACCTGACGATCCTGAAGGTCCTCTCCGACACGACGCTCTCGATGATCGAGGGCGAGATCATCGCGATCGAGAAGACCGGCAACATCCACATCACCCGCGAGGAGGCCCTCGAGATCATCCGGCGCAAAACCGCCGACCTCTTCTCGGCCGCGTGCCGGCTGCCGGCCCACTTCGCGCCGCGCGGAGACCTCTTCGCCGCCGAGAGGCTGGCCGAGTACGGTCGCTGCCTCGGGGTCGCCTTCCAGTTGATCGACGACCTGCTCGATTACACCGCGAGCGAGGAGTCCGTCGGCAAGCCGGTCTTAAGCGACCTGCGCGAAGGAAAGCTCACGATCCCGCTGCTCCTGGCTCTTCCCCGCGCCACGCCGCCCGAGCGCGAGAAGGTCGCGGCGGTGCTGCGCGAAAGGGAGTTTAAGAGCGTGGAGCCGGCCGAGATCCTGAGCCTCGTCGAGCGCGCCAACGGGATCGTCGAGACCCGCGCTCTGGCTCGCGATTACGCGGCGGCGGCCCGCGTCGCCCTGACGTCGTTCCCGGACTCCGAAGCGAAGGAAGGCCTGATGCTCGCGACGGAGTCGGCCGTCGACCGGGTAAGCTGAGAAGAGAGTCGACAGTCGACAGTCGACAGTCCACAGTCCAGAGTCGACCGCCCCGACAGACCGATCTCCGTAGCCATAAGAAATAAGGATATATGCGTGAATATCCTGTTTTTGTTAGGAGAGTATTTCCCGCGGATTCTCGTGTCCTCTTTATGCGGATTCCGTATAAAAGAAGGCTAAACGAAGCATTCTCCGAAAAATTTATTGACAGGATCGGAAGGGTCCCTATACTGAAGGGCAGTGAATCCGCTCAACAACCTGGCGAGCACGTTCCGGCACCTTTCGTCTTTCCTCCCCCAGCGCGCGGATCAGGCTGAAGAGGCAAGGCTTTACTACCGCCGGGCCTGCCTGGCGGCGGCCGAGGAACGCTTCGACGTGGCGCTGATCTTCTGCGACAAGGCGATCCGGCTGGATCCGAACCACCTTCCGACCCGCCTGCTCCTCGCCCAGATCCACGACTTCGGCATCCACGATCTCGACGCCGCGGTGGCGGCCTACAAGAAAATCATCACGCTCTGCGCCTACGATCGCGAGAACCCCTACTGCGCCTCGGCGCAGTCCGCCCTCGATACCCTCCTCGCCGCCGCCCTCGAAGCCTGATCAAGTCAACAGTCCACAGTCTACAATCCGCAGTCAACAGTCGACTCATGAATATCACCCACGAGCACGTCTCCGCCCCGCTTCCCGGCTGACGCCGGGCGTCTAAGGCATCTTCGGGTAGCCCCAGGGATACATCGGGGGCCGGCCCCAGACGGCCGCGGGGCGGTCCTGCGGCGGGCCGGAGGCGTCGAGTGGCGCGACCCGCCAGGTCGAGTCCGAGACGATCCTCCGGCCTTCCGGCAGCTCGAGGCAGAACAGGATCCCGCCCGCGCCGGTCGAGCTCTCGGCGTCGATCGTCACGCGGTTCGATCCCGCGACGAGAGCCGGCGCCACATCCAGCAGCCGCAGAGGGTCTCCGGGATGCTGCTCGGCCGCGGAGAAGCTCGTCGAGTTGATCGTGAGCGATCCGCGCGGGTCCACGAAGAGCTTCACGGCTGCCGAGGACGGCTTTGCCTCGAGCCGAAACTCCTTCCAGGCGCGGAAATGGAGCGCCTGAGTCTCGGGAAAATCGAGCCGCAGCCAGATCCATTTCGCGTCCCCGGTCGCGAGGCTGGCGCGATCGGCGGCGGCCCGCCGCCAGGCGAAGAGGCCCGAGGCCGCGAGGACCACCGCGGCGACCCCGAGGAAAAGCGCGGGAAAAGGCCACGCGAAACGATTGGCTCCGGCCGTTTCTTGACGCAACGCGGGGGGCAGGATACACTTCTGATCCCGACGTGCTGAAGATCGTCGGAGTCCTTCCCGCCCGCTACGCCTCGGTCCGATTTCCCGGAAAACCCCTCGCTTCGATCGCCGGCAAGCCGATGATCCTGCGCGTGCTCGAAGCGGGAATGGCCGCCCGGCGGCTCTCGCGGGTCCTCGTCGCGACCGACGACGAGCGGATCGCCGCCGCCGTGCGCGCAGCCGGCGGTGAGGCCGTCCTGACGTCTCCCGACGCCGCGAGCGGCACCGACCGGCTCGCCGAGGCGGCCCGATCGATCCCGGCCGACGTCTATGTCAACATCCAGGGGGACGAGCCGATGATGTCCTCGGAGAACATCGACCGGGCCGTGGATGCGCTGCTCGCGTCGCCGGATCGCGGCATCGCGACGATCGCGATCGAGATTTCCGCCGGCGAGGCTTCCGATCCCAACGCGGTCAAGGTCGCCGTCGCGCAGGACGGCCGCGCGCTCTACTTCTCCCGCGCGCCGATCCCCTACCCGCGGTACGGGCAGCCATCGTACCGCAAGCACCTGGGTCTCTACGCCTACCGCGCCGCGACGCTGGCGGAAGTCGCCGCGCTCCCCCGTTCTCCCCTCGAAAAGATGGAGTCCCTCGAGCAGCTCCGCTGGCTCGAGGCGGGATACGACATCTGGGTCGCCGAAGCCGCGAGCGATTCGATCGGGGTGGACACCCCCGAAGACCTCGCCAGGGTGGAACTGTTGCTCTCACGAAAGGAGGCCGTTTCATGAGCGGCAAATACGTCTTCGTCACGGGCGGCGTCGTCTCCTCGCTCGGGAAGGGAATCGCGGCCTCCTCGATCGGCGCGCTGCTCGAAGCGCGCGGCTACAAGGTGGCGGTCGCGAAGTTCGATCCGTACATCAACGTGGACCCCGGAACCATGTCCCCGTTCCAGCACGGAGAGGTCTACGTCACCGACGACGGGGCGGAGACGGACCTCGACCTCGGCCACTACGAGCGGTTCACCTCGCGCACGACCTCGCGGCAGAACAACACGACCGCCGGCCGCATCTACCTGACCGTCATCGAGCGCGAGCGCCGCGGCGATTACCTGGGCAAGACCGTGCAGGTCGTCCCCCACATCACCGACGAGATCAAGGACGCCGTGCGGCGGGTCGGCCCGGACGCCGACGTCGTCTTGATCGAGATCGGCGGCACGGTCGGCGACATCGAGTCGCTCCCCTTCCTCGAGGCGATCCGGCAGCTTCGCCAGGAGGCGGGCCGCGGCAACGCGATCAACGTGCACCTGACGCTCATCCCCTACATCAAGGCGTCCGACGAGCTGAAGACCAAGCCGACCCAGCACTCCGTCAAGGAGCTCCTCTCCATCGGAATCCAGCCGGACGTTCTCCTGTGCCGCACCGACCGCCCGCTGCCGGCCGACGTGAAGAAGAAGATCGCCCTCTTCTGCAACGTCCCGGTGGAGGCCGTCATCAACGCCAAGGACGTCCCGTCCATCTACGAAGTGCCGCTCCAGTTCGCGGCGGAAGGGCTGGACGAGATCCTTCTCGATCTCCTGAACCTCCCGCACTACGACCGCGACCTGTCGAAGTGGGAGAGCCTCGTCAACCGGATCAAGAACCCGGGCGGCGAGGTGGACATCGCCGTCGTCGGCAAGTACGTGGACTACGGCGACTCGTACAAGTCGCTCAACGAGGCGCTCGCCCACGGCGGCATCGCCAACAACGTCCGGGTCCGGCTCCATTACGTGGACGCCGAGACGCTCGAGAACGACCAGTACCCCGAGGTCCTGACGGCCGCCGACGCGGTGCTCGTGCCCGGAGGATTCGGGCGGCGCGGCGTCGAAGGGATGATGAAGGCGATCCGATACGCGCGCGAGAAGAAGGTCCCGTTCTTCGGCATCTGCCTGGGCCTCCAGACCGCGGTCATCGAGTACGCCCGGCATGTCGCGGGGCTCGAGGGCGCCAACTCGACCGAGTTCGAGGAAGAGCCGCGGCACAAGGTCATCTTCAAGCTGCGCGACTTGATCGGCGTCGAGGCGCTGGGCGGGACGATGCGCCTGGGCAAGTACCCGTGCGAGCTCTCGCCGGGCTCGATCGCCGCGCGGGCTTACGGCGAGAGCCCGATCTCCGAGCGCCACCGCCACCGCTACGAGGTCAACCAGGAGTACCTGCCGGCCTTGAAGGAGGCGGGGCTCTCCTTCACCGGCATGTCGCCGGACCGCAAGTTCATCGAGATGATCGAGCTGCGAGACGGGCACCCGTGGTTCCTCGGCTGCCAGTTTCACCCCGAGCTGAAGTCGAAGCCTTTCGCGTGCCATCCCCTCTTCAAGGACTTCATCCGGGCGGCCAAGGCGCACCGAGGCGCCCGCGAGGGCGAGGTCGAGGCGGCGCGGGTGCTGGCGGAGAGAAACGAGGAGCTGGCCTGAGCGGCGAGGCGCGCCGTTCCATAGAGATCGCGCCGGGTTACACGATCGGGGGAGGCGCTGCTCCCCTCTTCTTCGCGGGTCCCTGCGTCATCGAGTCGCGCGAGCACGCGCTCGCGATGGGCGAGCGGATCCGGAAGATCGCCGCGGAGACCGGCGCGAAGATCCTCTACAAGTCCTCCTTCGACAAGGCGAACCGCTCCTCGATCGAGTCCTTCCGCGGGCCCGGCCTGGAGGAGGGACTGAAGATCCTGGCCGAGGTCAAGGCGACGACGGGGCTCCCGGTCATCTCCGACATTCACGAGCCCTCGCAGGCGGAGCGGGCCGCCCGGGTCCTCGACGTCCTGCAGATCCCCGCGTTTCTCTCCCGCCAGACGGATCTCTTGATCGCCGCGGCGCGGACCGGCAAGCCGATCAACGTCAAGAAGGGGCAGTTTCTCGCGCCCGACGACATGGAGCGGGTCGTCGAGAAGTGCCGCGCGGCCGGAAACTCGAAGGTCCTCCTCTGCGAGAGGGGAACCTCCTTCGGCTACCACAACCTCGTCGTGGACATGCGCGGCTTCGGGATGATGAGCCGGCTCGGATGCCCGATTGTTTACGACGTGACCCACTCGATGCAGCTTCCCGGCGGAGGCCGCGAGACCGGAGGGTTGAAGCAGTACGCTCCGGCCCTGGCGCGCGCGGCCGCGGCGACGGGATGGGTGGACGGATTCTTCCTCGAAGTCCACGACCGGCCGGAGAAGGCGCTCTCCGACTCCTCGACGCAGCTCGACGCCGCGACCGTGCCGGACCTCATCCGAAGCGTCCTGGCGGTCGCCGCCGCCGCCCGCTGACCGCCTCGAGCGGCAAGCCGACAGTCCGCCGTCCGCCCAGGACAATGGCCCGGTGCCGGGAACTGGCATCAAATCGGCAGTTGCGCGGAGATTCGGAAGGAGGTTTCGATGCGACTGGTCAGACGGGCGGCATTTCTGTGGCTTCTCGCGGGCGGAGCGGCGCTGGCCCAGCCGTGTCCCTGTCCGATCCCGCCGGCGGGTCCTCCGCCGCTCTGGTCCGGCAACGCGGAGATCTCCTTTCTCTCGACTTCCGGCAATACCAGCACGAGCTCCTTCGGCGGCGCGCTCGAGGTGGACTACAAGCCCGCGCCCTGGACCGTGATCTTCAAGGCCAACTACCTGCACGCCGAGACCGACCACGTCACGACGGCCGAGCAGTTCGGCGGGTCGCTCAAGGGAATCCGGGACCTGACGACGAGACTCGACGTCTTCGCCGGCGCCGCCTACCTGCGAAACCGCTTCTCCGGCATCGACGGCCTCTTCATCGCCGACGCGGGGGTGGGCTACAAGATCCTGACCGGGCCGGCGCACAAGCTCCGCGGCGAGCTCGGCGTGGGATACACGCACAAGGACCAGGTCGTCGGAGAGGACCGCGGCTATGCCAGCGGCCACGCGGGTCTCTTCTACGCCTGGGAGTTCTCGAAGACCGCCTCGTTCACCAACGACGCCGTCTTCACGATCGACTTCTCCGACTCGGACAACTGGTACTTCGCGGACAGGGCCGCGATTACCGCGACGCTGACCTCGATCTTTTCCCTGAGGGCTTCCTGGGCGCTGCTCTACAGCAATCAGCCGGTCCCGGGCTTCAAGAAGACCGACACGACCACCGCCGCCGCCCTCGTCGCCAAGTTCTAGCGGCGGGCGCGGGCGGGAGCGGCGACCCGGCCTCTTCGCCGGGCCTTGGCATCGTAGAGGGCGGCGTCGGCGCGGTCGCGCCACCGGCCGACATCCTCGCCCCCCTCGAGGATGGCCACGCCGGAGGTGAAGTCCGCGTGGAAGCGGGCCCCGTCTCCCGTGCCCTGCTCGAGGTCGGCGAACTCCTCGCGGATTCGCGCGATCAGGCGCACCGCCTGGTTCTCCCCGATGTTCTCCACGATCGCCGCGAACTCGTCGCCGCCCAGCCTCCCCACGATGTCGGACTGCCGCAGGCGGCGGCGCAGCAGGCCCGCCAGCGACGAGAGGACCGAGTCGCCCGCGGGATGGCCGTAGCGGTCGTTCAAGGACTTGAAGCCGTCCAGGTCGATCAGGATCATCGCGGCCGCCCTCGAGGAGCCGCCGCCGCTGCGCTCCGCGGCCACCGCCCGGGCGCGCTCGAGGAACGCGGTATGGGTCAGGAGCCGCGTCAGGCCGTCGCGCTCGAGAAGGCTCTTGAGGAAGCGGGCCCGCTCGATCCGCGAAGCGACCGCCGAGAGGAGAAGGCCCGGCGCGACGGGCTTGACGAGGTAGTCGTCGCCGCCCGCGCGCATGGACTCGATCTGCGACTCGAGGTGCCCGCGCGTCGTGAGGAAGAGGACCGGCAGCGCCGCGTACGCCTCCTGCTGGCGGATGTAGCGGGCGAGCGAGAAGCCGTCCTCTCCCGGAAGCTGGATGTCGAGCAGGACCAGATCCGGGCGGAAGGTCGACAGGTCCGCGGCGAGGTGCCGCGGCTCGCGGCTGACGCGGACCGTGTATCCGGCCGATTCGAGAACGACGCGGACGAAGGCCGCCTGGTCGGGATCGTCCTCCACCGAGAGGACCCGCGGCGGGTCGGTGCGGCCGCG
>DATFWF010000094.1:0-4567 GCA_035259605.1 Thermoanaerobaculia bacterium
TCGATGTCGTTCATCTGGCGGTGCAGTCCCTCGATGTCGTCGGAGGACACGCAGGCCGGGGCCAGAGCGGCCGCCGCGAGCGCGACGGCCGCGAACGCACGGGAGGGCATCCGGGAGGCCATTACTTGGCCGTGATCAGGAAGTGGGCGCGCCGGTTCTGCTGCCAGCAATCCTCGGTCGACGCGTTGCAGAAGGGACGCTCCTTGCCGTAGGAAACCGTCCGGATCCGCGAGGCGTCGACGCCGAGCGAGGCGAGGTACTCGCGAGTCGCGTTCGCCCGGCGATCTCCGAGGGCCAGGTTGTATTCGCTCGTGCCCCGCTCGTCGCAGTGACCTTCCATGAGGAACTGCACGGAGGGGTGCGACTTCAACCACTGGGCGTCGGCCGAGAGGGCCGCTCGCGCGTCGTCCCGCAGGTCCGCCTTGTCGTAATCGAAGAAGGCGTCCTTGAGGTACCCGCGGCGGTTGATCTCCTCGAGCGACTGCGACGTGATGTCGCCTTCGATCGTGGAGGGCGCCGGCGACGTCGGAGGCGGAACCCGGGTTTCCGGTCCGGACGGTTGCTCGGCCGGCGGCCTCGCCTGCTCTGTCGTCGTGGGCGGTTTCTTCTTGCACGCTGGAACGAACACCAGGGCCGCCGCGGCGAAAAACGCGAGCCAGAGGGTCGAGTTGCGGCTGAAACTTCTCATTCCCGTTCTCCTTCAGCGAATCGGCTCGGGGGCGAGCCACAAACTATAGCAAATTCTTCAGCTTACGGGACCCAGACCGGCTGCACGCTGTTGCCGCGACCCTCGGTCAGCTGCCGCTTGTTCTGACCGTCCGCGCTGTCCATCGTGTAGACCTGCGTCGAGCCGCCGCGCCGGCTCTGATACACGATCTTGTCTCCGTCCGGCGACCACGCGGGGTGGCCGTTGGAGCCTTCCGACGTCAGCTGCACCGTCCGGCCGGAGGCGACGTCCATGACGCAGATGTTGAAGTCGCCCTCGTTGCGGCACGCGAAAGCGATGCGGTCTCCTTTGGGCGACCACGCGACCTCGTCGTTCCAGTTGCCGGCATAGGTCAGGCGGCGAGCCCCGGTGCCCTCCGCGTCCATGACCCAGATCTGCGGCGTGCCGGTCTGGTCGGAGGTGTAGGCGATCTGCCGCCCGGTGGGCGACCAGTCGGGCGAGGCTTCCAGGGCATGGGTGCTGGTCAGGCGCCGCAGGCCGCCGCCGCTGGTGTTGACGACGTAGATGTCGGGGTTGCCCTTCGCCGAGCCGGCGAATGCGATCTGGGAACCGTCGGGCGAGAGCGCCGGCGAGGCGTTCAACTCCACTCCGGTCGAGATCTCGCGCTGGCCGCTCCCGTCCGTCGCCATGATCCAGATCTGGGGGAAGCGATGGACGTAGCTCGTGAACACGACCTTGCCGCCGCGCGCATCCGGGTTCAAGGCCAGGGACTTGTGGGTCGTCAGCCGGCGCGGATTGCGGCCGTCGAAATCCATCGCGTAGATCTCCTTGGCGCCGTCGCGGTCCGACACGAAGACGATCGTCGACAGGAAGGTCCCTGTCTTGCCGGTGAACTCCTTGACGAGGTCGTTGGCGAGCGTGTGGGCGATCCGCTCGACGTAGGAGACGCCGCCCGAGTAGCGGCGGCCGAAGATCATCCTGCGCGATTTCAGATCCCAGACGCGCGCCTCGATCGAGACGTGGTCGCCGGCCACGTCTCCCCGCGTGTCGACGAGAACCTCGGCGCCGGTCCCGAGCCACCGGTCCGCGTCCTGCGGCGTCGCGAGCTCGCGCGACCCCGACGGGTAGTGCACCGGATCGGTGATGACGAACACGCCGGCATACTCGAGGTCCGAGCGCAGCGTGGCCGAGAACGGCTGGGCGATCCTCGCCTGCACGGCCGCCAGACCCGGCGCGAGGAGGTCGGGAACCGCGAGCGGCAGCCTCTTTCCGGTGCCCCCGACCTTGATGACGATGTCGGGGCCGGGCTGCGCCGGCACGGGAGTCGTCTGCGTCTGGGCGGCGGCGGCCGGAACGAACGCGAGGACGGCCAGCCAGCGGGAAAACGCGCGCATTCAAACTCCCGGAAAGGGGTTCACTCGAAGACGACCGAGACGCCGACGGAGCTCCCCGGGAACTCCGACGGAAGAGGCGGCAGGGGAGAGGACGCCAGGATCGCCCGCAGCGCCGCCCGGTCCACGTAGGGCAGGGTGCTCGAAGTCGTGATCTCGGCGTCGGAGATCGTGCCGTCTCGCGCGATGCGGAAGTGGACGACCGGGTTGACGGGGACGGAGGTCGCCGGCTTGAACCAGTTCATGCCGATCGCCGCCGAGATCCTCTCGGCGTAGTACGAATAGTTGAAGTCGGGCTGATCGAAGCGCGCCCCGCCGATCCCCACGCCCACGCCGGCGGAGCCCGTGCCCGACCCGGCCTGGCTTCCGTCGCTGGAGCCCGCGGGCTGGGGGGCGGCCGCGGGACGCTTCGCCGCCGGCGCCGAAGGGGGAGCGGGGCGCTGGGGCTTCTTCTTCTCTTCCTTCGCGGGAAGCAGCTTGGCTTTTTCCGTGGGAGGCGGAGGCGGCTCTTCGGGCGGTGGCTTCTGGATCTTCGGTTTTTCGGGCTCGGGCGCCGGGACGGAGACGGGCACGCCCTTCTGGAGAGCGCCGGCGGGCAGCAGTCGCACCGAGACGGCGCGAGTCGGCGCGAACCGGACCGTCTTCGCTCCGCTCACGATCAGCGCGGCCGCGACGCCCATGTGCAGGAGCAGCGCGAGCGAGGCCCCGCTTCCCCAGGGAAAGCGCTCCTTCTCCCGCTCGGCGAGGATGCTTCCTACGGCGTCCATGACGGCAGTCGACGGTTCACAGGGGACGCTCGAACGGGGAAGACCCCTCGCGGGCTCCGGCGGTTCCCGACCGTCGTCGGTCGACTGGCGACGATCGACTCGCGGTCACTTCTTCCCCGAAGTGTCGGTGATCATCCCCAGGCTCTCCACCCCCATGCGGTTCAGGATGTCGAGCGTCTCGACCACGGTTCCGTACGAGAGCGTCCGGTCGGCCTTCAGGAACACCGTGCGGTCCTTCCGGTGCCGCAGGAACGCGGCGAGCCGCTCCCGGAGCAATCCCCGCGCCACCGGGGTCTCGTTGATGTAGTAGAGGCCCTCCTTCGTGATCGACAGGATCACGGGATCCTCCACGCTGGACGGCAGGTTCGTCGTGGCGGTCTTGGGAAGGGCGACGGCGACTCCCTGGTGGAGCATCGGCGCAGTGACCATGAAGATGATGAGCAGCACCAGCATCACGTCCACCAGGGGAGTGACGTTGATGTCGGCCAGATGATCGTAGGGATCGCCGGTCTGTCGGTGAAAGGCCATCAGGCGATCACGTGAAGTTTCTCTCCGCCAGGTTGATGAACTCCAGCGCGAAGTCCTCCATTCCGGCCCGCTGCTGCCGCACCCGCCCCATGAAGTAGTTGTAGGCGACGAGCGCCGGAATCGCGGCGGCGAGTCCCGCGGCGGTGTTGACGAGGGCCTCCGAGATCCCGGGCGCGACCGCCGCGATCGACGTCGACCCGGTCTGGCCGATCGCCCGGAAGGACTGCATGATTCCCCAGACCGTTCCGAACAGGCCGATGAACGGACACGCCGACGCGGTCGTCGCGAGGAACGTCATGTACCGCGTCAGGCGCGAAACCTCGACGCCGATCGCGCGTTCGAGCGCCCTCTCGACCCCGGCGATGTTCTTGATCAGGAGCTTGCCCGCCGGGGTGCCGGCCGCCGTGACCGCCGGGTCTTCGGGACGGTTGGCCTTGACCTGGGCGTCGAGCTCGGCGTAGCCGGCCTTGAAGAGCGTCGTCAGGGGCGTGTCCGGCAGCTGGCTCGCGATGGCGTTGACCTCGGAGAACCTCTTGGATTTGCGGAAGAACGAGACGAACTTCTCCGACTGGCTGGCCACGCGGCGCAGCCGGATCCACTTGGCGAAGATGATGATCCACGAGATCAGCGAAAAAAGGAGGAGAATAGCCAGGACGACCTTGGCGGTCGGACCGGTCTCCCGGAAGAAGGTCCAGAGGGAATTCGGCGACGAGGACAGGTTTTCGACCCGGGCCGGTTGAAAAAGGGCCGCCATCGTCGGTTTCCGACCGTAACATACGCACTGGAGACCGTCAAAGGGAATGGACCCGCGAACTGAGCGCGTTTTGCACGGCGTGAGGCGGACGCGCACCTTCGCTGTGACGGGGACTCTCGTCCTCGTCGCCGTCGGGCTCTTGCTCATGCTCTGCCCTGCGGGCGTTCTCGCCTCGGACCGCAAGCCGCGCCGCGCGGCAGCGCCCGCGCCAGTCGCCGCGGCCGAGATCCGAGAGACCGAGATCCTCCCGATCGATCGGATCCGGCCGGGCATGCGCGGCTACGGGATCTCCGACATGGGCGACGGGAAGGGCATCCAGCGCTTCGACGTCGAGATCATCGGAGTGCTGAAACGGTATGCGCCGCGACAGGACCTCGTGCTCGCGCGCGTCTCCGGCGCGGGACTCGAGAAGTCGGGCATCATCGCCGGAATGAGCGGCAGCCCGATCTACGTCGAGGAC
>DATFWF010000095.1:0-3304 GCA_035259605.1 Thermoanaerobaculia bacterium
CAGTTCGTCGCGGCCGGAGCGTCGGACTTGCCGGCGGATTACACGCAGGGCGTCGTCGCCGAGTACCGGAAGCGGCGGGACGTGCTCTACCGGGGATTGAAGACGGTGCCCGGGGCCTTCCTGACGAAGCCGGAAGGCGCCTTCTATTTCATCGCCCGCCTTCCCGTCGAAAGCGGGGACGACTTCGCGAGCTGGATGCTGTCGGACTTTTCGCTGAACAAAGCGACCGTCATGGTCGCTCCGGCGGCCGGCTTCTACGCGACGCCCGGCCTCGGGGCCGACGAGGTCCGGATCGCCTACGTGCTCAACGCCAACGACCTCGAGGCGTCGGTGAAGATCCTCGCCGCGGGCCTCGAAAAGTACGCCGCCACCCGGGCCCTGCGCGGCTCCGCCGAGCCGGTCGGGGCGGCCTCCGCCGGACCCGATTTCACGCCGACCGGGAGCTGATCCCGCCGAGCGCTTATACTCAACACCTTTTCTGGAGGAAACTTGACCATCTTTGGAAAGAACCCGCAGGGCGTAGAACCCTCCTCTCCGTCAACTTCCCCGTCTCCGGCCCCGTCCCCGTTTTCGGGAGCCTCGCCGGCGCCGCGCCCCGTCTCCGCGAGCTCCAAGACCGTGATCGGCTCGGGCTCGAGGCTCATCGGCGACCTGATCTCGGATGAGGACGTGATGCTCGAAGGCCAGGTCGAAGGAAAGATCCGCGCCGAGCGGATGGTGACCGTCGGCACCGGCGGGGAGCTGGAGGGGGACGTCCAGGCCCGCAGCGTCATCGTGGGCGGGAAGGTCCGCGGCCAGATCCTCGCCAGCGACCGAGCCGAGCTCTCGGCGACCGCCGTCGTCCACGGCAGCGTCCAGGCGCCCAAGATCATCATCGCGGAGGGCGCTCACCTGCAGGGCAACGTCGCGATGTCGATCGGCCCGGAGGCCGCCGTGACCGCGCCGCGCAAGTCGGAAGGTTCGTGAGCCCGGCCGGGTCCGCGTCTCTGACGGCCGTCGAGCCGCAAGCCAACTTCATCGGCGGCGAGTGGGTCCCCGCCTCGGGCGGGAAGACCTTCGAGGACCGAAGCCCGGCCGACAACGCGCAAGTCGTCGGCGTCTTTCCGTCGAGCGGGCCCGAGGATGTCGAGAAGGCGGTGGCAGCCGCGAAGAAGGCCTTCCCGCGCTGGCGCGACACGCCGGCGCCCGCGCGCGCCGAGATCCTCTACGCCGCCGGCGACATCTTGAAACGCGACAAGGAAAAGCTCGCGAGGCTGATGACCCGCGAGATGGGGAAGGTCCTCGCGGAAACGCGCGGCGACGTGCAGGAGGCGATCGACATGGCCTTCCTCGCCGCGGGCGAGGGCAGGCGCCTCTTCGGGTTCACGACGCCGTCGGAGCTGCGCAACAAGTTCGCCATGTGCGTCCGCCAGCCGATCGGCGTCTGCGGCTTCATCACGCCGTGGAACTTCCCGATGGCGATCCCCGCGTGGAAGTCCATGGCGGCCCTGATCGCGGGCAACACGATCGTCATCAAGCCGGCCACGGACACCCCGGCGTCGGTCGTCGCTCTGGCGAAAGTTTTCGAGGAGGCGGGGCTGCCGCCCGGCGTCTTCAACGTCGTGATGGGCTCGGGAGGCGAGGTCGGCGATCCGCTGGTCGCGCATCCCGACGTCAAGGTCATCTCCTTTACCGGCTCGACCGAGGTCGGCCGCCACATCTCGGTGGCATGCGCGCCAACCTTCAAGCGCGTGCACCTGGAGATGGGAGGTAAGAACGCGATCCTCGTCATGGACGACGCGGACCTCGACCTCGCCGTGGACGGCGCAGTCTGGGGCGCCTTCGGGACGACCGGGCAGCGGTGCACGGCGTCCTCGCGGCTCCTCGTGCACCGGGCCGTGTACTCCGCCTTCCTGGACAAGCTCGTCGCCCGGGTCAGGGCGCTGCGCGTCGGCGACGGGCTGGACCCCTCGAGCGAGATGGGGCCCTGCGTCTCGGAGAAGCAGCGCGAGAGCGTGCTGCGGTACGTCGAGATCGGGAAGCAGGAGGGCGCGAAGCTCCTCTCCGGCGGAGAGAAGCTGACAGGGGGGAATCTCTCGAAGGGATGGTTCCTCTCGCCGGCGATCTTCGCCGACGCGACGCCGAGCATGCGGGTGGCGAAGGAAGAGATCTTCGGGCCGGTGACGACGGTCGTGCCGATCTCCTCGCTCGAAGAAGGTATCCGGGTCGCCAACTCGGTGCAGTACGGGCTCTCGGGCTCGATCTACACTCGCGACGTCAACAAGGCCTTCACCGCGATGCGGGACTTCGAGACGGGGATCTTCTACGTGAACTCCTCCACGATCGGCGCGGAGGTCCACCTTCCCTTCGGCGGGATCAAGGACACCGGCAACGGCCACCGCGAAGCGGGCATCGCCGGCCTCGACGTCTTCACCGAGTGGAAGTCCATCTACGTGGATTTCTCCGGCCGCCTGCAAAAAGCCCAGATCGACACGCACGAATCCTGACCGACACCTCTCCGGCGTCGCAGGGGAGGGCTCGCCCCTCCCGCCCGGTCGCGCCCTCGTGCCTCCAGAGATAAGATCCCGTTACGTAACCTGTTTCTCTTGAAGGAGGAGACCTTGAGGACTCTGCGCGGTCTGCCGGTGGTTCTCGCTCTGCCCGTCGCCGCGACGGTTCTCTTCGGCGCCGAGAAAGCCCCGGAGAAGAAGGATGCCGCGGCGGCCACGATCGGGAAGGCTTACGAAGGGCTGGAGTTCCGCAACATCGGTCCTTTCCGCGGGGGACGCGTCACGGCGGTGGCGGGAGTTCGCGGCCAGCCGCTCGTCTACTACTTCGGCGGGACGGGCGGGGGAGTCTGGAAGACGAGCGACGGCGGTTCCAACTGGACGCCGATGTCCGATAAGGACTTCAAGACCGGATCGGTCGGAGCGCTGGGAGTCGCCGAATCGGACCCCAACGTGATCTACGCCGGCATGGGCGAATCGCCGATCCGCGGCAACGTCTCCCACGGCGACGGCGTGTACAAGTCCACCGACGGCGGCAAGACCTGGAAGAACGTCGGCCTGAAGAACACCTACCAGATCTCGCGGGTTCGCGTTCACCCGAAGAACCCGGACCTCGTGTACGTCGCCGCGCAGGGCCACGTCTGGGCCTCCAACCCCGACCGCGGCATCTTCCGGTCCAAGGACGGCGGGAAGTCCTGGGACAAGGTCCTCTTCGTCTCGGAGAAGACCGGCGCCTCCGATCTCGTGATGGACGCGACCAACCCCCGGATTCTCTACGCCGGCTTCTGGCAGGTCTACCGCAAGCCGTGGACGCTCGA
>DATFWF010000096.1:0-9219 GCA_035259605.1 Thermoanaerobaculia bacterium
GATGGCCTCCGCGATCTGCAGATCCTCCGGCGTCGTGATCTTGAATCCCAGCCTGGAAATCGCGACGACGGCCACGGGTATCCCGAGGGTTTCGCAGAGGGCCGCTTCGTCGGTGGTGTCGGCGCCGGATTCGAGAGCGCGCGCGAGGATCTCCGCGCGGAATGCCTGCGGCGTCGCGGCCGCCCAGAGAGCGGACCGATCCAGGGTCCCGGTGATCCGCCTCTCCTGGACCTGCTTGATCGTGTCCGCAAGCGGGGTTGCCGCGATCGCGGCCCCGGTCTCTTCCGCCGCCAGAAGAATCTCCGCGGTTTCCGCGGCCGTCACGAACGGCCGAGCCGCGTCATGGATGCAGATGATGTTCGATCCGCCCACCCCGCAAGCCTGGAACGCCCGCCGAACCGACTCCGACCGGGTCGCTCCCCCTTCGACGACCTTCGCCCCCTCGCCGGCCAGCTTCCGAACCTCTTCAACGCGTCCGGGAGGCGCAGCGATGACCCTGCCCCCGAAGTCCAGCCCTGAAAGCGAATCCAGGGTCCACCAAACAAGAGGCCGACCCATCAAAGGAACCAGGGCCTTCGGCTCCGAGCGACCCAACCGGGTGCCCGAACCGGCGGCCACGACGATCAGAAAAGCTGCGATCCCAGTGCCCTCAATCCAAAATCCAAAATCGCTAGACCGCCATGATCTCCTTTTCCTTGTTCTTCAGGAGCTCGTCCACCTCGGCGATCTTCTTGTCGGTCAGCTTCTGCGATTCTTCCAGCCCGCGGCGCTCGTCGTCCTCGGAGACCTTTTTGTCCTTGAGCATCTTCTTCAGGCGATCGTTGCCCTCGTGGCGGAAGCGGCGGATCTCGACGCGCGCCTCCTCGGCCATGTGATGCGCCTTCTTCGCGAGGTCCTTGCGGCGCTCCTCGGTCAGCGAGGGGATCGGGATCCGCACCACCTTTCCGTCGGACTGCGGGTTCAGGCCCAGGTCGGAGTTGCGGATGGCCCGCTCGATCTCGCCCGACATCTTCGGGTCCCACGGCGCCGCGACGATCAGCGTCGGCTCGGGCACCGAGAGGTTCGCCACCTGGTTGATCGGGACCTCCGCGCCGTAGGCCGAGACGAGGATCCCGTCGAGGATCCCCAGGTTCGCGCGGCCTGTCCGGAGCGTCTTGAAGCGCTCCTTCAGGTGCCCGATCGCGTTGTTCATGTGCTGCTCGACGTCTTTCAATTCCTGCCGCATAGCGTCACGCCTCCGCTGAAACGAGCGAGCCGATGTCTTCGCCGCGCACGACCCGCTCGATGTTTCCCTTCACACGCAGGTTGAACACCTTGATCGGGATGCCGTTGTCCATGCAGAGCGCGATCGCGGCGGCATCCATGACGCCCAGGCCGCGCTCCAGCGCCTGCCGGTAGGAGACGGTCTTCAGGAACTTCGCCTCGCGCTCGACCTCGGGGTTGGCGTCGTACACGCCGTCCACGCGCGTCGCCTTCAGCAGGACCTCGGCCTTGATCTCGTTGGCGCGCAGCGCCGCCGCGGAGTCCGTCGTGAAGAAAGGGTTCCCGGTTCCGCCGGCGAAGAGCACGACCCGCCCCTTCTCGAGGTGCCGGATCGCGCGGCGCCGGATGAACGGCTCGGCGATCTGCCGGACCTCGACCGCGGACTGGAGCCGGGTGCGGACCGCCCGCTTCTCGAGGGCGTCCTGGAGCGCCAGGCCGTTGATCACGGTCGCGAGCAGCCCCATGTGGTCGCCGGCCACCCGGTCGATTCCCTGCGCCGCCGCGGAGACTCCCCGGATGATGTTGCCTCCGCCGACGACGACCGCGATCTCGACCCCGAGATTGTGGACGTCGCGGACCTCGTCGGCGAGGCGGGCGACGACGTCCGGGGAGATCCCGTATTTCTGCTCCCCCATCAACGCCTCCCCCGACAGCTTCAGGAGGATGCGTTTGTAAACGGGGGGATTGCTCATCGGACGGTCGCGGCTGCTCCTGTCCGGCGGAGTCTAACTGGGCTCCCCGGTGGCCTGCGAATCGGCCCGTCCCAGGGCCTCGCCCAGCTTGAACCGGACGAACCTCAGGTCCAGGGCTTCCTTGCCGCCCCGCTCGACGATGACCTGGCCGACGGTCTTCTCGGGGTCCTTGACGAAGGCCTGCTCGGTCAGCACGGTCTCCTGGTAGAACTTCTCGACCTTCCCCTCGGCGATCCGCTCGACGACCTGCGGCGGCTTCCCCGCCTGGGCCGCCTGGGCCCGGGCGATCTCCCGCTCGGTCGCGAGCATCTCCGGCGTCACCTCCGCGCGAGAGGCGAACCTCGGGTCGGAGGCCGCGACGTGCATCGCGAGGTCCTTGCCGAGCGACTCGTCGCCCGCGACGTACCCGACGATGACGCCGATGCGGCCCTGGCCGTGAACGTAGCTGGCGAAGCGCTCCCCGGGGCGAGAGGACAGCCGCGCGAAACGGCGGATGCCCATGTTCTCGCCGAGCTTGGCGATCAGGTGCGTCAGCGCCTCGGAGACCCTCTCGGTCGCCTTGCCCGGCGCGGGAAGCGCCGAGAGCGCCGCGACGTCGCCCGACGCCGTGTCGCCGAAGGCGGAGTGGGCCGCGACGGTGTCCGCCAGCCCCTCGGCCAGCGCGCGGAAGTCCTCCGTGCGCGCGACGAAGTCCGTCTCGCAGTTGATCTCGAGCAGCACCGCGGCGGCGGGAGCGACCCGCGCGATGACGAGCCCCTCGGAGGTCGCCCGGTCCGCCTTGCGGGCGGCGGAGGCGAGCCCGCGCTTCCTCAGGATCTTGCGGGCTTCCTCGAAGTCCCCGCCGGCCTCGACCAGCGCCTTCTTGCAATCCATCATTCCGACGCCGGTCTCGGCGCGCAGATCGGCTACGGCTTTCGACGTAATCTCCATGGTCCCTCTACGATAAGAGTCGACAGTCCACAGTCGACAGTCGACAGTCGACAGTGAATAAACCCCGTCTCTACTGTGGACTGTTGACTGTCGACTGTCGACTAATCCTCAAGAAGCGACATCCGAAACGACGGCCGTCGTCGAGAGCTCCGGCGTGCGGGGACGCGCCTCGGCGTCGGCGTCGGCCGTTTCGCTGCGCTCCTCGTGGGCGTGCAGCCCCTCGAGGACCGCGTCGGCCACGCGCGCCGTGAACAGCCGGATCGCCCGGATCGCGTCGTCGTTGCCCGGGATCACGTGGTCGATGACGTCCGGGTCGCAGTTGGTGTCCACGACCGCGACGACCGGGATCCCGAGGATGTTCGCCTCCTTGACCGCGATGTACTCCTGCTTGGGATCGATGACGAAAAGCGCGTCCGGCAGCTCGTCCATCTCCTTGATCCCCGTCAGGTTCTTCTCGAGCTTCTCCTTCTCGCGCTCGAGGCGGAGGCGCTCCTTCTTGGTCAGGTTCTCGTTGTCCTCCTGGGCCAGGACCCCTTCGATTTCCTTCAAGCGGTGGATGGACTTGCGGATCGTCGAGAAGTTCGTCAGCGTTCCGCCGAGCCACCGCGTGTTCACGTAGAACATGCCGCAACGGTTGGCTTCCTCGTAGATCGCGTCCTGCGCCTGCCGCTTGGTGCCGACGAAGAGCAGGTTCTTTCCCTGGGCCGCCAGGTCCGTCACGAATTTCGAGGCTTCCTTGAACTGCTTGAGCGTCTTCTGCAGGTCGATGATGTAGATCCCGTTGCGCTTGCCGAAAATGAACTTCTTCATCTTCGGGTTCCAGCGTTTCGTCTGGTGACCGAAGTGGACGCCAGCCTCGAGCAGTTCCTTCATCGAAATAGATGCCAGATCACACCTCCTTGGAAAAAGTCGACAGTCGACAGTCATTGACCAAGTCGACAGTCGACAGTCGACAGTCAACAGTGGGGGATCCGGCCCCTCCTGTCGACTGTTGACTGTGGACTGTTGACTGCATTACCGCTTGGAGAACTGGAACCGGGCGCGGGCTCCGCGCTGACCGTACTTCTTGCGTTCCTTCATCCGCGGGTCGCGGGTCAGGAAGCCTTCCTTCTTGAGCTTCTTGCGAAGCTCCGAGTTGTACTCGGTCAGCGCGCGGGCGATGCCATGGCGGATGGCGCCGGCCTGGCCGGTCGGGCCGCCGCCGGAGACGGTCACCAGGATGTCGAACCGCTCGGCCGTCTCGGTGGAGAGGAGCGGCTGCTTGATGACCATCTTCAGGACGTTGTTGGGAAAGTAGTCGTCGAGGGAGCGCTTGTTGACCGTGATCGCGCCGGAGCCGGGGGTCAGCCGGACGCGCGCCATCGAGGTCTTGCGGCGTCCCGTGGCCCGATGCTGGATTTCGACCGCCAAGAAAGATCCTCCTTTAGCTCGCGGCGCGCCGCACCGGAAGCGTCAACACGCGCGGCTTCTGCGCCTCGTGGGGATGGGAAGGCCCGCGGTAGACCTTGAGCTTCTTCAACTGGCGGCGCCCCAGCTTCGACTTGGGGAGCATTCCGCGAACCGCCTCTTCGATCAACCGCTCGGGGTGCTTCACCGCGAGATCCTTAGCCGCGACCGACTTCAATCCGCCGGGGTAGCCCGTGTGCCGGTGGTAGACCTTCTCGTCGGACTTGCGCCCGGTCAGCACGACCTTCTCCGCGTTGGTCACGACGACGAAGTCGCCGGTGTCGCGATAGGGAAGGTAGCTCGCGCGGTGCTTGCCGGAGAGGATGCGCGCGACCCGCGTGGCCAGACGGCCGAGGACCTTGTTGGAGGCGTCCACGACCCACCACTCCTGGAGGGCGGCGTGAGCAGCCGCAGATGTCCCGGAATTCATGAAGAAACCTGACTCCTTATTCAATGAAACCGGGCCCTGCCCTCGGGCAGGCCGGTCCCGAGCCCTGACGAAAGAGCGCGTAAGGATACGCAGGAAGGGCGTCCCTGTCAAGGAAATAAGGGGCTCGCCGGGCTCCGGATCCCGCCGATTCAGGACGTGACGGACGGTCCCCGGGCGACTAAGGAGATGACCGGGCGGACCCTCCCTCCGGCGGTCCGGGGAAGCTCCGGGACGGTCTCGACCGAAACCTGGGCGGCGACCCCCAGGCGCAGGCGGATCCGGTACACGAGCTGCTGTTTCTCGGGCTCGCCGAACGGGCCCGAAGTGACGACCCGGGCCCGGATCGAGTCCAGGCTCTCCTGGAAGATTTGCCCCTGAACGACCGGAAGCCCGTAGAAGACCGGACTCCAGTACCAGATCCGCCGGCCGTCCCGCGTCACGACGAGGTCCTGGGAGCGCCCCTCCACCCGTTCGAGGACCGGGAGTCGGCGGCCGCAGCGGCAGGGCGACTCCGAGAGCGTGGCTCGGTCGCCCGTGTCGTATCGGATGAGCGGCATGTCCTCGTTGAGCAGGCCGGTGGCGATGAGCCGGCCGGACTTGCCCGGCAACAGCGCCGCGTCGGTGTCGTCCTCGAGGATCTCGACGAGCCCCTCGTCCGGCCAGGCATGGAGCGAGCCCTCCGCGCACTCGCTCGCCGCCGCCGCCATCTCGACCATCCCGTACGTGTTTCGCGCGGCGCATCCGAAGGCGCGGGCGAGCACCGCGCGCTGGGAATCCAGGAGGACCTCGGAAGCGGAGAAGACCGCGAGCTTGGGGAGCGGGATCCCGGCCTCCAGGCACTCCGCTGCCAGGAGAGCGCCCGAAGAGGGGAGCGTCACGAGGTGGCTCGGAGCGTATCGCGCCAGCTCCGCCGCGTAGGCCGGCGCGGCGGAGGCCGAGACGTGGTAGCTCGAGAGGGCGAGCTGGTTGAGCGGCTTGTTGCGGACCCAGAAGGGCGGCGCTTTCCGCGACCGCGGGACCACGAGGTGGCCGCCGAGGATCGCCCAGGGTTCGGCTCGGGAGACCCCATGCCAGCGGCGCACCCTCGCCTCGAAAAGCGCGTAGTGGCGAACCAGCGTGGCGCGCGTCGAGTAGATCGAGAGCGGCCTTCCGGTGGTCCCGAGGGTGCGATTGCGGAACATCCGTCCGGCGTCCCGGTCTTCGGCGAGGAAGGCCAGGGGGTTCTCGCGGACGGCTTCCTTGCGGAGGACCGGCCAGTTCTCGAGGATCTCCGGAGAGGGCCCCTTTCCGCCCGGGCGCATCCGCTTCCACCAGGCTCGGTAGTACGGCACCGCGGAGGCGGCTCGCCCGAGGAGCTGAGCGAGTTTCTCGTCGAGCCAGGATTTCCAGCGCTCCGCCGTCCACGCGTCCCTCTCGAGAGCTCCCTGGACCTCTTCCTCGGTCCGCGTCCCGTACCTCCAGTGCTTCAGGTAGAGGCCGCGCGCCGACGCGGCGAACGACCGCGCCGGGTGCGGGAGCCTGCGGTAAAGAGGAGCGAATGCGTCGATCACGAGGCGATCGAAACTTTGCAAGAAATGGGCCTCGTTTATTCTTGGCTCGTGGCGGCGAATCGCGCGCGAATCCTCGATGGGGCCTTGCTGGCGAAATCCTTGCGCGAAAGGGTGCGCGTCGAAGCGGAGAGCATCGCGGCGCGCGGCGCTCCTCCGTTCCTGAGGGTGATCCTCGTCGGGGAAAACGCCGCCTCCATGACGTACGTCGCGTCGAAGACCCGCGCGGCGCAGGAAGCCGGCTGCGGGGCGGAGACGATCCGCCTGCCCGACTCGATCCCGCCGAAGCGGCTCCTGGACGAAGTCCGCCGCGCCAACAGCGACGAGGCGGTGGATGGACTCTTAGTCCAGCTTCCGCTCCCGGCCGGGCACGACCCGCGCGCCGTCGCCGACGCGGTGGATCCGGGAAAGGACGTGGACGGGCTGCATCCGGAGAACGTGGGGCTTCTGGCGCAGGGGCGGCCGCGGTTCGTTCCCTGCACGGCCGCCGGGATCGTCGAGCTCCTCGACGCCAACGCGGTGGGAATCGAGGGGGCGGAGGCGGTCGTCCTGGGGCGAAGCGAGATCGTCGGGAAGCCGGTGGCCGCGCTCCTGACCTCGCGCAACGCGACCGTCACGCTCTGCCACTCGCGGACGAGGAACCTCCCCGAGGTCTGCCGCCGCGCCGACATCCTGATCGCGGCGATCGGCCGCGCCGGATTCGTGACGCGCGGCTTCGTCAAGGAGGGCGCGGCGGTCGTGGACGTCGGCATCAACCGCCTCGACAGCCTGGATGCCGCCCCTCCGAACCTCCGCCGCTCCGCCCGCGTGAAGGAGACCATCGCGTCGAAAGGAAGAATCCTGGTCGGCGACGTGGACTTCGACGACGTGTCGCCCGCCGCCGGCTGGATCACGCCCGTCCCCGGGGGCGTCGGCCCCTTGACCATCGCGATGCTCCTGGCAAACACGGTCAAGGCGGCACGGCTGCGCCGCTAGGCAAACCGAATTCGGCTACTTTCCCGTCAACCCGGTGTTGAAAGGGACGGCCTCGCGCGACCGGAACTCCTCCGCCTCGCGGCGCGCCAGCGCGGCCCGTGGATCGCCGGTCTCCTCGTAGGCGCGCGCCCGCATCTGGAGAAACTCGCCGCTCCACGGAAAGTTCGGCTCCAGCGGCTGGATGGCCGCCGCGACCGCCGCCGCCCCGCGGTTCTGCGCGATCGTCAATCGCGCCAGCGCGCGGTCCTCGTCCAGGAGCGACAGCGAGAACCGTGAAGACAGCAGGTCGTCGAGCGGCCCGGACAGGAGCGGATCCTTGGAGGGCAGGCTCGCCGCGATCGCGATCAACCGTTTCATCAGGAACGCCATGGGCCACGGATCCGCCCGGTACCTCTCGAAGGCCGCCTTCGTCGCCTCGAAGCAGCCCTTCCAGTCGCTCCTCGTCCAGAGAAACCGCGCCCGGATCGCGGCCGCCTCCGCCGGCTGGACCGGCTCGAGCGACCGGGCCAGCAGCAGCGACCGTTCATCGCCGGAATCCGCCAGCGACTCGCCGATCATCGCGAACTCAAGCTCCCCTTTCGGCTCCCAGGGGTCGGCCCGGAACGCTCTCGCGACTTCGCCCAGGCGCCCGCCCGCGAAGTGCGCGAAGGCCGGCGCCCGGCGGTCCCAGACCGAAGGCGCGCCCGACGGCGCCGGCTCGATGCCTTCCGCGGCATACGACCCGAGCCGCTGCCGCAGCACGTCGTCCCAGTCGAGCTTCCCCTCCACCGGCGGCCGATCCTCGCCGCGCGACTGCGCCACCTGCCACAGGTCGTCGCTCGTGAAGAGCGACTTCCCGAGGCTCCTCGCGAAGGCGAACTCCATGAGGTTGCGGTCGTCGGTGTTGACGAGGCCGCCCTCGGCGTGCGCGATCGACCGCGCCAGGGAATCTCGCGCGACGTAGTGCGACAGGAACCCCTCCAGATCGGACACCCGCCACGTGTCGAGCATCGCGCTCCGGTACGGCTCCTCCCCGACCCGGGCGCGGAGCGCATCCGCCGGGTAACGGATCGCGGAGTCCGACGCGACGAGGAGCAGGTCCTGCTTCTTGGAGTACCAGGTCTCGACCGACGGAAAGACGGAAGCGAGCGTCGCGTAGGCCGTTCGGACGGTCTGGCTGTCCACCTCGTAGGCCTGGAGCCACTGGACGAAGATGCCGCCGGGCGCCAGGCGCCGGCGCACCGCCCGATAGAAGTCCTGCGTGAACAGGCTCGAGATCCCCGCGCGATAAGGGTTCGACGGCTCCGAGAAGATGACGTCGTAGCGGTCGCGCGAGGTCAGCAGAAGCTCCCGCGCGTCGCCCGAGAGGATCCGGACGCGCCGGTTCTCCAGGACGTTGCGATTGACGGGCGCGCACTCCTGCGCGACGTGGCGAATCGCGGGCTCGAGCTCGACGACGTCCACCCGCTCGATCGACGGCACGGCGCCGAGCCACCCCGCGGTGGAGCCCGTGCCGAGGCCGACGACGAGCGCGCTCTTCGGAAGCGGGTGGAGGATCGCCGCGACCAGGCCGCCCATGACCTGCGTGGGAGAGTCGCCGACCGCGCTGCCGTCGACCTTCCCGTTGACGGCGAAGGCGAGCGCGAGATCGAGCGCCAGGATCCCGACGCTCGATTCGCGCCCGTCGGCTTCCCAGCGCAGCTGCCGGCGCTGCGACCGCTGCCATTCGCGCACGCGGTTGGGCGTCGCGCCCGTGAGCTCCAGTCGCCCCGCTCCGATGGGGCTGTGGCGCCACGCCGCCGTCGGCCCCCGCGAGAAGACGAGCACCAGACTCGCCGCGATCATTCCCCCCGCGGCGAGGGGCCTCCAGCGGCGCTTCGATTCTCCGGCAGAGAGCAAGGCGATGACCGCGCCGAGAACGGCGAGCAGGACGACCGAGAGGCGCCACGCGCCCGGC
>DATFWF010000097.1:0-14102 GCA_035259605.1 Thermoanaerobaculia bacterium
CGCAGCGGCTTGTAGATCTCGACCCGCGCGCCCGCCGCTTCCATCTGTTCCTCGAGTGCTCCCAGGCTCGACCCGAAGCCGTCCACGAGGAGCCGGACCTCGACGCCCGCCCGCGCCCGCTCGGCGAGGACATTCGCGAACTCGGTCCCCACGGTGTCGTCGGTGAAGATGTAGACCTCCATGTTGATCGAGCGCCGCGCCGCCCGGAACGACTCGAGGATCGCCGCGAAGGTCTCATTGCCGTTCTTCAGGAGCGTGGCCTTGTTGGAAGAGACGAGCTCGGTGCCCAGCACCTCGAGAGAGCGGCGGAAGTCGGGGCTGTCCACGCCGTACATCGGCTCGTACTGGTAGACGGTCCGCTTCTCCGAGAAAATATAGGAGCAGCCCGACGCGGAAAGCGCCAGCGCGAGCGCCAGCAGCCGCGCCAGCGTGCTGCTTCTCGCCTTCCTCATCGCGGCTGATGTTTCGCACGCGCCGGCGTGGTCCACGGAGCCCGAGAGTCTACCGAATCCCGGTCGAGACCTACCTCGTCGCCCTCGCGCTGGCTTTCGCGCTGGCGATCGCGTTCTCGCTGCTGTCGGCGCCGAAAGAAGTCTCCTACCGCCAGCCTCACCGTTTCGCGGTCGCCGACGAGACCTTTCTTCCCTCGGCTCTGGCGCTCTCCAATCCCCAGCCCTCGGAGGGCAACCGGGTCCGACTCCTCTTCAACGGAGAGGAGATCTTTCCCGCGATGCTCGCCGCGATCGCCCGCGCGGAGCGGTCCGTCAACCTGGAGAGCTACATCTTCTGGTCGGGGCAGGCGGCGACGCGGTTCCGAAACGCCCTCGTGGAGCGTGCCCAGCACGGCGTCGAGGTCCGGGTCCTGCTCGACGCGCTCGGGTCCCCGCGGTCCAAGCTCCGGCGGCAGGACGTCGAGTTTCTCCGGGAGGGAGGATGCCGCGTCGAGTTCTACCACCCGATCCGCCCCTGGATGCTCGACACGATCAACCACCGGTCGCACCGGCGGATCCTCGTCGTGGACGGGAAGGTCGCGTTCACCGGCGGCGCGGGAATTGCGGATGTGTGGCTGGGCCAGGCGGAGGCGCCGGGACGCTGGCGCGACACGCACGTCGAGGTCACAGGCCCGGTCGTGGCGCAGCTCCAGTCGGCCTTCCAGGAGAACTGGGGAGCGGTCCGCGGCGAGGCGCTGGCGGGGGACGCGTTCTTCCCGAAGCTCGAACGGGCCGGGTCCGCGCGCGCCCAGGTCATCGTCTCGTCGCCGGAGTCTCCGAGCTCGGCGACCAAGCTCCTCTACGCGACCTCCATCTCCGCCGCGACGAAACGCCTCTGGCTTTCGAATTCCTATTTCCTCCCGGACAGCGACACCTCGGCGCTCCTGGTTGAGGCGGCCAGGCGGGGCGTGGACGTCCACATCCTCGTCCCAGGGAAGGTCAACGACGTTCCGGCGACGAAGGCGGGCGGCCGCTCGAGCTTCGGCGAGCTGCTCTCGGGCGGCGTGAAGATCTCCGAATATCAGCCGACGATGTTCCACCCCAAGACGATGGTGGTGGACGGCCTTTTCGCCACGATCGGCTCGACGAACTTCGACAACCGCTCCTTCCGGTTGAACGACGAGATCAACCTGGCCGTGTACGACAGGGACGTCGGGCGCCGGCTGGAGGAGATCTTCGAGAAGGACCTGGCGCGCTCGCGCCGGTACACCCTCGAGCAGTGGCGCGGCCGCCCGATCCGGGAGCGCCTGACCGAGTTGCTGATCATGCCCTTCCGCTCCGAGCTCTGAAAACCCGGCGTACGCGAAAAAGGACGTTCGACCTTTGCCGGGGTGACAATCGCTGTCATGGAGCTCGGCCTGAGACGACGTAACCTCTAATATCAAAGGGTTTGCGAGGCAGAGCCTCTTGGCGAGCCGGTTGCAATACCCATTGGTCGAGGAAACCAAAACCTCAATCTCCTCCTTTCGCCCCCCGGGCGGCCCCACCCCGACCCGGGGATTTTTTTGCCCGAACGATAAAGTCGCTTCCGGCTCGGGACCGGCACCGCGCCGCACGGGTGATCGGATCATCGGGTGATCGCAGCTGAATCCTCGCCAGATGAACCGAGGAACCGATGAAACCGATGTAACTTTCCTCGCATGAAGGTTCTCGCCGGGGACATCGGGGGGACAAAGACCGCCGTCGCGCTCGTCGAGTTCTCCGGGAAGCGGGCCTCGATCGAGAAGCTCAGCGTCTATCCGAGCGCAGGCCATGCCAGCCTCGAGGAGATCCTGGGCGAATACCTGAGGACGGCGGGGCCGGCGCCCGCCGCCGCGGGTTTCGGCGTCGCCGGGGCGGTCATCCAGGGCCGGGCGCAGATCACCAAGCTTCCGTGGGTCGTGGACGAGCGGGCGGTCTCGCGGGCGACCGGGATCGGAAGAGTCCGGGTCATCAACGACTTCGTCGCCGCGGCGTACGGCATACCCTACGTCGGCCCCCGGCGCCTGAAGGTCCTGCAGCCGGGACGGGCCGAACGGGGAGGGCCGGTCTGTCTGATCGGCGCCGGAACCGGACTGGGAGAAGCGGGACTGATCGAGCACCAGGGGCGGCGGATCGCGATCGCGTCGGAGGGAGGGCACACGGATTTCGGCCCGCGCAATCCCGTCGAGGACGGGCTGGTCCGCTTCGTGCGGAAGAAGTTCGGCCGGGTCACCGACGACCGCCTCCTCTCCGGGGAAGGGCTGACCCTGATCTACGACTTCCTGCGCGCCTCGAAAATCGCGAAGGAAAGCGCCTCCGTCGCCCGGGCGTTCGAAGGGACGGACCGCGCCGCGGTCATCAGCCGTCACGGACTGGGCGGGCGGGATCGCCTGACGCGCGAGGCGCTTCGCCTCTTCGTCTCGATCTACGGATCCGTGGCGGGCAACCTCGCCCTGCAGTACCGGGCGACGGGCGGCGTCTTTCTCGGAGGAGGGATCGCGCCGAAGATCCTGCGCGCCCTGGAGGGCCCGCTCTTCCTCGAGTCCTTCCGCGACAAGCCGCCGTACGAGGATCTGCTCGCCAGGATCCCGGTCCGAGTCGTCCTCGACCCGCACCTCCCGATCTTCGGCGCGGCCGCGGCGGCCTACTGAGCGGCGACGGCGATCGAGACGGCCCGCCCCCCCTCTTCGTAAACGATGATCCGCCGGGCCGCGACGTAGATGGCGCGGAAGCGGACCTTTCCCTCGTCGTCGAACTGCTGGAAGCTGTCGGGCTTCCCGATCAGCTCCTCGATCTCCGCCCTTTTCATCCCCTCATGGATCATCGTCAGCTTGACGTCCTCGCCCTCGGGGGCGGCGGGCACGGCCTCGGAGAGGACCCGCCTGCTCTCGGACTCCTTGACGACCGCCTTCGATCTCATCAGCGGACGGGTCAAACCATCCACGAAGGAAGTCACGGTGGGCCGGGTCTTGTATATCCAGTAGCCAACGCCGGCCGCGAGAACGAGAACGACGAGGCCGCGGAGCCTCATGGAGCCTCCTCTGATTCGGGGGACTTTGCGGTCCCCCGAACCCCCTAGCGAGAGAGCCGGCGCAGCTCCTCGCGTGCTCGGTTGGCGCGGGAGATCAGCTCGGAGATCTTCTCCCGGCACCAGGCAACCTGTGAAACAAGGACGAACCAGCGGATTTCCTTGGCCGTGAAGACGGGCTGCTCCATCGACGGCTCGTCCCACTCGAGGCCGCGCGTCCGCTCCTCGCGGATCATCGCGCGTCGGGCGTAGCGGAGGGCCTCGAGGTCCCCTGCATCTTCCAGAAGAAGCGAAAAGCGCAAGCTGACACGGCGGGAAGGATCGATCCGGACGGCCACGGCGTCATAGTCCGCCGAGCCGGCGACAACCGGCGGAGTCGTCTCCTGATACCGAATCGAGCTCATGGGAGTTTTCTGAAGCGTGATTATACGCGTCCAGACAGGCGGAAACGCCATTTTCCGGGGGAAATCTGTCCCATGAGACACGGCCGGCCTGGTGCGTTTGCATCTAGGGCGCCGGTCGCAGAGGCGACCTTTCCGGGCGCGGGCGAGCGCCGCCGGACGCGCCACCCCCGGACCATAATCACGGCGTTTCAAGAGGTTGAGACCAGCACGCTCATGAAAAACGAGACTTCGACCATCCAGTGGACCCTGACCGACGAGGCTCCCGCTCTGGCCACATATTCGCTCCTCCCGATCGTTCGAGCCTTCCTCCAGGGCACGGGGATCGAGGTCGAATCGCGGGACATCTCGCTCGCGGGCCGCATCCTCGCCAATTTCCCGGATCGGCTCTCCGAAGGACAGCGGGTGCCCGATCACCTTTCCCTCCTCGGCGACCTGACGCACGACCCCGCGGCGATCATCATCAAGCTGCCGAACATCTCGGCGTCGGTCCCGCAGATCCAGGAGGCGGTCCGGGAGCTGCGGTCGCACGGCTACGACGTTCCCGAATATTCCGAGAACCCGGTCGGCGACGCCGACAGGAAGATCCAGGAACGGTTCGCGAAGGTCCTGGGGAGCGCGGTCAATCCGGTGCTGCGCGAAGGCAACTCGGACCGCCGCTCGCCGCTGTCGGTCAAGGCGTTCTCGCGCAAGCATCCTCACAAGCTGGCGGCCTGGCCGCCGGACTCGAAGTCGCACGTCGCCCACATGAGCTCCGGCGACTTCTACGGGAGCGAGGTGTCCGTCACCGTCCCGGCGGCCACCGAGGCGCGGATCGAGTTCGAGGGCTCGGACGGAAAGGTCACGATCCTCAAGGCCGGGTTGAAGCTCGTCGAGGGCGAGATCCTCGACGCGTCGGTGTTGAGCGTGAAGGAGCTGCGGGAATTCCTGGCCCGGCAGATCGCGGACGCCCGGGCGAAGGGCCTCCTCCTCTCGCTGCACCTGAAGGCGACGATGATGAAGGTCTCGGACCCGGTCATCTTCGGCCACGCCGTGACGGTCTTCTTCGAGCCGGTCTTCACGAAGCACGCGGAGACCTTCCGTCAGCTCGGCGTCAATCCCAACAACGGGCTCGGCGACGTTTACGCGAAGATCAAGAGCCTGCCGGCGGAGAAGCGGGCGGAGATCGAGAAGGACATCCAGGCCGTCTACGCGCAAGGCCCGGCCCTCGCGATGGTGGACTCGGAGAAGGGAATCACCAACCTTCACGTGCCCAACGACGTCATCGTGGACGCCTCCATGCCGGTCGTCGTGCGCGAGGGCGGTCGGATGTGGGGCCCGGACGGCAAGCTGCACGACACCAAGGCCGTGATCCCCGACCGGTGCTACGCCACGATCTACCAGGCCATCATCGAGGACTGCCAGAAAAACGGGGCGCTCGACCCGGCCACGATGGGAAGCGTGCCCAACGTCGGGCTGATGGCGCAGAAGGCCGAGGAGTACGGCTCTCACGACAAGACGTTTCTCGGTCCGGGCCCGGGAACGATCCGCGTGGTCGAGGAATCCTCGGGCCGGACGCTCCTCTCGGAGCGCGTGGAGAAGGGGGACATCTTCCGCTGCTGCCGGACCACGGACATCGCGGTCCGCGACTGGGTCAAGCTCGCCGTGCGGCGGGCCCGGGCGACCGGCGCTCCCGCGGTCTTCTGGCTGGACCGGAACCGCGCTCACGACGCGCAGGTCATCGCAAAAGTCGAGAAGTCTCTGACGGAGCACGACACGGCGGGGCTGAAGATCCGGATCCTGGCGCCGGTCGAGGCCATGAAGTACTCCCTCGAGCGGATACGAAAGGGCCTGGACACGATCTCGGTGACGGGCAACGTCCTGCGCGACTACCTGACGGACCTCTTCCCGATCCTCGAGATCGGCACCTCGGCCAAGATGCTCTCGATCGTGCCGCTGCTCGCGGGAGGCGGCCTCTTCGAGACGGGCGCGGGCGGCTCCGCGCCCAAGCACGTCCAGCAGTTCGTCGAGGAGGGTTACCTGCGCTGGGATTCCCTCGGCGAGTTCTCGGCCCTCGCCGCGGCGTTCGAGCACATCGGCGCCTCGTCGAAGAACCCGCGCGCGGCGGTCCTGGCCGAAACGCTCGATCAGGCGATCGGCAAGTTCCTGGACAACGAGAAGTCTCCGGCCCGCAAGGTCGGCCAGATCGACAACCGCGGCAGCCACTTCTACCTGGCCCTCTACTGGGCGGAGGCTCTCGCCGCTCAGACGAAGGACCCGGAACTCCAGGGCCGCTTCGCCCCGATCGCCCGGGACCTCTCCGCCAACGAGGCGAAGATCAACTCCGAGCTGCTCGGAGCCCAGGGCCATCCGGTGGATCTCGGAGGCTACTACCAGCCGGACCCCTCCCGGGCGGACCGCGCGATGCGCCCCAGCCCCACCCTCAATGCCCTCATCGGCGCCTGACCGGCGCGCCGCCTTGGGGTCAGGTCTATGTTATACACTACGAGGCGATCCGCCCGGCCCCGGCAGGCGGCGGCGCCGGCGTCCTAGTGTATAATGTAGACCTGACCCCTGGCCGTTAGCCCGCCCCGGTAGGCCACGGTCAGGCCTTCGGAGGTGATGCGGATCGTGCCGGCGTCTTCCTCGATGCGGGGAGGGCCGGGCAGCTCGATCGTGGCGCGGCGGATTCCTTCGAAGAGCGGGTGCTTGCCGGCCGACTCCGTCAGGCAGCGCAGGCCGAGGACCTCGACCGAACCGGCGGAGTTGGCGAGCTTCACGAACCGGGTGTGGAGGACCTCGGTCGCGGCCAGGCGCTCGACGTTCAGCGGGTCGAAGCCCTGGGACTGCAGCGGCTCCGCCGGCTCGAAGATGAGCTTCCAGCCGGGCCCTTCCAGGATTCCGCGGCGCTTGCGTTCTCTCTCGGCTCCGAGCGCGGCGGCCTCGGAGGCCGCCCGGCGGGTCTCGCGGTCGATGTCCGCGCGCGCGAAGGCCTCCGGTTTCTCCGGGCCGGCCGCCGTTGCGAGGAGGTCCTCGAGCCATCGCGAGCCTCCTTCCTCGAGGCGGCCCTTCCAGCCCGGGTCCAGCGAGTCGAGGAGCAGAGCCATCGCGGCGCCCGACGAGTAGGCGCGGTCGCGGACGGCGGCGGCCGCGAACTCGCCATCGGGAAAGAGCGGCTCGACATCCCCGGCAAGCCACTGGACGTATCGAGCGAGCCCCTCCTTCAGCTCCGTCCCGCGCTCGTAGGCGCCGGCCGCGGCCGGCAGGAGCGCGAACCGCTCGCGACGCGTCTCGAGCGCGCGGGCCGCCCACGCCGCCCTCCCCCGCGCGCGCCCGGCCGCCAGGGCCCGGCGCAGCGCGAGGGATTCGAGCCTCCGCAGGGCGAGGGCACGGGAGTCCTCGACCGGATAGACGAAGAGGTCCGCCTCGTTGGCTCCCCAGCCCGGATGCCGCCGGCCCTGGAAGACGTGGAAGGTCTCGTGAACCAGGAGCGCGGCGAGCCGGACGGGGTCGCGGACCGGCCCCTGAACGATCGCGGAGGCGGTGGGAGTCCCCGCCAGGTCCACCGACGTGTTGGCGCGGACGCTCGCGTGCCGCCCCTCGAAGACCCGCGCGTCGTCTCGATCCCCGGAGGCGGCGAACTCGGCCGGAGGCGCCGGGTGGCGAACGAGCCAGGTTTTTTCGCCGTCGAAGAGGACCAGCGGGATCCGGCACGGCTCGAACCCCGGCCAGAAGGGCAGCCGGCAGACGCGGTCGAACTCCGTCAGGACCGCGGGTACCGAAACCGCGCGCGGCTCCTTCGCGACGGCCGCCACGAGGAGCGCCGGCAGCAGCGCGAACCGCAGGACTTCCATGCCAGCGGGGACGCCGAGGGGCCGCCGGGGTTTCGCGCCCTGGTCTAAGATCACCGCCGAAATGCCGGAAAAAAAGTTACGCGGGAGACAAGGATGAAGCTCCTCAAGGCCTGCGCCGCGCTCCTCCCGGCCCTGACCTGGCTCGCCTGCCAGGCGGGGCAGGTCCAGCCCATCGTGATCGACCTGAGCGCCCCGACCGCCACGCCTGGCGTCGCGGCGACCCCGACCCCGCCGCCGCCTCCCCCTCCGCCCTCGCCGACCCCCGTTCCCCGGATCGCCGAATCGGCGCCGATGCAGCCGCCGCCCGTCCCGCCGCCGGACAAGCGCGCCCCCGCGGAGGGCTCTCCCGAAGCGATCGCGCAGAGCCGCATCGACGCGTACAACCGGCGCGACGTGGATTCCCTCGTTTCCCTCTACGCCTCCGACGTGAAGGTGTACGAGCCGCCCGACCGTGTCCGCGATTCGGGCGCCGAGCAGGTCCGGCAGAGCTACGTCCGCCGTTTCGCGTCGCCGGACCGGACGACGCTCGAAGCCGCCGACCGGATGATCCAGGGCAACTTCGTTGTCGAGCGCCTCACGGAATCCGGCGGGCGCGACGGCTCGGAATCCTCGATCGTGATCAGCGAGGTCCACCGCGGAAAGATCGTCCGCGTGTGGATCCTCCGCTGACCGGCCCCCGGTCCTAAGGGTGTGCTCCGGTCGCGGCGCGAGGAGTCTCCCGCTCTGGCTTGAACTCTCTCGGCGCCGGTCGTGAAGCGACCGCCTGCGCCGAAAGTCCCTCCCTCCACGGGAGCGGAGGCGTAGCGAGGGGCCAGGCGAGCGGTCGAGCCTTGAGGCGAGCCGCTCGCCGGTGCGCCCGCAGGGCGCAGGCTCCTCGCGCAGCCGGAGCGACGGTCTAGCCCCGCGCCTCCGCGCTCTCCGTGGCCGTCATCCTCCGCTTGCGAGGCGAGCGCGGGAGATTGACGGTGAAGGTCGAGCCTCTGCCGGCTTCGCTCTCGACGATGATGCTGCCCCCGAGCGCGTCCACGATCTGGCGCACGATCCAGAGCCCCAGCCCCAGGCCGCCGTAGTGGCGGTCCGAGACGGCTCGCTCGAAGCGCTCGAAGATCCGCGCCTGGTGCTCCAGGGGAATCCCGATGCCGTGGTCGCGGATCGTTAGCCGGGCGAGCAGGTCGTCGCCCGACACCGCGACCTCGATCGGGCGGCCGGCCCCGTACTTGACGGCGTTGGAAAGCAGGTTCGTCACGACCTGTTCGAGGCGCAACCGGTCCCACTGCCCGACGCAGGCTCCGTCGGCGTCGAGGACGATCTCGCAGAACGCCCGCGAGGCTTCCTCTTTCGTGCGCGCCGCCGATTCCCGCACGACCGAGCAGAGGTCCACCGACTCCAGGTCGAGATCGAGGCGTCCCGCGGTGATCCGGGAGATGTCGAGGAGGTTGTTGATCAGGTCGGTGAGCCGCTCGACCTGCCGCTCCGCGGTGGTCAGCCTCGGCGTGATGACCTCGGCCGACGCCTCCCGCGGCCCGCCTCGGATCTTCCGGATCAGGCCCTGGACCTGGAGCTGGAGCGTCGTTAAGGGCGTCTTCAGTTCGTGAGAAGCGATCGAGAGGAATTCGTCCCGCGCTCGGACGGCTTCCTGCGCGTCGCGATACAGGCGGGCGTTCTCGATCGCGGCGCTCGCCCGCCCCGCGAGGTCCTGCGCGAACGCCACGTCCTCGGGACCGTACTGCCGCCCCGGAACCGACGAACCGAAGGTCAGCACCCCGATGTTCAGCCCGCGCACCGTCAGGGGAACCGACATGCAGGATCGAAGCGCCAGCTCGCGCGCCGCCTGGTAATGCTCGTTGTCGCGGGCGACCGCGTGGAGGATCTCGTCGGAGACCTCGTTGTAGACCTCGGGCTCGCCCGTCGCGAACACGTGCGCCGGACCGTGAGGCGCCTCGAGGTCGGAGGAGTACTTCACGATCTCCCTGGTCGAGTAGAAGCGGCTGTGATCGTCGTGGCTCGTCGCGAGGCGCAGCAGGTCGCCCCGGCTGTCGAGGATGTCCACGGCGCACCAATCGGCGATCGCCGGCACCGCCAGCCGCGCCACGCTCGCGAGCGTCGTGCGGTAATCCAGCGTGGACGCCAGCGCCGCGCTGGCCTCGGCCAGGAACGCCGCCCGCCGTTCGGCGATCTCGGCGGACGCCCGGGCGCGCTGCTCGCGGGCAAGCAGGTCCGCCCGGTCGGTCTCGGCGCGGCGGCGCGCGGTGATGTCGCGGACGAAACCGGTGAAGACCGGGGGACCGTCCCCCGAGATCCGGGAGATCGTCAGCTCGACGGGGAACTCCGAGCCGTCCTGCCGCAGGGCGGACATCTCCAGCCGGCGGTTCAAGACCACCGCCTTCCTCGCGACGAGGTAGCGGGCCATCCCGGAGCGGTGGTCGTCGCGATAGCGCTCGGGAATGATCAGCTCCGCCATCTCGCGGCCGATGGCCTCGCTCGCCGCGATCCCGAACATGCGCTCGGCCGCCGGGTTGAACTCGAGGACGCGGCCCTCGAAGTCGATCGTCACGATCGCGTCGAGTGCTCCCCCGAGGATCGCCGCCTTGCGCCGCTCCGATTCCTCGACGGCCTGGTCGGCGCTCTTCCTCCCGGTCGCGGCCGAGACGACGTTGGCGACCGACAGGAGGAAAGCGATGTCTTCCGCCGAGAAATGCCGGACCTTCCGCGAGTGGACCGAGAGAACGCCGAGCGGCGAGGGCGAGCCCGGAATGACGACGCTCGCTCCCCCCACGACGCCGTGCTCGTCGAAGAGGGGAAGAGGGGCGAACCGCTTCTCCCGCCCGATGTCGGGAACGAGGATCGGCTCCCCCGCCAGCAGCGTGTAGCCGGGCTGCCCGGCGGCCGTGGCGGGGACGGTCTCGCTTCCGACGACCCCCTCTCTCCACCCCACCCCGGCCTTCACGACGAGATCGCGGGAACCCGGGAGGAGCCGGAAGACCGCCGCCAGGTCGGCGTCCAGGGTCTCGCCGACGACCTGGCAGGCCGTTTCCAGCAGGCGCATCAGGTCGGTCTCCACCAGCGCCTCCCGACCGAGCTCCACGACGGCCGCCTGCTGCCGGGCCCGCAGGCGCAGCGCGTTGTCCGCTTCCTTCAGCCGCGTCACGTCCACCGAGAGGCCGCGCAGGACGGGAGGCTTGCCCTCCTCCTGCGAGAGCCGGACGCGCGTCTGAAACCAGACCGTGCGCCCGTCCGCGGCGAGGAAGCGGTGCTCGAACTGCTCCTCGGTCCTTTCCTTCAGCGCCCGCGCCGCCGTGGCGAGGACGCGCTCCCGGTCGTCGGCGTGGATCATCCGCGTCCAGAAATCCGGCTGTGCGTGGGCCTCGTCGGCCGGGTAACCGAGCATCTCCTGCGCGCGGCGCGAGACGAACGTCATGCGCAGCGTGGCCGCGTCCGCCTCCCAGACGATTCCTCCGGGGATCCCCTCGACCAGGTCGCGGTAGCGCCGCCGGGTATTCTCCGCCAGGGCTCTCTCGTGGCGCTCGGTCTCGTAGAGCACCGCGAGCCTCCTCGACAGGAGGATCGCGAGGATGATCGTCACCCCGAGCGCGAGGAAGCCGCTCGCCACGATCAGCGAGGAAGCCACAGTGTTTTTCTGCGCCGAAGAGGAGTCGGTCTGCTCGAGCACCTGCTTCTCGTGGGACAGGAAGGCGGAGACGCGGCGCTCCAGGGCGGCGCGCGCGGGTTCGACGTTCTCGGCGAAGTAGCCGGCGTGCTCGCCCTGGGCCCTCAGCCCGATCGCCTCCTCGGTCGCCTTCTGGTGCACCTGCTCCGCCGCGTCGATGTCGGCGAGGAGCTCGCGCTCGCGCCGTGTCAGGTCGCCCTTGCGGAGCCTGCGGATGTGGTCCTCGAGCTCCTGGTGGCGCTGCTCGATCTCGGCGAGGAACCTCTGGTCCCCCGTGATCAGGTACCCGCGCGCGGCGACCATCTTCTGCTCGATCGTCGCCCGGAGCCGGCCGAACTCGATGACGTCCCGGGCCTGGTGCGCGAACATCCGGTCGCTCAAGGCCGTCTGGTGGAGCGCGTAATACGAGACGACACCGGTGGCCGCGATGAGGAGGACGGAGACGGCGAAGCCGATCGCGATGCGCGACCGGAAGGAGGGCTCCGGCCGCCTGAGAGGCGCGCCCGGCGAGACGGTCATCCCGCGACCTCTCCGATGTCCTCGTTCCAGACTTCCGGGTGGGCCGCGATGTAGTCCGCCAGAATCCGGACGCACTCCTCGGAGTGGAGATCCACGACCGCGACGCCGTGCTCCCGCAGCCAGTCGAGCCCGCCGGCGAAATTGACCGACTCGCCGGCCACGAGCGTCCCGATCCGGAACTGCCGGACGAGCCCGCTGCAGTACCAGCACGGCGCCAGCGTGGTCACGAGGATCGTGTCGCGGTAGCTCCGACGCCGCCCGGCGCGGCGGAACGCGTCGGTCTCGCCGTGAGCCGAAGGATCTCCCTCCTGGACCCGGCGGTTGTGGCCCCTCCCGAGAAGCCGGCCGCCGGCGTCGAAGAGGGCCGCGCCGATGGGGATGCCCCCCTCGGACAGGCCGAGGCGGGCTTCGTCAACGGCGACCCGCAGCAGGGCGCGATAGTCGATCAAGGCCGATTGTCGATTGCCGATTGTCGATTGGTTGCGAGCTCAATCTTCGATCGTCATTCTTCAATCTTCAATTGCCCAATGGTTCACTTCGCGGCAACCGGGACGTGGGTCTCGGCGGGGGCGGCGTAGCCCTCGGGGACCTCGCGGCCGCCGTAGTAGTCCGACTCGGTCGGCCGGGCGATCCGGGACTGCGCAACGACGCGGTCGCGGCGGATCCCCCGGAAGTCCTCGAGGCCGTTCCAGCCGCGGTCCGCGTGCCGCTCGAGGAACGCCCGCATGTCCGCGACCAGCCCCTTGATGACGTTGGGACCGATCGCCTTGTCGAGCATCGCCGCGGTGCAGACCTGGACCGTTCCGCAGCCGAGGAGGAAATAGCAGAGCGCGTGCTCGAAAGTCGAGATCCCGCCGATCCCGGAGAAGCTCTTGTCCGGCAGCGCGCCGGTCATCTGCGCCATCTTGGCGAGCGAGAGCGGAAGGATCGCCGGCCCGCCGAGTCCGCCCGTCGAGACGAAGCCGTCCACGTTCATCTCGAACTCCAGCGTCTCGGGGTCGATCAACGGGAGCGACGTGAACGTGTTGGAGGAAGAGATCGCGTCGGCGCCGCCGAGGAACGCCGCGCGCGCCTCCATCACGATATCCGTGGTCGAGGGCGTCAGCTTCGCCCAGACCGGGACCTTCGCGACCTCCTTGACGACCTTCGTGACGACGGAGATCAGCTGCTGGTCCTTGCCGATGTTGGATCCCATGTCCTGGCGGTCCATGTGCGGGCAGGAGAGGTTCAGCTCGAAGGCGTCCGCGCCCTCGTCCTGGCACGCCTTCGCCAGCGTCTGCCAGTGCGCGAGCTCCGTGTCGTTGCCCGAGCCGGCCATGATCGAGGCGACGAGGACCCGGTCCGGGAAGGCCTTCTTGATCCGCCCGATCCGCGGGACCCACCAGTCCAGTGGCTTGTCGGAGATGAGCTCCCAGTTCCAGGAGGAGTGGAGGGCCGAGTTGGGCCGCTTCTTCATCGAAAGGTGGGGGCTGTCCACGTCGGCGCGGAGGAACTTCGTCTTCGGGCCCCGGACGTTGACCACCGGGTGAAGCCCGATCGTCTTGGTCACCACGCCGCCCCACCCCGCCTCGAAGGCCCTCAGGATGTTGGACTCCGACTCCGTCGGGGGCGCCGACGAGAGAAGAAACGGGTTCTCGAACCGGATCCCGGTGAAAGTCACCGACAAGTCAACACTCATGAGACCTCCCAAGCCCTTCGATGGGGAAACGCCAATTCTACGCTTCCTTCGCATCCGACCCCGGAGGGCACGACCGGGCGGGAGGGGCGTACCGAGCGTCGTCGGCTGCGTCAGCGGCCGAGGGACGCGACATGCGGCGGTTCCGCCCGCCGCAAACCCCCTCCCCTACGACATCAGGGCCGGAAGGATCCGGTGATTAGTCGAGATGCGAGGGCGGGCGGGTGGCGACGCACGAGGCCCCACCGCCAGCGCGCAGGGCCGGCGAAGAAAGAAATCGCCAGCCCACCAGATCGCCCCGGCCCGAGCACTGCCGGGGGGTGTGCGGCGACAGGACCCGCCCGCCCGTCCTTTTCGGGCTCAATCGCTCCCTGCGCGATAGGATTGGCGTTCCGTTTCGCGAACGAGGGAGGGAACCCATGACCGAATCCGCGGTCGTCCAGGACAGGGCGGCGGGCGCCGGCGCCGGCGTCGAAACGCTTCGCAATTTCATCGGGGGACGGTGGGTGCCGTCCCACGCGGCCGAG
>DATFWF010000098.1:0-11579 GCA_035259605.1 Thermoanaerobaculia bacterium
CTTCCGGTCGAGCCGCTCGTGCCGGTGCGTCATCACGATGCCGGGGTCGTACCAGAGCTTGCCTCCGCGCGAGAGAACCGCCGCGCCGAACGAGGCGTCCTCGCCGAGGTTCGTCTCGACGAAACGAGTCGGTCCCACCGCGTCGCGGCGGTAAACGACCCCGAGAGTCGGGATGAGGCCGCGGTAGGACGGCCTGCCTCCGATCCACTCGGAATGGTTCAGGTACAGATCGAGATCTCCGAAGAGGCCGGGCCGCCCGTTGCGGACGCTTCCCCCGACGGCGACCGTGTCCGGGTCCCGGTCGAACGTCCTGCGCACCCTCTCCAGCCAGTCGCGAGGCGCCGCGACATCGGCGTCGAGGAAGGCAAGCGTGTCGCCTCGAGCTTCCTCGATCCCGCGATTTCGGGCGCCTCCCGCGTTGGCCCTTTCCTTCAGCCGAAGGACCGTGGCCCCCGCCGACCGTGCCGCCTCGGAGGTCGAGTCCGTCGAGGCGTCGTCCACGACGAGGACCTCGAGCGGAGGCTCGCTCTGCGCCAGCGCCGAACGGACCGCCTCGCCGACGATCCGCTCTCCGTTGCGGCACGGGATGATCACGCTGGCGCGCATCGCTCGAATCTTAATCGGGGACGCCGGAAGGAGTACGGCGTACTTCCCTCTTCCGTCCAGCGCCCGGCAGGCCCACAATCCTCTCGATGCCCACCCCCTGGGGGAAGTTCTCGCTTCCCGGCAGCGAGCCCGCCTATGCGCGGGGCACTTCCACCGAGTTCCGCGAGACCTGCCGGGAGATCTTCGGGCCGCTCGTGCGGCGGGTGCGCGAATGGCCTCCCGGCCCTCACTTCTGGCTCATGGCGGAGGTGCCCGGGGACGGCTCCCTGCTCGCGTTCTTCAGCGACCTGGAGAAGCGCCTGGCGTCGCCCGGTTCGCTTTGGGCCGTCCTCCCCAGGAAGCCGTTCATGGAAGAGCTGTCCTTCCCGTACCCGTGGATCGAGGTGCAGAAAGCGGGCCTCGCTGCGGGCCTCGTGGACAACAAGATCGCCGGTTTCTCCGCGCGCCTGACCTCGATCCGCTTCGTGATCCCCGTCGCCCGACGGAAGTACCGCACGTAGAATTCCCGCCTCATGCCGGTGACGGTGGTTGGAGCGGGTCTCGCGGGGTCGGAGTGCGCGTGGCAGCTCGCGCGGCGCGGGCACGCCGTCCGGCTCTGCGAGATGCGGCCGGCCGTCGAGACGGCGGCGCACCGGACGGGCAAGTGCGCCGAGCTCGTCTGCTCGAACTCCTTCCGGTCCGACAACCCCTTGAACGCGGTCGGCTTGCTGAAGCGAGAGATGGAGGCCCTGGACTCGCTCATCATCCAGTCCGCGCGCGCTGCCGCGGTTCCCGCCGGCGACGCGCTGGCGATGGACCGGACGATCTTCGCCGATCTCGTCACCGAGGCGATCCGGTCGCGGCCGGAGATCGAGCTTCTCCGCGAGGAGGTCCGGCGGATCCCGCCCGAAGGTTTCGTCGTCCTGGCGACGGGGCCGCTGACGTCCGCCGCGCTCGACGCCGAGATCGGCGCGCTTCTCGGCACCGAGGACCTTTATTTCTATGACTCCATCGCGCCGGTCGTCGTTGCCTCCTCGCTCGACTTTTCGAAGATGTACGCGATGTCGCGCTACGGAAAAGGGGAGGGCGAGGACTACTGGAACTGCCCGATGACGAAGGAACAGTACGAGGCCTTCGTCGCGGATCTCCTCTCCGGCGAGACGGTCCCGGTCAAGGACTTCGAGAAGGGCGTGTATTTCGAGGGCTGCCTGCCCATCGAAGTCATGGCCGAGCGCGGAGGCGAGACTCTGCGCCACGGGCCGTTGAAGCCGATGGGGCTGCCCGATCCTCGCACCGGGCGCCCGCCCTACGCCGTCGTGCAGCTTCGCCAGGACGACCTCGCGAAGGAGCACTACAACATCGTCGGCTTCCAGACGAAGCTGAAGACACCAGAGCAGCAGCGCATCTTCCGGAAGATCTCCGGCCTCGAGAGCGCCGTCTTCGCGCGCTACGGGATGCTCCACCGGAATACCTACATCAAGGCGCCGGCCCACCTCGACCGGTTCTGGCGGATGCGCCGCGAGCCGCGGATCTTCTTCGCCGGACAGATCACCGGCGTCGAGGGCTACGTCGAGAGCGCGGCAACCGGGCTCGTCGTCGGGCTGACGATCGCGCAGCTTCTCGAAGGGCGCGAGCCGGTCCCGGTTCCCTACAGTTCCGCCATCGGCTCGCTCGCGCGGCACTGCTCGGAGCGCCCGGCCGACAAGCCCTTCGAGCCGATGAACGTGACCTTCGGCTTGATCGAGGACACATCGCATTCGCCGATCCGGGACAAGGCGGCGCGCCGCAAGATGATGGTCGAGCGCGCGCTCACGGCGATCTCGGACTGGAAGCGCGAGATCCAAGAGCCCGCCGGAGTTCTGCGATGATACGCGTCCGTTCATGTTGAGCTGGAACGACATCGCGGCCGCTCGGCGGCGCATCGAGGGAGTCGCCGCCCGGACTCCCGTGCTTCGCTCGCGCCAGTTCGACGAGGAGGCGGGCGCGACCGTCTTTTTCAAGGCGGAAAACCTGCAGCGCGCCGGAGCCTTCAAGTTCCGCGGCGCCTACAACAAGATCAAGGCGGAGACCGAGAGGCGCCCGGTCTCCGAGGTCGTCGCGTATTCCTCCGGCAACCACGCTCAGGCGGTGGCGCTCGTCTCGAAGCTCCTGAATCTCCGGGCCACGATCGTCATGCCGAAGGACGCGCCGGCGTCCAAGCTTGCCGCGACCCGCGGCTACGGCGCCGACGTCGTGCTCTACGACCGATACACCGAGAATCGCGACGAGATCGGCGAGAAGCTCGTCCGCGAGAGGGGAGCGCTCCTGGTCCCGCCGTTCGACGACGACCTCATCATGGCGGGCGCCGGCACGGCCACCGCGGAGCTGCTCGAAGACGTTCCCGACCTCGATTTCCTCCTCGTTCCGGTCTCGGGAGCGGGCCTCATCGCGGGGTCGGCCACCGCCGCCAAGCACCTGCGCCCCTCGATCACGGTCTACGGAGTCGAGCCGGAGACGGCCAACGACACGGCCATGTCGCTCGCGAAGGGCGAGCGGGTGGCCATCGACATCCCGCGGACGATCGCCGACGGGCTCCAGGTCCCGTCTCCCGGGAAGCTGACGTTTCCGATCGTCCAGGAAACCGTGAAGGACGTTCTTCTCGTCTCCGACGACGAGATGATCGAGACGCTGTCCTGGATGCTCGAGAGAATGAAAGTCCTCGTCGAACCTTCCGGAGTGGCTGGCGCGGCCGCGGTCCGCCACCGCAAGGCCGATTTCTCGCGCCGGCGGGTAGGGGTCATCCTCTCGGGCGGGAACCTTGACAGAGGTACCCTGGGAAACTTCCTCCTCCGGGCCAGGGAGACAGGCCCCTTGCGCGACGCTCCTCCTGAAGCGCTGACCCCGCGTCACGGGAACCGGTGATCCTGTGCGTCGTCATGGTGGCGTGGACGGCTTCGTGAAGCGAACCGCCGGCGCGCGACGCCGGCGCGCCGTCTTCGCCGCGGCATGGCTCTCCTCCTGCGCGGCGGGTCTCTCGGCCCACGACTTCTGGATCGAGCCCTCGAGCTTCCGCCCGGCCGTCGGTTCGCAGCTCTCCGTCTCGCTTCGCGTGGGAGAGCACTTTCGGGGAGAGCCCGTCCCGCGCGCCGCGCCGAAGATCGTCAAGTTCGTCATCGCGACGGCGGCCGGAGAAGTCCCGATCGGCGGCCTTCCGGGAACGGACCCGGCGGGATTCGCCCGCGTCACGAGTCCCGGATTTCTCGTGATCGGTTACCGGAGCAGCCGGACTTCGATCACCCTCGAGCCGGAGAAGTTCGAGAAGTACCTCCAGGACGAAGGGCTCGACCAGGTCGTGAAGGCCCGCGCGGCGAAGAACGAGAGCGGCAAACCGGGAAGCGAGGTGTACTCCCGGTGCGCCAAGTCGCTCGTCGCGGGCAACGGCACCGGGGAGGCGGGGTTCGACCGGGCGCTCGGGTTCACGCTGGAGCTCGTCCTCGAGTCGAACCCCTTGAAGCTTCGCGCCGGCGACACGATGAAGATGCGCCTCCTGTACGAAGGCCGCGGCCTCGCGGGCGGGCTGGTGAAGCTCACGCATCGCGACGATCCCGACAACACCGCCACCGCCCGGACCGGCGCCGACGGCAGCGTCTCCTTCAAGCTGCCGCGCAAGGGCGTCTGGCTGGCGAGGGTCGTCCACATGGTCCCGGCTCCCGCGGACACGGGCGCGGACTGGGAGAGCCTCTGGGCGTCTGTGACCTTCGAGGTTCCTTAATCTGGAAATAGGACGCCGCCGGGGGCGTTTAAGAAGCACCGTGAAGCGGACCCGACTCTTCCTGGCGATCGCCGTCCTCGCGGCGTGTGTCCCCGCCTGCCGCAAGGGCGAGACCGCGCAGGCCGAGGGGGCGAAGCGCTACACCTTGAAGGGAGTCGTTCGCGAGGTCAACGAAGCCAGGTCCGAGATCACCGTCGAACACGAGTCGATCCCCGACTTCATGCAGGGCATGACGATGGCGTTTCCGGTCCGCGACGATCCGCAGGTGACGCGCCTGCTGCGGCCCGGCGACAAGATCGAGGCCACGCTCGTCGTCGAGAAGGAGCGCTACTGGCTGGAAAAGATCCTGACGCGCGGGTTCGTCGGGACCCCGCCGCCGCCCGCCGCGACGCCGCCGCCGGGCAAGGAAGGCTCCTTCGTCACGCCGGCGCCCAATCGCGGAGTTCAGCCGGGCGATCCGATTCCCGACTTCACGCTGACGGACCAGACCGGCAAGCCCGTGCGGCTCTCGCAGATGCGCGGCGAGCCGGTCGCGGTGACTTTCCTCTACACGCGCTGCCCGATCGCGACGGCGTGCCCGATGACGACGGCGAAGTTCTCGAAGCTCGACGCGATGTTGGACGAGAAGAAGTTCGGCCACCTCCTCGCCGTCACCGTCGATCCGGAGCACGACACGCCCGCGGTTCTGGCGGAGTACGCGAGGACGGTCGGCGCAAAGCCGAAGCGCTGGCAGTTCCTGACCGGGGATCCGAAGGCGGTCGCGGATGTCGCCTCGAGCTTCGGCGTGATGTACTACCCCGAGAAGGGACAGGTGGTTCACGCGCAGGCGGTGGCTGTCGTGGATCCGAAGGGACGCCTGGCGACGATCTATTTCGGAGAGCACTGGGAGCCGGAGCACATCCTCCGCGATCTGGAGAAGGCGAAGAACGGTTGAAAGGGAGATCGAGAATGAAGAACGGTACGGCGCTGGGCGGCTTCCTCGTGGCGGCGATCTGGGCGGGAGGGACGGTCTTGCTGGCGGCGGGAGGCGAGAAGGCCAGCCCTCCCGCGCAGCAGGCGGGAGATCAGCACCCCTCGGCCCTGTTCGTCGAGTACTGCGCGAAGTGCCACGGCCAGGACGGAACGGGAAACACCCCGCGAGGCAAGCAGCTCATGGCCCGAGATTTCACGGACGCGGAGTGGCAGTCCTCGAAGAAGGACGAGCAGCTGATCAAGCAGGTCCACGACGGAAGCGAAGACATGCCCGCCTTCGGAAAGAAGCTGACCAAGGAGCAGATCGAGGGCCTGATCAAGAACGACGTCCGAGGCTTCGCCAAGAAGAAGTGACGTAGCGCGCTCGCTCGGTGCGCCCCTCCCGCTCCCGTTCCCTCAATAAACCGGGTCTTCGAAGGCGAACGCCAGGACGCCGGCCGGCGCCTCCGGCACCGGCCCGCCGTCTCTCAGGAGCCGCTCGTCCACGATCGCGCAGAGCTTGTACTTCGCTCCCGGCAGCTTTGCCGCTGCGGGCGATGTTGAAAACTGCTGCCCGGCGTCCCAGAAACTCCTCCCCGAAAGGAGCTCCGCCTCCGCGTTCTTGACCAGGCCCTGCAGCTCCACGTGCTGCGCGTAATCGTTGATCCGGAAGAAATCGTGGCGCGGACCGCCGTCGGGGGCGATCGTGAAATCCGGCGCGCGCGTCGTCGCGAGGGCGGCGGCCAGCGGCGCGCGGGTCAGCAGCAGGCACGGCTCCGAGTCCGATTTCGCCGACACCAGCGCTCCCACCCGCGCGGAAACCGCGTCCGCCGCCGGTTCTTCGCGGGACAGATCCACCGCCGAGATCTCTCCCACGCGCACCAGGCCGATCAGCAGCGGGAGGACGATCGAGGAGTCCCCTTCACCGAACACCTGGCGGTCGATCCACAGGCCGGGCCGGCGCTCCTTGAAGCGCGGCGATCCCCTCACCGCTCGAAACGGCCGAAGCTCCACGGGCCGCGATTCTAGCGACTCCCGGTTACACTTTTTGCTGTGATCAGCCTCGCGCGGGCGATCGACGGGTTCGAGGCGTACCTGGCGGAGGAGCGCCGGTACTCGAAGGCCACGGTCCTCGCCTACCGCGGCGACCTCGATCGTTTCGCCGACTTCTGGGAAAAGGAGTTCGCCCACGAGCCGGCCGGCTCGACCCCGGTCTCGAAGATCGACACGCTCTCGGTCCGGTCGCACCTGGCTTCGCTTCACCGGGCGAAGCTCTCTCACCGGTCCCTGGCGCGGCACCTCTCGACGCTCCGAGCCTTTTTTCGCTGGACCTGCCGCGAGGGATACCTGGCGCGCAGTCCCGCGAAGGGCCTCCCGGCTCCCCGGACGCCGAAGACCCTCCCGCGCGCCATGACGCTCTCCGACACCGACGCCCTTCTCGACGCGCCGGAGGAGGGAAACTTCCCGGAACGCGACCGGGCTCTTTTCGAGCTTCTCTACGCGGCGGGCCTGCGGGTCTCCGAAGCGGCGGGCCTCGACCTCGAGGACGTGGACTTCTCCGCGCGCCTGGCTCGCGTCACCGGGAAGGGGAGCAAGGAGCGAATCGTCCCATTCGGAGAAGAGGCGGAGGAAGCCTTGCGGGCATACCTCCCCGCGCGCTCCGCCCGCCGGCGGCGCCACGGCAGTCCAGGAGAAGGGGAGCCTCTCTTCGTGAACGCCCGCGGGGGCCGCCTGACGACGCGTTCGATGGCGCGCCTCTTGAAGAGCCGCCTGCGAGCCGCCGGCCTCCCGACCGCCCTCTCGCCGCACGCGCTTCGCCACACCTTCGCCACGCATCTCCTTTCCGCGGGAGCGGACCTGCGCGCGATCCAGGAGCTTCTCGGCCACGCCTCCCTCTCGACGACGCAGAAGTACACGCATCTCGACGCGGCCCGCCTGCGCGACGTCTACCGCCGCGCCCACCCGAAGGCCTGAAGCAGGATTTCGGAATGCGGATTTCGAATTTCGGATTTGCCCTGGCCCTGGCGGCTCTCGGGGCGAGCGCAGCGGTCAACCCGCCGCCGTCTCCACCGCAATCCGTCCTCTCCGAAATCGATCGCTACGTCCGCGGCGATTTCTGGGACCCGAAGTTGAAGGGCGTGGACTGGACCGCCGCGGTGAGCCGCGCGGAAGGCGAGCTGAAGGCGGCGAAGAGTCCCGAAGAACGCGACGCCGTCTACGACCGCCTGCTCGCGGCGCTGTCGGACTCCCACACCTTCCGGCTCCCCGCCGGCCGCCTCCCGCAGCGCGGCTGGGGCACGGCGGGCCTGCGGATCGGCCGCGACGGCGACGGCTGGGCGGTCAAGGGCGTCCTCGCGGGATCCTCGGCCGAGCGCGCCGGCATGAAGCTCGGCGACCGGATCGTCTCGGTTGCCGGCAAGCCTTACGGAAGAGATCCCGTGAGCTTCCGCGACCTCTTCTTCGTCCTCGAGGGGGCGCCGGGCGCCTCCGTGGACGTGGCCTGGCGGCCGCTCGCCGGCGGCCCGGAGAAAACCTCGCGCCTCGCGCTCAAGCTCGAGGAGCCCGGCGACACGCTCGTCTGGAGAAGCGCGCGCGTCCTCCGTCGAGACGGAAAGTCGTACGGCTACGCGAGGCTCTGGGGAATGTCCGCGGAAACCGCGCTGGCGGTCGTGGACATGCTCCTCGACCGCGGCGAGCCGGCCCGCGCGCGGCCGAATCTTTCGGGCTGGGAGGGAATCGACGGCTTCCTGCTCGACCTCCGCGCCAACGCCGGAGGCTACGACCCCGGCATCCTTTCGACGCTGCTGCGCGGCCGCTGGAGCGCCGGCGACTACGTGCTGAAATCGCGAGAGGGGCGATCTCCCGCGCCGCCGGAGTCCAGGCCGCTCCCCGTCGCCCTGCTCGTCAACTCCGGCACGGCAAGCGCCGGCGAAGCGCTCGCCTTGAGCTTCCGACGCCACAAGATCGGCCCGATCGTCGGCGAGAAGACCGCGGGGATGGGGAGCGGCGGCGCCGACGCGAAGAGGCTCTCCGACGGTTCGCTCCTGTGGCTCTCCTCCCGCGCGATGGAGGACTCCGACGGCCGCTCGTACGAGGGAAGCGGCATCCCTCCCGACATCGAGGCCGCCGACCGCCCGCCGGCCCGCCCCGGCGAGGAAGAGGCGATCGTCGAGGCGGCGATCCGAGCGCTCGCGGGCGGCGGAAAGCGGTAGGGTATCCTCCTCGATCAATGATTCCCAAGGACAAGTGGCGCTCGACGACGGTGGTCTGTGTCCGCCACAACGGGCGGGTCGCGATGGCTTCCGACGGCCAGGTCACCGTCGGGACGACCGTGATGAAGCAGACCGCGGCCAAGATCCGGCGGCTCAAGGGCGGCGACGTGATCGCCGGTTTCGCGGGCTCTTCGGCCGACGCCTTCGCGCTCTTCTCCCGTTTCGAGTCCAAGCTCGAGGAGCACCGCGGCAACCTCGAGCGCTCCGCGATCGAGCTCGCCAAGGACTGGCGCACGGACAAGATGCTCCGCCAGCTCGAGGCGCTCCTGATCGTCGCCGACAAGACGACCTCGCTCCTGATCTCCGGCACCGGCGACCTGATCTCCCCGGAGGAGGGCGTCCTCGCCGTCGGCTCGGGCGGCCCTTTCGCGCTGGCCGCCGCCCGCGCCCTGCTCAAGCACCGCCCCGACATGACCGCCGCCGACATCGCCCGCGAATCCCTGTTCATCGCCGCCGCCATCGACATCTACACCAACGATCGGATCACCCTCGAGGAAATTTAAGAGAGTCAACAGTCGACAGTCGACAGTTTGAGTGTCTGAACGGGGCTCTGCTGTTGACTGTGGGTTGTTGACTGTCGACTTGTCGGATTCGCCCGTCTGGTATTCTCGAAAGGTGCGGAAAGCACGAGAAAGAGGAATCCCGGCTTGGTCTTTTTGATGCCGGGGGAGAAGGCGGCGGAGCCGGCGGCGAAGAAGGCGTCGGGGGCGCTGACGCCGCGCGAGATCGTCGCGGAGCTGGATAAGTTCATCATCGGGCAGAAACGCGCGAAAAAGGCGGTCGCGGTCGCGCTTCGGAACCGGTGGCGGCGGCAGCAGCTCGACGCCGAGATGGCCCGCGAGATCCTGCCCAAGAACATCCTGATGATGGGGCCGACGGGCGTCGGCAAGACGGAGATCGCGCGGCGGCTCGCGCGCCTGGCCGACGCGCCGTTCATCAAGGTCGAGGCTTCGAAGTTCACCGAGGTCGGCTACGTCGGGCGGGACGTCGAGTCCATCGTCCGGGACCTGACCGAGGTCGCCGTCCAGATGGTCCGCGAGGAGAAGACCGCGGAGATCCGCGACCGCGCCAAGGCTCGCACCGAGCAGCGGCTGGTGGACCTGCTCCTGCCCGCGCTGCCCGACTCCGAGGCCGAGGAGACGCGAGGGAAGCTCCGGATGCTTCTTCGCGACGGGAAGCTCGAGGACCGGATGGTGGACGTCGAGGTCGCCGACAAGACGTTCCCGTCTTTCGAGATCGTGACGAACCAGGGCGTCGAGGAGATGGACATCAACGTCAAGGAGATGCTCCCCGGGCTCTTCGGCGGCAAGAAGAAACGGCGCAAGACGACCGTCGCCGAGGCGCGCGAGATCCTCCAGGCGGAGGAGGAAGGACGCCTCGTGGATCCCGGCCAGGTCGCCCGCGAGGCGGTCGAGCGCGCGCAGTCGGCGGGGATCGTTTTCTTGGACGAGATCGACAAGGTCGCGGGCCGCGAGAGCGGCGGGCGCGGGCCCGATGTCTCCCGCGAAGGCGTCCAGCGAGACCTGCTGCCGATCGTCGAAGGCACGCAGGTCAACACCAAGTACGGTTTCGTCAAGACCGACCATGTTCTCTTCATCGCCGCCGGCGCGTTCCACGTCTCCAAGCCCTCGGACCTGATCCCGGAGCTCCAGGGCCGCTTCCCGATCCGCGTCGAGCTCGACTCGCTGACCGAAGAGGATTTCGTACGCATCCTGACCGAGCCGGAGAATGCCCTCATCAAGCAGTACCAGGCGCTGCTGGGCGCCGAGTCGGTGCAGCTCGCCTTCTCCTCCGACGCGATCCGCGAGATCGCGCGCGACGCCGAGCGCGTCAACCGGTCGCTCGAGAACATCGGGGCGCGGCGTCTCCACACGATCATGGAGAGGCTCCTCGAGGAGATCTCCTTCGCCGGTCCCGAGAACGCGGGCAAGGCCATCTCGATCGAGGTGGACGATGTGCGGACCGCGCTGGCCGACCTCGTCAAGGATGAGGACCTGTCGCGCTATGTGCTTTAGGGAGTCGACAGTCAACAGTCGACAGTCGACAGTCATTCGCTGAGCCGCGGCACCGCTCTCCTTCTCGCTTCCATCGCCGTTTTCGCAGGCGCTCTGATTTCCTGCGGGAAGAAGGGGGATCCCGAGCCTCCGCTTCCGCGCGGGCCGCGCGCGGTGTCGGACCTTTCCGTCGAGCAGGAGGCGGGCGAAGCGGTCCTGACCTTCTCCTACCCGGACCGGCTGGTCAGCGGGCAGCCGCTGACCGATCTCGATTCGATCGACGTTTACCGCGCGGTCAATATCTCGCCCACCCAGGCCACACGCGCCGCGCCTTCCGGTCCCGCGCCGAAGACCGATGAGGCCCCGGCAGCGGCAGCGCGCCGGACCGCGGCGGCGGCCCGCGCGGCAGAGGAATCCTTCCTCCACGAATCGGTGCGCGTCGTGTCGCTTCCCGTCGCCGAGCTTTCGCAGCGCACCCGCGGCGCGACGATCGTCTATCGCGACGGGCTGGGGCCGCTCTTGAAGGACGGCAAGCTCCCGGCGACGCTCGGTTACGCGATCGTCACGCGGCGCCGCGGCGGGCAGAGAAGCCCGCTCTCCAACATCGCGACGGTCGCCCCGGCGGTGCCGCCCGGAGCGCCGGTGATCCTCTCCCTGACGCCGGACGAGGGCCGGGTCTGCATCGAATGGCAGGAGCCCGGCGGCGACATGCTCGGCCGGCCGGTCGAGATCGGCGGGTACTTCGTCTACCGCCGCCCGCTGACGGAAGAGGAATACGACCGTCCGTTGAACGAGAAACCGGTCAAGGGCAGTTCGTTCGTGGACATCGGCGCGCCGTACGGCAAGCTCGTCTACACGGTCCGCGGGACGCTTCCCGACAAGCCAAGGGTCGAGGGGCTCCCGGCGGAGGAGGCGCCGCTCGACTACCGCGACGTCTTCCCCCCGCCCGCGCCGGCTCGCCTGGAAGCGCTCTCCGAGGCGGGGCTGGTCCGGCTGGTCTGGGACCCCGTCCCGGCGCCGGATCTC
>DATFWF010000099.1:0-18020 GCA_035259605.1 Thermoanaerobaculia bacterium
CAGGATCACGACGTGGAACTCTTCGAAATGACGCCCGTTGGAGTGGCGGGTCTTACGCGGATGGGAGCTGACCCGGGCTACCGCCACGATCTCGACGTGCGGGCTCTTGCGCGGCTTCGCCGACTGGCCGGCGGTCCCGGCCGGCAGCGCGAGGACGAGGAGGGCGACTGCGGCCGCCCCGGCGAGAGCTCTGGGTCTACGCGTTGCAGTCATCGTCAGGTCGGTGGTCACCCGCAATCGTTGTTACGCCGCGCTTGGAAGATCGCGGCGAGGGCGAGCAGATCCCTCGCGTTCGGTCGGGATGACGACGGAGGGCGAAAGAGAGGGGCGCTTGCGCGCCCCTTCGTCACTTCTTCTTCTTCGCGCCGGACTCGCCGCCGGCCTTGACGTCCACCGACGTCGCGGTCATGCGGTACTCGATCGTGACCTTGGAACCGACCTTCAGGTCGCCGGTGACCTTCGTGGAAGCGTCGCGGGCGATCTCCCAGCGGTCGTTCCCCTTCTTGACCGCGATCATCGTGTCGGAGACCTCGAGGACGGGACCGGTGACCTGGTAAGTCTTCGTCGCGGCGGCCATCGGCGCCGCCGCCAGGATCGCCAGGATCACGAGAGCGGAAATGGACGCGGTGAGCTTCTTCATCGGTTCCTCCTTCGCCAATCTTAGCGGGGGACCTTGCGGACCCCCGAGCCCCCGAAGTCTCTCACTGTCCGGCGACCTTCTGCTTGCTTTCCCGGTAGCCCGCCTTGATCGCGTCCGCCTCGGTCATGAACTTCCCGTGCTTGGTGTTGCCGTACCAGTGGTCGCCCTCGCGGTGGAAGACCTTCGTCTCGGTGTTGACCCAGACCATCCCCTTGACGGGCGGCTGCTGCGCGGCGGCGGCCGGCTCCGCCGCGGTCTTCGCGGTCTGCCTGGCCGACGAAGCGGCGGGCGGGGCGGCCGGCGGCGGCTCGGAAGCGGCTGCCGGCTTTCCGGTCGCCGGAGCCATCGAAGACCCCTTCGCCATCGAGCTTGCCGCCGACGCGGTCACCAGCGGACCGATCTTGCCGATCGTCGAGGCGCTGACCCCGGCGCGGGAGAGATCCGCGGCGGAAGAGTAGGGCCTCCCGGCGATGATCTTCTTGGCGGTCGCCGGGCCCACGCCGGGCAGGTCTTCGAGCTCCTTCTGGGACGCCGTGTTCAAGTCCACTTTCGCGCCGGAAGCCGCGGCGGCCATCGAAGAGGGCGCGGCCTTCTCCATCTTGCCCGGTTTCTCGCTCGCGGCGGACTTCGCGGCCTTCCCGGCGGGAGCGGCAGCGGGCGCCGCGGCCGAGCCTCCTCCGACGGTGACCATCTTGCTGAACTTGGAGATGGTCTTCTCGGAAAGGCCGGCTTTGGAAAGGTCGGAGACCGAGCTGTACGGACGCCCGGCGATGATCTTCTTCGCCGTCGCTTCCCCGACGCCCGGCAGCTCTTCCAGATCCTTCTGGGAGGCGGTGTTCAGGTCAACCAGGGCTTTCTTGGGGCCGGCCGCCCAAGCGGTCCCCTCGAAGGCGAGGAAGACCAGGGCCAGCGCGGTCAGCCAGGGGAAGAATCGGATCCGGTTGGTTCGCATGTTTCTCCCTCCATTCGTCGTCAACGGTCGAGAGTGCAAGTCCAATGCCCTCCGGCGCAAATCAGTGAAGCAACGTCCAGCCGAACAGGAGCGTCGCGGCGACTCCCAGCAGAAGCGATCCCCCCCAGACCGGCCGGCTCTGCGTCAGCGCGGCGACGGCTCCGAGCGCGATCGCGACCTGGAAGAGGGCGACGGCGGCGGCGAAGCCGTGATGGTGGTGAAGGAGCTCGTCAGCCTCGCGCGACTTCTCGTCCCGCTCCTTCTCCTTTTCCTTTGCCTTGTCCTGGATTTCCTTCTGCTCCTCGCCGTACCGCTTCTGCTTTTCGGCGTATTCGGCGGGCGGTTCCTTGGCGATCGCGAGCCACGCCGTGCGCGACGCTTCCGCCGTCGCCGCCTTGATCCCCTTGGCCTGGTAGTAGGCCCACTGGTCCGAGGCCTCGGCCTGGAGCCGCGTCGCCTCGGTCTTCAGGACGAGCGCGTGATTGACTGTCGCGCCCGCCCGCAGGGCGGTGATCGCGGCGAGCGCGGCAAAAATCGCGGTCGAGAGCGCGATTCTTTTCAGGAGCGGTCGGCCTTCGTGCTCCACCTCTTCGTGGATCCGTTCCTGCAAGTGGTCGGTCTCGACCTCGGGTCCTTCCGGCATCGCCGGGGCAAGTCTATCGGGAACCGGTTGGCCGGGACGGGGTTCCTTTGCTGACAGAATGACGGACGTGTCCAGAGCCGCGAGGATCCGCTCTCATGTCCTGGCCCTCCTCCTCGTCGCGGCGTCCGGCGGCGGCGCGCTCCTGACTCAGAAGGCGCCGCAGAAACCGCGCAGGGAGCCCTCGAAGGCGGCCGCCGTGGCGCCCGCTTCGGACTGGACGGAGGTGGACCGGCTCGTCTCCGAGCAGAAGCTCGCCGAGGCCCTCGCGAAGGTGGACGCGATCCTGGCCGCGGCGCGCGGCGGCCCGGACGAGGAGAACTGGACGCAGGCGCTAGTCCGGCACGTCCAGCTCGAGACGGCGCTCCACGGCTTCGAGACCTCGGTCCGTTTCCTCCGCGAGGAAAAGCGCCCGCAGGGGCTTCTTTCCCGCGTGACGCTCGACCTGCTCTACGCGGACGCGCTCGTCAACTACGCTCGGGCGTACTCCTGGGAGATCGCGCAGCGCGAGCGGGTCGAGCTGCCGGGGCCGGACCTGAAGGCGTGGACGCGCGAGCAGATCTACGAGGAGGCGCGCCGCGCCTTTCTCGACGCGTGGGAACGGCGCGGGGAGCTCGGAACGATGCCCGTGGGGCGGCTCTCCGAGTACCTCCAGAAGAACACCTACCCGGCCGAGGTCCGCGGCACGCTGCGAGACGCGCTGAGCTACCTCTTCGCCGAGCTGCTCTCCGACACGTCCGGGTGGTCCGCGGCCGAATCCGCCTCGGCCGGCCGCCTGCCCCTCGGCAAGCTCCTCGGCGCTCGGGGACCCGCGCCGCTGTCCGCGCTGAAGGATCCCGCGGTCCATCCTCTCGAAAAAGCCGTCGCGGTCCTCGCGGACCTGGAGGCGTGGCATGCCGCGGCGGGGCGGCGTCAGGCGGAACTCGAGGCGCGGCTGGAGAGGCTGCGCCGCCTGCACGCCTCCTTCACGCTCGAGGCCGATCACGCGGCGATCCGCAAGGACCTCGAGGAAAGGCTCGCCTCCTTCCGCGACGTTGCCTGGTGGGCGATGGGAATGGCGACCCTCGCCGAGTTCCGGCAGGCGAGCGATTCACCCGACAACCTGATCGAGGCGCTGGCCACGGCGAAGCAGGGAGAGAAGGCCTACCCGGACTCTCCGGGGGGCCTGCGCTGCCGGGCGATCGCGCGGTCGATCGAGGCGCCCGACTACCAGCTCGCCGCGATGTCCGAGGACGCGCCCGGGAAGAGGTCCATCCAGGTGACGCACAAGAACGTCCCGGCGCTCTACTTCCGGGCCTACGCGGTGGATCTTCTCCGGCGGGTCGAGTCGGCGACCGATTACAACCTGCTCCCCTCGGGTCGCGAAGCGAAAGAGCTTCTCTCCTCCGGCGCTCCGGCCGCGCAGTGGACGGCGGAGCTTCCGCCGACTCCCGACTACAAGCCTCACCGGACTTTCGTCACGCCGCCTCTCTCGGAGCCGGGGCTCTACGTGGTCGCCGCCTCCGCGCGGCAGGACTTCGGCGCCCGAGCCAACCGGATCGTCTCGGCGGACGTCCTCGTCGGCGACCTGGTCGTCGTGACCCGGCTGGAGCCGGCGTCGATCGAGGCCCGCGTCCTCTCGGGAGAAGCGGGGGAGCCGGTTTCCGGCGCCGAGGTCACGCTCTACAAGTTCGACTGGAACCGCCGCCACGCCCCGGTCGAGACGAAGACGTCGGGCCCCGACGGGATCGCGCGTTTCGAGCACGCGCCCGGACGAGAGGGCGCGTCGTACTTCCTTCTTGCCCGCAAGGGGAAGGACGCGGCGCTCGACGCCAACTACCTGTCGCTTCAGCGCCAGCCAGCCCCGACGGAAACGACGCGGTCCCTCGTGTACACGGACCGCTCGATCTACCGGCCCGGCCAGACGATCGCCTGGAAGGCCCTCGTCTTCCGCGGCCGCCAGGACCTCGGGCGATTCCAGACGCTTCCCGACTCCCCCCTGACCGTGTCGCTCGTGGACGCGAACGGCCAGGTCGTGGAGACGAAGACGCCGTCGACGAATTCCTTCGGCACGGCGTCGGGGGAGTTCCGGATCCCGGCGGGAAGGGTGCTCGGGGAATGGCGCGTCTCGACGTCCGCCGAGGGCTCGGCGCCCGTGAGGGTCGAGGAGTACAAGCGGCCGACGTTCGAGGTCGCCTGGAAGGACATCGAGGGAACGGCGAGGCTGAATCGCCCCGTCACCCTGGCCGGCTCGGCGCGCTACTACTTCGGGCTTCCGGTCACGCGCGGCTCGGCAATCTGGCATGTCACGCGCGAGCCGGAGTTCCCGTGGTGGTGGAGCTGGTACCGCCCGCGGGCGGCCCGGGAAGTCGTCGCGCAGGGAACCGCGCCGCTTTCGCCCGATGGGTCCTTCCAGATCACGTTCACGCCGGCCGCCGACGAGAGGCTGTTGGCCGGAGGGGGCAAGGGGGCGATCACGTACCGGTACTCGGCCGCCGCCGATGTCACCGACGAGGGGGGCGAGACCCGTTCGGACACGAAGTCCTTCCGCGTCGGGTTCGTCGCCGTCGAAGCCGAGGCACGTCCCGAGACGGCGTTCTTCCGGGAGGGCGCCGCGAAGGTCATGACCGTGTCGCGCCACGACCTGAATGGCGCCCCGCGCCCGGGGCCGGGAACCTGGCGCGTCGTCGAGATCTTGCAGCCGGCGGCGGCGCCGCTGCCGGCCGATCTGCCGGCCACGCTCGATCCCGCCTCCGAGCGCTACGCGACGCCGGGCGACCGGCAGCGCCCGCGTTGGGACAGCCAGCCTCCGATCGAGACGATCCTGCATGGCTGGCCCGACGGGAAGGAACGCGGCAGCGGAGCCGCGGCCCACGACGCGAAAGGCGATGCGAAGGTGACCCTGCCGGACCTTCCGCCCGGCGCCTACCGCTTCCATTACGAAACGACCGACGACCTCGGCGCGAAGTTCGACACCGCGAAGGATTTCGTCGTGGCCGGACGCCGCACTCCGATCAGGATCGCCGGCGTCCTGCTCGCCGAGTCGCCGTCGGTCCCCGCCGGGGGAATCGCGCGCCTGCTGGCGATGTCGGGAATCCCCGGCCAGGCTGTCTCGCTGGAGATCTTCCGCGACGGCGCGCTGATCGAGCGGCGGCGGCTGATCGGATCCGAGAGCTCGATCGTCGAGATCCCCGTCGGCGAGAAGGACCGCGGCGGCTTCGCCGTCCGGCTCGGGCTGGTGCGCGACCATCAGTTCGTCTCCCTGACGCAGGCGGTCTTCGTGCCTTGGGACGACCGGAAGCTCGACATCTCGTTTGCCACCTTCCGCGACCGGTTGCGGCCCGGGAGCCGCGAGACCTGGCGAGTCAACGTCAAAGCGGCAGGCGGCGCTTCCGCGGAGACCGGCGCGGCCGAGCTCCTCGCGTACATGTACGACCGGAGCCTCGACGCCTTCGTGCCGCACCGCCCGCCAGATCCGCTCTCGGTCTATCCCAATCACGCGTCCGCGGGCGTCGAGCGCGCGAGCGTCGGGCAGGCGTTCGCGCAGTGGGTCTCGAGCGAGGACTTCGGGACCGTCTCGCCGCCGCCGCCGCTTTCCCCCGACCGGCTGAAGTTCCTCGAGAGCTACGGCATCGGCGGCCCCGGGCGCCGCCGGGGCCCGGGTGGCGCGGTGATGCTGAAAGAGGGAGTCGCGGTGACCGCCGAGGCGCCGATGGCGTCCGCACAGGCTCTCGACGCTGCCGGAGGAGTGGCCAGGAGAGCGGAAGCCGCGGCTTCACCGGCGCCGGTGCCGCCCGCCGCTCCGACAGGCGAGTTGCGGTCCAACTTCGCCGAGACGGCGATCTGGATGCCGCACTTGCTGGCGGACCCGGCCGGGAGCGCGGCGATCGAGTTCACGGTCCCCGATTCGGTCACCTCATGGAACGTCTGGGTCCACGCGGTTACGCGGGACCTGAAGGCCGGCTCCCTCGAGAAGGAGGCGAAGAGCTTCAAGGACCTCATGGTGCGCCCGTACGTCCCGCGGTTCCTGCGCGAGTCCGACGGGGCGCAGCTGAAGGTCGTCGTCAACAACGCGTCGGCCTCGAAGATGTCCGGCCGCGTGACGATCGAGATCCTCGACGCGGCGACCAATGCCGGCGCCTCGTCGGAATTCGGGCTGCCCGCGGCCGGGACCTCCGCGCCGTTTTCGGCGGACGCCGGCGGCGGCGCCGACGTCACGTTCGCGCTGACCGCGCCGCGGAGGGTCGGGACGTACGCCTTCAAGGTCACCGCCGTTTCCGGCGAGACCTCCGACGGCGAGCTTCGCCCGGTGCCCGTCCTGCCGGGAAGGATCCACCTCGTCCAGTCGCGCTTCGTGAGCCTCAAGGGCGGCTCTCGCCGGACGATGACGTTCGAGGACATGGCGAAGGCGGACGACCCGTCGCGCATCGAAGAGCAGCTCGTCGTGACGGTGGACGCCCAGCTCTTCGACTCGGTCTTGAACGCGCTCCCGTACCTCGTCCACTACCCCTACGAATGCACCGAGCAGACTTTGAACCGCTTCGTCCCGACGGCGATCGTGTCGGCGCTCTTCCGCGACTACCCGGCGGTCGCGAAGATGGCTCAGGAGCTCGCCAAGCGCGAGACGCGGCTCGAGCCCTTTGACTCCCTCGATCCCAACCGCAAGATGGCGCTCGAGGAGACGCCATGGCTCGAGACCGCGCGGGGCGGGAAGGAGCCTTCCGGCGGTGAGATCGTCCGGATCCTCGATCCGCGAGTCGCGCAGGCGGAGCGGGATTCGGCGCTCGCGAAGCTGCTGAAGGCGCAGACCTCTTCCGGCGGATTTCCCTGGTGGCCGGGCGGCCCGCCCTCGCCCTACATGACGATCTACATCCTTCACGGCTTCTCCAACGCGCTGGAGTTCGGCGCGGACGCGCCGCGCGAGGCCGTCGAGAGGGCGTGGGGCTACGTGGCGTCGTACGTGCGGGACGACCTCGATCGGTGCATGGCGCACGGAGGCTGCTGGGAGTTCGCGACGTTCATCAACTTCACGCTCTCCTCGTACCCGGACCCGGCGTGGTATTCGAAAGCGTTCTCGCCCGCGGACCGCCAGCGGCTGCTGGATTTCTCCTTCAAGCACTGGAAGGACCATTCGCCGTTCTCGAAGTCCCAGCTCGCCCTGGTCCTGAAACGCATGGGCCGCGCCGCCGATGCGAAGCTCGTCTGGGACAGCGTCATGGACTCGGCGAAGACCGATCCGGACCTGGGCACGTACTGGGCGCGCGAGGACCGCTCCTGGCTCTGGTACAACGACACGATCGAGACGCAGGCGCTCGCCCTGCGCACGCTCACCGAGCTCGATCCCCGGGACACGCGCCGCGACGGGCTCGTCCAGTGGCTGTTCCTCAACAAGAAGCTCAACCAGTGGAAGTCCACGAAGGCGACGGCGGAAGTCATCGCCTCCCTGGCTCATTGCTTGAAGTCCGAAGGCGCGCTTTCGGTCCGCGAGGCGGTCTCGGTCGCGGTCGGGAATCAGAAGGTCACGTTCACCTTTGAGCCGGACAGGTACACGGGCAACAAGAACCAGGTCGTGATTCCGGGCGAGAAGCTCGATCCGAAGACCGCGTCCACGACGATCGTCGAGAAGGAAGGGAAAGGGGGGGGCGCCCCCGCCTTCGCGTCGGCGACGTGGCACTTCTCGACGGAGAAGCTTCCCGCCGAGGCGCGCGGCGACTTCTTCTCGGTCGAGCGCCGCTACTTCAAGCGGGAGAGCACCGCTTCGGGATTCGTCCTGAAACCGTGGAGCGAAGGGATGACGCTGTCGCCCGGAGACGAGGTCGAGGTGCAGATCTCGCTGCGGTCCAAGCACGCCGCCGAGTACATCCACCTTCGAGACCCGCGCGCCGCGGGGATGGAGCCCGAGAACGTTCTGTCCCGCTACAAGTGGGACCTCGGGATCTCCTGGTACGAAGAGACGCGCGATTCGGGGACGAACTTCTTCTTCGAATCACTCCCGGCCGGCGAATACACCTTCAAGTACCGCCTCCGAGCCAACATGGCCGGTTCGTTCCGCGTCGCTCCCGCGCAGGTGGAGTCCCTGTACGCGCCGGAGTTCGCCGCTTACTCCTCCGGCGCCCTCCTCACGATCCGGTGAACGATCGGCTTCACGCGCTGCAGGGGAGGGCCTTGCGCCCTCCCGCCCCTCACCGGAGAGAGGAAAGCGCCTTTCGCGCATCCTTCAGCGTCGGATCCAACGCCAGCGCCGCCGTGTATTCCGTCCTCGCCAGATCCTTCTCGCGCTTCTTTTCGTAGACGGCGCCCAGCCGGTAGTGCGCCGACGCGAGCGAAGGCTCGTCGCCTCTCGGCGTGAGGGTGAGGTATCGCTTCAGGCACTCGACCCCGCGGTCGAGGTTCTCGCCGGAAACCGCGGCCGTCTTCCCGATCGCGTACCAGGCTCCGACTTCATCGGGCATCTTCTCGAGAAGCTTCTCGTACGTCTCGAACGCGCGGGGAAAGTCCTTTCGGCGCTCGGAGAACGCCCCCATCCAGTAATACGGCTCCGGTCTCTCCGGAAAGTCCCGCAGCGCCGCCGAATACTCCTGCAGCGCCGCCTCGTGCCACTTCTCGTGCTCCGCCACCCGTCCCGCCGCGCGGTGCCCCTGGAGCGGATCGCGCTTCCGGATCTCCGCCGCCTGCTCCCGCGCCTTGACCAGCGATCCGCCCATCACACCCGGCGCGCGCAGGTAGTACTCCACCAGTCCGAGCCGCGCCTCCAGGTTGTCCGGATCGAGGGCGCTCGCCTTCTCGAACTCGCGGCGAACTTTGCCGGCGAGAGACGGCTGCTGGAAGACCGTGGCGCGCAGCGCCTTGGCGCCGTACGCGCGGCCCAGCCAGAGGTGGTAATCCACGCGAGTGCCGTCGAGCGAGACCGCCTTTTCCAACAACTCGACGGCCTTCTCGACTTCATCGGCGGAAAGGACCGCGCGGCCGAGGTAGTAGCAAGCGCGCGCATCCGAAGGGTCTTCGCGAACAGCCGCTTCGAGGAGCGGGCGCGCGTCGGCGACGCGGTGGGCTTCGAAGAGGCGAACCGCCTCGTCGGTCTTCGGACTTCCGGCGAAGAGGGACGTGGAAAGGCTGAGCCCGAGAAGAAGCGCTGTCCGGGGCGACATGTCTCTTCGATCGTAATACGGAGAGAACCGCGGTTCGACGGGTGAGGAGCCGGTGCGCCGAAGGCGCAGATCCCGGCGCGGAGCCGGAGCGACGGTCAGGCCGCCGCGGGTTTGTCGGTGACGATTCGGCCGTCGTGGATTTCTACGATTCGGGAGGCTCGGCGGGCCAATGTCATGTCGTGGGTGATCACGACGACGGTTCCGCCTTGCTTCCACAGCTCGGAGAAGAGCTCCATGATGTCGCCGCCGGCCGACGAATCGAGGTTGCCGGTCGGCTCGTCGGCCAGCAGGACGTCCGGCTTCATCGCGAGGGCGCGCGCGATCGCGACGCGCTGCATCTGGCCGCCCGAGAGCTCCGTCGGCTTGTGCTCCATCCGATCGCCGAGGCCGACGCGGGAAAGCAGCTCCTCGACCCGCCGCTTGCGCTCCCTCGGAGAGACGCCGCCGAAGACCAGCGGCATCTCGACGTTCTCGAAGGCCGAGATCTGCGGCAGCAGGTTGAACCCCTGGAAGACGAAACCGACGCGGCGGTTGCGGACGTCCGCCAGGTCGTCGCGTCCGAACTTCGAGACGTCCTCGCCGGCCAGCCGGTAGCGTCCGTTCGTGGGCGTGTCGAGGCAGCCGACCAGGTTCATCAGGGTGGACTTGCCCGATCCCGAGGGCCCGACGATCGCCACGAACTCGCCGGGCGTCACCACGAGGTCGATGCCCTTGAGCGCCTCGACCTTGACCTTGCCGGTGTCGTAGACCTTCCGGATCCCTTCCATCTCGATGATTCGCGCTTGCGCCGTCATTCACCCTCCGGGAGTGGTTCCTTTCGTCATTCGTACCTCAGTGTCGCCGCGGGATCGATCGCCGCGGCGCGCCTCGCGGGGAAGTAGCCGGCCAGGAGTCCGGCCGTCCCGAGGATCGCGACCGTCGCCGCCCCGATCGGCCAGGAGAGCGTCGGCTTGCCCATGAACTGGAGGACGCGCGCGCCCTCCTGTGGAATCATGTCCAGCATCGTCACGATCACGATCGCGATCGCGGCGCCCGCGAGGCCGCCCACGAACGTGTAGAGCATCCCCTCGAGCAGGAACGGCCCCGTGATCCACCCGCGGCGCGCGCCGAGCGCCATCTTCACCCCGATCTCGCGCGTCCGTTCCTTGACCACCGCGTACATGATGTTGGCGACTCCGACGCATCCGATCACCAGCGTCAGCGCCCCGATGATCCCGAAGAAGATTTCCATTCCCAGTCGGATCTTGTCTCCGACCGCCTGGCCCTTCACGGTGTTCCAGATCCCCCAGACGTGGTCGTCCTTCGGGTCGTACCCGTAGCGCGCGGCCATGACCTCGTTGGCGTGCGCGAGAACGGCTTCCATCTCCTCGGAGCGCCTGGCGTGGATGACGAGCACCCAGAGGTTGTCGCGCCCCATAACCGCCTTGAAGGTCGTGATCGGGATGACCGCGTGGTTCTTGTCCTGCCCGCCGTACGCCGAGGTCTGGGTCTTTTTCTGCATCACGCCGATGACCGTGAACGGGGAGTTGTTGATGAGGAGCGTCTTTCCGACGGGATCCTCCTTGCCGAAGAGGTCCTCGGCCATCTCGTAGCCGAGGAAGACGACCCGGCGCTTCTCCTCCTCGTCGCGCGCGTTCAAGAACCGGCCGCCCGGCCGGGGGTAGTGCTTGCGCGGGTCGCCGTAGATCCAGTTGACGCCGGAGAGCTGGCCGTTGACGGTCTTGCGGCCGTAGGTCAGGTTGGTGCGGCCGGTGCGCATCTCGCCCCAGACGTCGGCCTCCGGGATCCGCTCGCGAAGCGCCTCGATGTCGTCGATCCGGGGCCGGATCGGGCGGCCCTCGGGCAGCCCCTTCCAGACCCTGGAGGTCGCTCCGGGCCAGTGGATCGCCAGGTTCTCGCCCATCGCCTTCTCGTTGGTCGAGAGCTGGCGCTTCAGCCCTTCGCCGAAGGCGAGCAGCAGCAGGATCGTCACGGTCCCCCACGCGATCGAGGCGATCGTCAGCGTGGCGCGTTTCTTCTGGAGGCGCGCCGAGCGCGAGAAGAGGTGGAGGACGACCGAGACGTCGCGGGCTCTCACAGCTTCATCGCCACGACCGGATCCAGCCGCGACGCCTCGCGCGCCGGGAAGTACCCGGCCATCAAGCCCGTGACTCCCAGGACGAACGCGGTCAGCGCGGCAACCGGTAGCGAGATCTCGGGATCGCCGACGAACCGCGTGGCCCCGAACTTCGGGAAGAGGGCGCAGGCGCCCCACGAGATCGCGAACCCGACCGCCCCTCCCATCGCCGTGATGAGGATGGTCTCCAGCAGGAGCTGCCGCATCACCCAGCGCTGGCGCGCGCCGAGCGCCATCTTGATCCCGATCTCCTTGGTGCGCTCCTCGACGACGACGTTCATGATGTTGGAGACGCCGATCCCGCCGACGACGAGCGTGAAGCAGCCCACGATCCCGAGGAAGAGCCGGAAGGAGAGGAAGAAGACGTCGAGGAACTTGAACTGCTCGGCCGTGTCCCAGACGGAGAGCGCTTCCTTGTCCTTCGGGTCGAACCGAAGCTGGCGCGCGAGGACGCCGCGGACGTTCTCCGTGACCGTCTGCGACTGCGAGGGCGAGACCGGCTGGTAGACGATGTTGCTGACGTACTTGGCGCCGGTCAGCGCGCGGAAGGTCGAGCCGGGCATGTAGGCGCGGCCCTCGTCGCGGCTGTTGTAGCTGGAGTTCTGGATCTTCGATTCGAGCACCCCGACGATCAGGAAGGGTGAGCCCCCGTAGACCACCGTCTTGCCGGTCGCGGCGGAGGACTTCCCGAAGATCTCCTTGGCGATCTTGTCGCCGAGGAAGAGCGTGCGGCGCTGTTCCCGGACGTCGGTCGCGTTGATGAAGCGGCCGCCCGCCTCGGGGATGAGGTTGCGCATGGAGCCGAACTCGGCGGCGACTCCCGAGCAGTCGATGGCGACGGTCTTCAACCCGTAGTGGAGCTTCAGGGTGTCGGAGTACTCCGAGGAGATGGCGACGATGCCCGCGGCGTCGCGGCGGACCGCCTCGACGTTCTCCTCGCGCACGCGGATTCGGCGGCCTTTCCCAAGGCCCTCGTAGGTCATGGAGGTCAAGCCCGGCCACGCGATCGCGATCCGGTCTCCCAGCCCCGCGGAGTTCTTGATCATCTGCTTGTGGAGCCCCTGGCCGAAGGCGCCGAGCAGCGTGACCGCGACCGTTCCCCAGACGATCCCGAACACGGTCAGGAGCGTGCGCAGCTTCTGGCTCCGCATGTCGCGGAACATCTGCCGCAGCGCGTCCTTGAAGCTCAGCATGCTCTTCTCAGGCCGCCGCGTGCGAGGAGCGGACCGGGAGACCGAGAGACGGGGAGACCGGCAGAAGGGGAGGCCCTTCGGTTTGCGGCACCCGGTCCCCCAGTCGCCCGGTCCCCCGATCCACCCTCATCACGAGATCTTCTTGGGCGGGCGGGCTTTCGACCGCAGGCGTTCGCTTCGCGAACGGCGGTCGAGAGTTTCCAAGCCGGGGCTCAGATCTTCACGAGATCTTCTTGGGCGGCCTCTCAACAACTTTGTCTCCTTTCTTCAGGCCGGACATGACCTCGGCGTTCATCCCGTCGGAGATGCCGATCTTGATCTCGGTCTTCTTCGGCTCGGCCTTGGGGTCGCCGCCCGGGAGCTCGACGAAGGCCTTCTTGCCGCCGTCCTCGAAGGTGACGACGCGCTCGGGGACGATGACGACGTCCTGCTTCTCCCGGATGATCAGGTCCGCGTTGGCGGAGTAGCCGGCGCGCAGCACGATGCCGCTCGAGCGGTCGAGCTCGATCTCGACGTCGAAGAGCGTCGCGCCCTCCTTCTGCTGCGCCTGCGGAGCGATGCGCGAGACGCGGCCGGTGACGATGTCGGTGGGGAGCGCGCCGACCTTGATCCTCGCCGGCAGCCCGACCTTGAGCTTGCCGACGTCGATCTCGTCGACCGTTCCCTTGAAGATCAGGTCGCTCATGTCGGCGACCGTCGCGAGCTCGGTGCCCGGCTGGTAGGAGGTCAGCGGCGTGATCGGGTCGCCCGGGTTGACGGCTCGGGTCAGCACGGTCCCCTCGGCGGGCGCGCGGACGATCGATTCCATCGTGACTCCCGCTCCCGTGATCCGGCCGCGGCGGGTCAGCTCGCGGTTCTGCTCGGCCTTGGACACCGCGATCTTGGCGAGCTCGAAGGTCTCGCGCCGCGCGTCCATGTCGGACTTGGGCATGAGGCCCTGCCGGACGAGCTCCTGCGCCCGCAGGAAGTCCGCCTGCGCGCGCTCGTAGGAGGCCTTCGCCGAATCGAGCTGGCGGTCCACGTCGGTCAGCTCCTGCGGGGTCGGGTCCGGCGCGATCTCGATCATCGGGTCGCCCGCCTTGACGCGGTCCCCGACGTTGACCAGGCACTTCTTGACGATCCCCGAGAGCTTCGACTTGATCGAGAATTTCTGCCGGGGCTGGATCTGGCCGACCGCGATCGCCTTCTCGGTGATCGAGCCGGTCTTGATCTCGACCTGCTTGACGCCGTCCTTGTCCCCCTTGTTGGACCGGGCCAGCGCGTACAGCGCCCCGGCGACCGCCACGAGGACGACCAGAATCAGCAGGGTTTTGAAGAGTTTACGCATACCGACCTCCCGGACTGGAACGAACTTCCGCTACTGAAGGTGTCTACGCACGGAGCGGACCGAGGTTCCGATCATTCCCCGGTCGTAAGTCCCGACTCCCGCATGAAGAAAAAGACCCTCCCCACGAATTGGACGTTGGGAGGGGGGCTTTGGTTAGGAGAATCAGGATCGCGTTTTAGTCGTCGTCTCCGTCCCGAGACTTCGCGTCCCGCGCGCGGGCGATCTCCAGCGCCTTGCGGAAGCGCGGATCGCCGCGGAGGTTGTCCAGGTCCTCGTCCCCGCGGATCGTCCCGGTCGCGTCGAACCCCGCGTCGAGCGCCTTGAAGAGCCAGTCGAAGGCGGCGTCCTTCTGGTCCAGCCGCGCGTAGCTGCAGGCCAGGTTGTACATGGTCGTGGGCTTGCGGTAGTTCAGGTCGAGCGCCTTCTGGAATCCGTCGACCGCGGCCTCCGGCCGGTCTCCCGCCAGCGAGGCGAAACCGTAGTTGAACCAGGCGCGCGCCTTCCGGGGATTGGCGTGGGCGTACTGCTCGAAGCGCTGCGCAGCGTCGCGCCACTTCGCGCGCCGGCCCGAGATTCCCTTGAAGGCGCTGTCGATGCCGTATCCGGGGAGCGCCAGGTCCCTCGCCTCCTTCCGGATCGGGGCGAAGCGCGGGTCGTCGCGGACGTTGTCGAGGTCGTCGTCCTTGTCGAAGAGGGCCGGCTGGTCGAACCCGGCGTCCAGGGCCATCTGGAGCGTGTCGAGCGCCGCGCGCGTCTGGTTGCCGCGGGAGAGCGCGCACGCCTCGTTGTAGAGCGCGGTCGGGGTCCGGTACCCGCGGGCGGCCGACTCGGCGAAGGCTTTGGCCGAGAGATCGTACCGGCCGGCGTTCAAGAGGTCCTTGCCCGCGCTGTAGTAGCCCTCTCCGTCCTTCGGGTTGCGGGCCACCAGCCTCTCGTAGTGCGCCACCGCGGCGGCCGCTTCGCGCTCGGCGCGCGAAGAGGGATGCTGCTCGACGGCGCGCTTGACCTCGCGCCAGCGCGGATCGCCTTTCAGGCCGTCCAGGTCGTCGTCGTGGCTCAGGTACTTCTGGAGATCGAAGCCCGCGTCCATCGCCTTGTGCAGCCATTCGAAGGCCTGGTCGCGCTTGCCGAGGCGGGCGTAGCCGCAAGCGATGTTGTAGGTGGCGGCTTCCTCGCGGAAGCCCGCGTCGATCGACTTCTGGAAGGCCGCGATGGCTTCCTCGTAATGCCCGTCGTTGTGAAGTTCCATCGCGCGGCCGTACCAGTCCGAGCCCTCGTGCTTGCCGGCCTTGACGATCCGCTGCGAGGCGCGGACGAGAGTCGTGGAGTCCTTGACCTTCTCCATCGTCTTCAGCACCGCCGGAACCGACTGGCCGCTCTCCGGCAGCGGCTCCTCGGAATCCGCCCCGGACTCCGACGGCGAAGGCGACGGGGTCGCGTCCGCCGAGGCGCGGAGCGCCCGGGCCTTCGCGGCGCGGGCTTTGGCCTGCGGGCACGAGGACTCCTCGGAGTCGGGCGTCTCGGTGGCAGACTCCGAGAAAGTTGTCGTTGTGGAGGCGGTCTCGGAGAAGCTGGTCTCGCTGCGGACCTGCTTCACGGTCCGCTTCGAAGAGACCCGGGAGTCGGCGATCTCCGAGCAGGACGGGGCCCAGGGAGCCACGGCGGAAAGGAAGGCAGCGGAGGCGATCAGGGCGGCGCCGGAGACGAGCGCCCTCACCCGCGGGAAGTCGCGGCGCGGGACTTTCGGATCGAGGATCGAGCGCAGCCTCCCCTCGAAGTGCGAGGGGCGGGCCGACGCCACCGCGGGCGCGACCGGGTGCGCCGCGGATGTCAGTGAGCGGAAGATCCCGAGCAGGTGTCCGGCGTAGACCGAGGGCTTGGTTCCCGCGCGCAGGACCAGGTCGTCGCAGGCCTTCTCGCCGTCGCGGCGGACCTGGCGCGCGAGCACCCACGCCATCGGATGCCACCAGTAGAACGCCACGGCGGCCTCGGCGAGAAGCAGCCACATCCAGTCGGCGCGCTTGACGTGGGCAAGCTCGTGGAGGAGCACGACGCGGCGCCGCTCGACGGCCCATTGCCTCGCCTGCCGGCAAAGAAGAAGGAACGGGCGGAAGAGGCCCGACGTGATCGCGACAGGGACTCTGCGGCTCTCGAAGAGCTCGACGGAGCGGCGCACTTCCAGCTGCCGGGCCAGGTCGGAGGCCTCGTGCTCCCACTCGGCGTCGAGCAGCGGCTCGGCCTCCTGGTGCATCTTGCGGACGCGCTCCAGGCCCACTGCCAATCGGGCGGCCACGAGCAGCGTGCCGGCAGCCCAAAGCGCGAGCGAGAGAGGCAGCCACGGAATCCGAGCCGGCGTCGAAGGAGCGGCTGCGGGCGCGGCGGAAGCGGAGGAGTCCAGCCTCGCGGGCGCCTTCTCCACGACCGGCATGGAGCGGATTTCCTCGTAGCTCGCCACGGGGGAAGCCTTCTTCTCCCGATTCCACGACCGGGACTTCGGAATCGAGGCGGCCCGGGAGAAACCCATTTCCGGAATGGGGGAGCGCACGATCGGGATCGGGACGCGCGGCAGCGCCGCGGCCAGCAGCGGCAGGGCGAGGGCGCCGACGAGGCCCGCGGTCCCCGCGAAGTGCCGCGCCGCCGCGCCGGAGCGGCGCAGGAGCGCCACCGCGGCGAGCGTCAACGCGAAGAGGAAGGTCGTCTTGACCGCGAGGTCGAAGGCGAAACCGGCTGCGGCCGTCAGGAACTCGTTCATGTCAGCGTCCCTCCGTTTTCGCCTGCTCGATCAGCTCCGAGAGCCGGTCGAGGTCGTTCGCGGACAGCTCCGAGCGGGAGACTTCGAGCAGGGCGGCGACGGCCTTCTCCGCGGAGCCGTCGAAGAAGGTGTCGATCACGTTCTCGAGCGCCGGCTTTCCCGCGCGCTCGCGCGGCAGCGTCGGCTTGTAGACGTAGTGCGTGCCGTCGAGGACGTGGCGCAGGTGGCCCTTGTTCTCCAGCACCCGGAGCATCGCGCGGACCGCCGAGTAGCTCGGGGGATCCGGGAGCGCCGCCAGGACCTCGGTGGCGGTCGCCTGGCCCGTGCGGTAGACGACGTCCATGATCTGCCGCTCGCGCCGGGAAAGATGCGTCAGGGCTTTTCGTGTCTTCATGGCGCCCACCTCCCGATCCCCGGATTATGGTGCTAAAAATTTAGCAGGTGCTAAAAATTTAGCTTCTCCGGAGTTTTTACGCGCCGGCCATGGGAAAGTTCTGATGAATCCGTACGACGGGGAGCCTGCGAGGAGTTCCCTCGCCGCAATCGGGAGGACAAGAGGTCGTAAGTTGCTGATTTTTAAGAATATCGGCGGGTAAAATAGACTCCTCGAAGTTCCCCGTCGAAGGGAGGGCGATGAAGGCGCGACTGGTCCCTTTCCTGGCTCTCGCGGCCCTCTTCTGCGCCGCCCGGGCGGCCGCCGCGCCGCCCCTGCGCGAGTGGAGCATCAAGAAGCCCCCCGCCCCCGGCCGGCTCTTTCCAGGCGGCGCGGAGACGGTCAAGGTCTACGTCGCCGACGAATCCGGCGAGATGATCCAGGCCACCGGCTTCGACGGCGAGGAAGACGCTTCCCGGTTCTACGGTTTCTGGACCCGCGTCCCCAACGGCGTGACGGAGCTTTCCACGGCGGCGTCGAAGGACGCCGTCGAGGCGCTCGGGATGCAGTGGGGACCGGAAGGCCTCGTCGTCAGCATCACGATCCGCGGCTACCGGATCCAGGCAGCGCGGCGCGCGAACGGCCCCTACCACTTCTTCGGGATGCTCCGGGCACAAGTCTCGCTCCGCTCGGGCGACGGCATGGACCTGCGGGCGGGAGACCTTCGGTTCGCCGATTACTCGAGCGGCGCCGGGCCCGACGAAGCGATCAGCGGCTTCTTCGCGCGGGCCGCGTCGTTCGCGACAGCCCGGGCCCTTACGGCGTTCTTCCCCCGCGCCGCCGACCCCGCCGCGGTGGGCAGGCTCCTGGCGGGGCTCGATTCCGCGGACCCGGCGGCGC
>DATFWF010000100.1:0-4130 GCA_035259605.1 Thermoanaerobaculia bacterium
TCGCAGACCCCCAACTTCTCGGCTCGGGCGGCCATGTGGGTGGAGAGCGGAGGCGTCTACGCGCTCGCAAACCTGCGCGGCGGAGGCGAGTTTGGCGAGGAGTGGCACAAGGCCGGGATGCTGGACAGGAAGCAGAACGTCTTCGACGACTTCCTCGGCGCGGCCGAGTGGCTGATCCAGAACCGCTACACATCACCGTCGAAGCTCGCGATCTCCGGCGGCTCCAACGGCGGGCTCCTGGTCGGCGCGGCCCTCACGCAGCGGCCCGACCTCTTCGCCGCGGTCGTCTGCTCCTATCCGCTCCTCGACATGATCCGGTACCACAAGTTCCTCGTGGCGGGTTTCTGGGTCCCGGAATACGGCTCGGCCGACAAGCCGGACCAGTTCCCCTTCATCTACGCCTACTCGCCTTACCACCACGTCAAGGCCGGGACGAAGTACCCGGCGGTCCTCTTCATCACCGGCGACTCCGATACGCGCGTCGCGCCGCTCCACGCCCGCAAGATGGCGGCGCTGCTCCAGGCCTCGACCGCGTCGGACAAGCCGATCCTTCTGCACTACGACACCAAGGCCGGCCACTCCCGCGGCGAGAACACGCCGGTCACCAAGCGCATCGACGAGCTGACCGACGAGCTCTCGTTCCTCTTCCTCCAGACCGGCGCGAAGATGGCCATGAAGAAGGCCGCCTAGTTGAGCACTCTTTTTCTCGTCTACCGGGCGCCCGGGCCGGGCTGGGTCGCCGGAGTGCCGACGCGGTCGCAGCCGCTCTGGAACGAGCACGCCGCGTTCATGGACCGGCTTTTCGACGAAAGGCGGATCGTCCTCGGGGGCCCTTACGGGAAGGACGGCCGCGCGCTCGTGGTCATGGAGGTCGCGGGCGCGGACGAGGCGTCGGCCCTGTTTCTCGAGGACCCGTGGGTCAAGGAGGGAATCCTGCTGACGGAGAAGGTCGTCGAGTGGACGATCTTCCTCGACTCGCGGCGCGCGTCCGCGCCGGCGGTCGACCTGGATCTCTGATCGCCGGGAGCCGGCCGCCGTGAAGGTGCTGTTTCTGGCGGCCGAGGCCGAGCCCTTCATCAAGGTCGGCGGGCTGGCCGACGTCGCCGGATCGCTCCCAGCCGCCCTGCGGGCGCTCGGCCACGACGTACGGCTCGTCATCCCCGGCTACGGCGCGCTCGACTGGGCGCGATGGAATCCGCGCCGCGCGGCGAGCTTCGACATCCCGTACTCGTGGGGCCCTCAGCGGGCCGAGATCTGGCAGACGGAGAGCGGCGGCGTCCCGGTCTTCCTCGTGACGGGGCCCCCGATCCCGAAGGACTCCCGGATCTACGGGGGCGGGATCGACGAGGACGCGCCGAAGTTCCTCTTCTTCTCGCTCGCCGCGCTCTTCTCCGCCCAGGCGCTCGACTGGCGGCCCGACGTCGTCCACGCCAACGACTGGCACACCGGGACGGCGGCGTGGTGGCTCGCCACCGCCGGCCGCGTCAACGGCTACTTCCGGTCCGTCGCCTCGGTCTTCACGATCCACAACCTCCTCTACCGCGGCGAGGGGTCGGGCCGGCACCTCGCCGACTACGGCGCCCCGGTCCTCGACGCGGCGCGCGCGCTGCCGGACGGCTTCCGCGATTCGCCGCTGGCGCTGGCGCTGCTCTCGGCCGACATGCTCTCGACGGTCTCGCCGACCTACTCCCGCGAGATCCTGACGCCCTACTACGGCGAGGGCCTCGACGGCATCCTTCGGGCCCGCCAGGACCGGCTCGTCGGGATCCTGAACGGGATCGCGATGGATCTCTGGAATCCGGCCGGCGGCGAAGGGATCCCGTCGAAGTTCGACGCGGACGCGCTCGAGAACCGCGCTCCCAACAAGGCCGCCCTCCAGGCGCAGGCCGGCCTCCCGGCCGAGCCGCGAACTCCGCTCCTCGCCGTCGTCTCGCGGCTGGATCCGCAGAAGGGGCTCGCGATCGCGGTCCCCGCGGTGCGCCGCTGGCTCGCGCGGGGCGGGCAGTTCTTCCTGCTCGGCACCGGCCAGCCGGGCCTCCAGCACGAGTTCGCGATGATCGAGCGGGACCATCCCGGCCGCGCCTCGGTGCGCCTGCGCTTCGATCCCGGGTTCGCCCGGACGGTCTATGCCGGGGCGGACATGATCCTGATCCCCTCGCGCTACGAGCCGTGCGGGCTGACCCAGATGATCGCGATGCGCTACGGCGCGGTCCCCGTCGCGCGCCGGACGGGAGGCCTCGCCGACACCATCACCGACGCGGGCGATCCCGGCGGGACCGGTTTCCTGTTCGACGATTTCCATCCGGGCGCGCTCGGGCACGCGCTCGACCGGGCCGTGTCGGTATACGCTCAGCCGGCACAATGGGCCGAAATTCAGACGCGCGGGATGCGAAGAGACTTCTCGTGGAGCCGCTCCGCCCCCCGCTACGTCGAGCTGTACGAGCGTGCGCGCGCGCTGAGAGGATGAAGGCATGAGGACTCGCGCGGTGATCCTGGCCGGCGGCGAGGGGTCGCGGCTGGGCGTGCTGACCGACAAGCGCGCCAAGCCGGCCGTTCCGTTCGCCGGGAAGTACCGGATCATCGATTTCACGCTCTCCAACTGCGTCAACTCCGGGATCGTGGACGTCATGATCCTGACCCAGTACCGCCCGCACTCCTTGAACGAGCACATCGGCGCGGGCCGGCCGTGGGACCTCGACCGCGGTTTCACCGGCGGCGTCCAGATCTACCAGCCGTACCGGGGGCGCGCCGTCACCGACTGGTACAAGGGGACCGCCGATGCGATCACGCAGAACCTGAACTTCCTCGAGCGCGGCGAGCCGGACATCATCCTGGTGCTCTCCGGCGACCACATCTACAAGATGAACTACGCGTCGCTGATCGACTTCCACACCGCCAAGCAGGCCGACGTGACGATCGCGACCCTGAACGTCACACGCGACGAGGCGAAGCGGATGGGGATCCTCGCGACGGACCAGGAGTACCGCGTCGTCCAGTTCGTCGAGAAGCCGGCGGACCCGCCGGGCACCCTCGCCTCGATGGGCGTGTACGTCTTCTCGCGGCGGATGCTCACGCAGATGCTGACGGAGGACGCCAAGCGGCGCGATTCCTCCCACGACTTCGGCAAGGACATCATCCCGCGCATGGTCCAGGGGGGCTTCCGCGTCTTCGCCTACCCGTTCCAGGGCTACTGGGTGGACGTGGGGACGATCGAGGCGTACTGGCAGACGCAGATGGATCTGCTGAAGCACCCGCCCGCGCTCGACTTGAACGACCGCTCCTGGATCGTCCACACCAAGTCCGAGGAGCGGCCGCCCGTGCGCATCCAGGAAGGCGCCGTCGTCAAGGACAGCATGATCACCGACGGCTGCGTCATCGCGGCCGGGGCGCGCGTCGAGAAGAGCGTCCTGTCGCCGGGCGTGACCGTCGGCCCGGGAGCCGTGATCCGCTACTCGGTGATCCTGACCGACACGTCCATCGAGGCGGGCGCGCGAATCGAGCGCTCGGTCATCGACAAGATCGTCCGCGTGGGGCGCAACGTCAAGATGGGACTGCCGCCGAAGAAAGGGAGCGCTCCCGCCGAGGGCGCCGGCATCACGACCGTCGGAAAGAACGCGAGCATCCCGGCGGGGATCCGGATCCCGCGAGGCTCGGTCGTCGCCGCCGACGCGACGCCGGAATACTTCCTCAAGGCCGCTCCGCTTCCCCCGGCTCTCGTCCGGAAGTGATCCCCGCGTTCCTCCTCGCCGTCGCCGCTCTCGCGGGCGGCGTCGTGCCCGCTTCGCGTGAGGTCGCCGTGACCTTCGACGACCTGCCCGGCATCTCGGTGCCCGGCGGCGGGATCGCGGAGCAGCGCGCGATGACGGAGAAACTCGTCTCGGCGATCACCAAGGCGAAGGCGCCCGTGACCGCGTTCGTCAACGAGGGGAAGCTGGGACCGCCCGGCGCCCCGGATCCCGAGCGCGTCGCGTTGCTGGAGCGCTGGGCGTCGGCCGGGATCGAACTCGGCAACCACACCCGCTCCCATCCCGATCTTCACCGGATCTCTCTCGAGGACTTCGAGGCGGACGTCGCGGCGGGCGAGGAGACGACGAGGGCGCTGATGACGGCGAAGGGAAAGAAGCTCCGCT
>DATFWF010000101.1:0-14195 GCA_035259605.1 Thermoanaerobaculia bacterium
GCTCGCGCGGACCTTCCAGTTCGGCGAAACCTCCCCCGGCGACGTCCGTCCCGTTCTGGCGTCGCCGCAGGCGTCAATCATGAAGGCGCTCGTCGAAGGGTTCATGAGCCGCCAGCCTGTGGCGTACATCCTCTTCGGGACGGGAGCGATGATCGCGGTCGCCATGGAGATGCTGGAGGTCCCGGCCCTGACGTTCGCCCTGGGAATGTACCTGCCGCTGGAATTGAACACGCCGGCCCTCGTTGGAGGCTTCCTGGCGCACTTCCTGACGAAGCGCTCCGAGCGGGTCGGCGGACACGCGGGCCTGGCGATGCGCGAGCGGAGCGTGATCATCGCGTCGGGCCTGATGGCGGGAGGCGCGCTCGGCGGCGTCTTCGGCGCCGCTCTGCGCCTGTTCCCCTGGTACAAGGAAGATCTGATCAAGACCCCCTTCTACGACAACGACCCCGTCTCCCAGCTCGTCAGCGCCGTCCTCTTCATCGCCCTCTGTGTCTATCTCTGGAAGGGCTCGATGAAGAAGGAGACGGTGAGCATCACTTGAAGCGGGGAGTTGTCATCCTGGGCGAGCCCGAAGGGCAGCGAAGGACCTACTCGACAGAGCCGCGTTATTCGTTCTCACACGGCGGGTTCGAGTAGGTTCCCCCCTCGGCTTCGCTCGGGGCTCGCCCCGCTCCCTCGGAATGAAAGGGAAGAGAGATAGGATCGTTCTCTTCATTTGGAGGCTGTCTTGGCTGACAGGAATCTCGACCACCTGACCGCGACGGCGATCCTGGGAATCGACACTCTCTGGGGCGGCGACGTGATGAATCCGTCGGGAACCGGACGGTTCATCGCCGACTCCTGGTTTTCGGATCAACCGCTGCCACCCGCCTACACGCACCCGGCCGCGAAGAAGGTCCGCGAATCGGGCGGCGTTTCCGCCAAGCAGCCCGACAAGGCGGCCATCGACGCGTACCTCGCGGCGGTGGATGTGAAGGGCGCCATCGACGCCATGACCGCCGAGGGAAAGAAGCTGGGCAGCCTGCGCGGCGGCTACTTCGAAGGTTTGGGAACGTGCTTCCTCGCGATGTGGGACCTCGTCCAGGAAATCCTCGGGCGCGGAGAGCCGGTCCCCTATGAGCGCTGCGTCATCGGCTCGACGGGAAAGCCGCCCGAACCGTCGCATCCGGAGAAGAAGCGCGAAAGGGTCCGCGAGCTGCTCGGGAAGGTCGGATATCCGTCCGGCAACGGCCACGTGCTGCTGACCGCGGTGGATTCCTGGCGGAAGGACCGGATCGTTCCCGGCGCGTCCATCCCGATGCTCGCCGACGCCCTGATCGCGCAGTTCTCCGCCGGGACCGCGAAGCATCTCGCTCCGCACCTTCCGCAGGAGATCGAGGGCGTGCCTCTGGCCAACATGAGGTTCCTTCCGATCAAGGACGCCTGGTTCTCCGGCTCGATGAACTACCTCGGCCGCGCGCGCAAGTCCGACGGCTCTCCCGAGTACGAGGCGACCTACGAGATCAACGCGTCGCTCCAGATCAGCGTGCCCGAGTTCGCCCAGTTGGTTTCCCACGAGGTGGTCCCGGGCCACGTCACCAGCTCCGCCGTCGTCCAGGCGCTCTACGTCCGCGGGCGGCTCGGCTTCGAGTCCACGGTCCTGACGATGAACTCCCGCGGCGCCGCGCTCTTCGAGGGGGTCGCCAACAACGCGATCCTGATCGCCCACGGCGTGACCGAGGTGGAAGAGCTTCCGAGCGACGACCTCCAGATCGGCGTGCTCCTCGCGCTCCTCCAGGATGACGCCAAGAACCAGTCCTCATGGCTGACGTGGAAGGAAGGCGTCGCGCAGAAGGACGTCGCGGCGACGCTGCGCCGCGATTACCTCGTCTCGGAGGAACGGGCCGACAAGCTCTCGGGCGCGTGGGGCCGCCACCCGCTTCTGGGCCGCATGTACCTCCCCGCCTACCGCGCCGGCACCGACACGGTGGCGGAGCTGCGCCGGAAGTACCCTCCCGAGAAGGTCCTCCCGGCGCTCTACGGAGCTCGCGGCTTGGTCGACGTCGTCACGGTCCGCCAGGCGATCGCGTAGGGGCGGGCCTTGCGCCCGCCCGGCCTCGTCACGGGTTGACGGTCACGGTGCCGGTCATCAGGGCGCCGTGAACGGTGCAGAAGTAGGGGAACGTGCCGGCGGATGAGAACTTGTGGGAGAAGATTCCACTCGACTTGATCCCCGAGTCCCAGATCCCGTTGGAGGTGCAGCAATTCCCCGACGTGGTCGAGTGCGGCATCGAATCCACGAAGTTCCACTGAACCGTGTCGCCGGCCTTGATCGTGGTCGCGCTCGTGCCGCTCTGCGAGTCCATGAAGAGAAACCCCGGGCCCGCGTTGACGATGCGCGTGGCACCGCCCGGGGGCGCAGTCGGCGGAGGAGTTGGCGCGACGGTCGGCGGAGGAGTCGTCGCCGGCCGCGTCGGCGTCGGTGACCCGGGCTGAGTCACCGCCGGCGGCGGAGCCGGGGCGGGCTGCGTCGGGGCCGTGTCGTCGCTATGGCAAGCGGCCGTGAAGAGAAGAAGCGAGGAGCAGACCGTGGTTGGAATCCAGGCTTTCATGGTCACCTCGGCAATGAGATCCGCCAGTGGACCTCACATCGAAGCGATGCCATGTGCTTGCCACCGCGCCGAATCGGTGAAGGGCTTCTAAGTTCGGAACCGACGCGTTTCTTAGGCTCCGCTAATCGCCACTTAATCGCGCGTTAACTCTTCGCCACCTCGCGTACGCGGGAAGGCCGAGCACGAGGAGGCCGAGGCCGATCAACGCCTCGACCGGACGCTCGAGAAGCGTGTTGCCCGTCAGCAGCAGCGAGGACGCGACGAAGAGCCCCGGCACCCATGGATATCCCCACGCGCGATAGGGACGCGGCGACTCCGGCATTTTTCGCCGGAGGACGTAGATGGCCGCCCCGGTCGCCGCGAAGAAGAGCACTTCCACGAAGATGACGTAGGTGTAGAGCTGCTCGAAGGTTCCCGACAGGACGAGCACGCCCGCCCACGCGCCCTGCGCGACGAGGCTCGACGCGGGCACCCGCGTGCGCGGGTTGATCTTCGCGAGCGACCGGAAGAAGAGGCCGTCCTTCGCCATCGGCTGGTAGATGCGGGAGCACGTCAGGATGTTCGCGGAGAGGCACCCGAAAATCGAGACGAGGATCGCCGCGGAGGCGAGCTTCGCCGCCGCGGGCCCGAAGAGCGCCAGCGCGGCCGCCTCGCCCGCCCGGGGAGACCGCGCGAGATCCCCGATCGGCAGGGCCCGTAGGTAGACGAAGTTGATCACGCCGTAGATCGCGATCAGCGCTATCGTCCCGACGATCAGCCCGCGCGGAATCGTTCTGCCGGGGTCGCGCGCTTCGCCCGCCGAGAGCGCGAAGCAGTACCACCCGTCGTAGGCCCACAGGACCGAGATCATCGCGACGCCGAAAGGAGCGAGGACGGACGCGGGAAGCGGCGCCGCCAGGTCCGGGTGGCCGGGCGCGGAGGCGAAGAGCCCGACTCCCGCGAGCCCGGCCAGCGCTCCCAGCTTGACGACCGTCACGAGGTTCTGGATCCAAGCCCCTTCGCGGACTCCCGCGAAGTTGACGACGGTCAGGAACACGATCGCGAGAACACCGGCGACGGCGCCGCCGGTCAGGTTCCAGCGGAGAGTCCCGAAAGGAAGGGAAAGCAGGACGTTCTTCGTCGAGAAGATGGGGAGGAACGCTCCGAGATACTCGCCGAAGCCTGCCGCGAGCGCGGCGATCCCGCCGGACATGATCACCAGGAAAGAGCCCCACCCGAAGAGGAAGCCGGCGAACGGCCCGTAGGCTTCCTTCAGGAAGTGATACATCCCGCCGGCCTTCGGGAACATCGTTCCCATCTCGGCATACGTCAGCGCGCCGGCTAGCGTCAGCAGGCCGCCGGCGAGCCAGACCGCGAGGATCAGCCCGGGATGCGGCAGCGCCCTGGCGATGTCGGCGGGCGTCAGGAAGATCGCCGTCCCCAGCACGGAGCCGATCGTGATGAGCGCGCCGTCCCATGGACCGAGGGCGCGCCGAAGCCCGGCGTCTCGAGAATCGGGTTGGGGGTTCAAGGCTGCCGCCAAGGTTAGCCGAAACGCGCGTTGTAGAGTGCCCCGATGGCAACCGAACGAGCCTCGCACCACCGCTCCGACCTGATCGAGATCGCGCGGCGCGCGATGATCGAGCGCGGCCTGGAGCCGGACTTTCCTCCCGATGCGAATGCGCAGCTTCAACGGCTTCAGGGGCCCGCTCCGGCCGCCGGGCCCGGCGCGCGCGACCTGCGAGACCTCCTCTGGTGCTCGATCGACAACGACGACTCGCGCGACCTCGACCAGTTGACCGTCTCGGAAAGCCCTCCCGGCGGCGGCATCCGGATCCTCGTCGCCGTCGCGGACGTTGACGTGCTCGTGCGAAAGGACGACGCGATCGACGCCCATGCCCGCCGCAACACGACGTCCGTGTACACGGCGGCGCAGATCTTCCCCATGCTGCCCGAGCAGCTCTCGACGGACTGGACGTCGCTCAACCAGGACCAGGACCGCGGGGCGCTCGTCATCGAGTTCGAGGTCGGAGGCGACGGCTCGGTCGGCGAGTCCTCGGTCTTCCTCGCGTCGGTCCGCAGCAAGGCGAAGCTCGCCTACGACGCGGTATCCGCGTGGCTGGACGGCAAATCCGAACCACCCGCGGCGATCGCGCGCGTGCCCGGCCTGGCGGACCAGCTCCGGGCGCAGAAGGCCGCGGCGGAGAAGCTCCGGGACCGGCGCTTCGAGGAGGGAGCTCTCGACCTGGAGACGATCCAGCCCAAAGCGGTCTTCGACGGTGACGCGGTCGTGGGGCTGCGGGAAGAGCTGCACAACCGGGCGCGCCGGTTGATCGAGGATTTCATGATCGCCGCCAACGGCGTCACGGCCCGCTACCTGTCGAGCAAGGGACTGCCGTCGCTGCGCCGGGTCGTGCGGTCTCCGGAGCGCTGGCAGCGGATCGTCGAGGTCGCCCGGGACTACGGGGAAAAATTGCCTCCGGAGCCTGACTCGAAATCACTCTCGGAGTTCCTATCCCGCCGGCGCAAGGCGGACCCGGACCGCTTCCCCGACCTCTCGCTCGTCATCATTAAGCTCATGGGCGCGGGCGAGTACGTCGTCGAGCGTCCCGACCGCCCGAGCGCGGGCCATTTCGGCCTGGCCGTGCGCGACTACGCGCACTCGACCGCCCCGAACCGGCGCTATCCGGACCTCATCACCCAGAGGCTGTTGAAGGCCGCCCTCGCAGGCGCCACGCCGCCCTACGGCGACGAAGAGCTCGACGAGCTGGCACGGCACTGCACGGAAGAGGAGGACAACGCGGACAAAGTCGAGCGCCAGGTCCGCAAGTCCGCAGGCGCCATGCTGCTGGAAAACCGCATCGACCAGTACTTCGACGCAATCGTCACGGGAGCGTCCGAGAAGGGCACCTGGGTCCGAGTCTTCGACCCGCCGGTGGAAGGCAAGCTCGTCCACGGCTTCGAGGGCCTGAAGGTCGGCAAGAAACTCCGGGTCAAGCTCATCATGACGGACTTCGAACGCGGTTTCATCGACTTCGTCCGCGCCTGATGCCCGAAGGTGCAACCCCTGGGGCCCGGCGCCGTAACTAGGGCGGGGGGAACTATGCTTGCTCTTCTCCTGATGGCAGTCGTATCCGGAACCGCGGCCCCGCCGCCGCAGGCGGTCGAATCGCGCCGCAAGGCGTTCGAGGCCTTTCTCGACGAGCACTGGGAGTACACCCTGTCTCATTCGCCGGAGTTCGCCTCGATCCTCGGCGACAAGAGGTGGAACGACAAGCTCTCGGATGTCTCGCAGAAGGCGATCGAGGCCGACCTCGCGAAGACGAAGGAATTCCTGGCGCGCCTGGAGTCGATCGACGCGGCGGGGTTCTCCGAGCAGGAGGCGCTGACGAAGACGCTTCTCGTCCGCTCGTTCCGGGAAGATCTCGAGGACGCGCACTGGACGAGGTGGAAGATGCCGGTCAGCCAGATCTCGGGGCTGCACTTGAACGCGCCGCAGCTCGTGTCGCTCCTCTCCTTCAAGACGGTCAAGGACTACGAGGACTACGTCGCGCGGCTGCGGCAGATGCCGAAGCAGTTCGACGACACGATCGCGAAGATGCGCCTTGGCATGGCCGAGGGGCTGATGCCGCCGAAGTTCCTCCTCGAGAAAGTCGTAACGCAGGCGGAAGGCATCGCAAGGTCGACACCGGAAGAAAGTCCGTTTGCCCGGCCGCTGTCGAAGTTCCCGGCGGAGTTCTCCGACGCCGATCGGGCGCGCCTGAAGGAGGCCGTCCTGTCGGCGATCCGCGAGGCGATCGTCCCCGCGTATAGCAGATTCGCGGCTTTCGTGAAGGAGGAGTACGCGCCGAAGGGGAGGCTCGAGCCGGGGATGTGGTCGCTGCCGGACGGCGCCGCGCGCTACGCGACCGCGGTGAAGCGCTCGACGACGACGGCCATGACGCCCGACGAGATCCACGCGATCGGGCTGTCCGAGGTCGCGCGCATCGAGAAGGAGATGAGAGTCATCGCGGGCAAGCTGGGCTACGACGACTTGAAATCGTTCAACGCGGCGATCGAGAAGGACCCGAAGCGCCACGCCCACTCGCGCGAGGAGATCCTGGAGATCTACCGGAAGTACCTCGCCGGGATGAAGCCGCAGCTCCCGAAGCTCTTCGGCCGGCTCCCGAAGGCGGACGTCGAGGTCGACGCCGTCGAGAAGTTCCGCGAGAAGGAAGCCTCCGGGGCGCAGTACAACCAGGGAGCGAAGGACGGCTCGCGGCCCGGCCGGATCATGGTCAACACCTCGGAGCCGGAGTCGCGCAAGACGATCTCGATGGAGTCCACGGCGTACCACGAGGGGAGCCCCGGGCATCACTTCCAGATCTCCATCGCGCAGGAGCTCGAGGACCTGCCGCCGGTCCGCCAGCAGAGCTTCTACACGGCGTTCGTGGAAGGCTGGGCGCTCTACTCGGAGAGGCTCGGAAAGGACATCGGGTTCTACAAGGACCCGTACAGCGACTACGGCCGGCTCCAGGACGAGATGCTGAGGGCGATCCGCCTCGTGGTGGACACCGGGTTTCACTCGAAGAAGTGGACGCGGGACCAGGTCGTCGCCTTCTTCCATGACCATTCGGCGGTGGACGAGGTCGAGGTCCAGGCGGAGACGGACCGCTACATCTCGTGGCCGGGGCAGGCGCTCGCCTACAAGGTCGGGCAGATGAAGATCCTCGATCTGCGTGAGCGCGCGAAGAAGGAGCTCGGCGGCAAGTTCGACATCCGCCGTTTCCACGACGCGGTCCTCGGAGCGGGCGCTCTGCCGATGGACGTCCTGGAAGACCGGATCAACTCCTGGATCGCCTCGGAGAAATCCCGAAAGACGTCCTGACGGTGGCGGGCCTCAACCGCGCCCCGGTTTTTCGGTGTCGCAGGGGAGGGGCGTACCCCTCCCGCCCGGCGTGCTCTTTACCGATCCGTTAGAGTCTCCGGCCTGGAGATACAGGAGCGATGCATGAAATTCCAACGTCTTCTTCTGGCGGGCGCGCTGATCCTGCCCGCCGCCGTCTTCGCCGTGCAGGCTGAGAAGGCCGCCGGCAAGGCGCCGACCGTGGCCGAAGCGAAAGCGTTCCTCGACGAGGCCGAGGCGAAGCTCCTCACCCTCGCCACCGACGCCGGCCGCGCTTCCTGGGTTCAATCCAACTTCATCACCGACGACACGGAGATCCTCGCCGCCCAGGCCAACGAGCGGCAGATCTCCGCGGCGGTCGTCTACGCCAAGAAGGCCACCCGCTTCGACGGCGTCAAACTCCCCGACGAGCTCGCCCGCAAGATGAAGCTCCTGAAGCTCTCCCTGACGCTCGCGACGCCTTCGGAGCCGAAGGAGAGCGAGGAGCTGACCCGCATCACCGCCGCGATGGAAGGCGCGTACGGGAAGGGGAAGTACTGCCCGCCCGGCAAGGACAAGTGCCTCGACCTGGAAGACATCACGAAGATCATGGCCGGCAGCCACGACAACGCCGAGCTCCTCGACGTCTGGCGCGGCTGGCACTCGATCGCGCCGCCTCTGCGCAAGGACTTCATCCGCTACGTCGAGCTCGCCAACAAGGGCGCGCGAGAGCTGGGCTTCGCCGACACGGGCGCGATGTGGCGGTCCAAGTACGACATGCCGCCCGACGCGTTCGCGAAGGAGCTCGACCGCCTCTGGGAGCAGGTCAGGCCGCTCTACCTCTCGCTCCACGCCTACGTGCGGTGGAAGCTTCGCGAGAAGTACGGCGACGCGGTCCCCGCGCAGGGCCCGATCCCCGCGCACCTGCTCGGCAACATGTGGGCGCAGACGTGGGACAACGTCTACCCGCTCGTCGCCCCGAAGGACGGCGACCCCGGCTTCGACCTGACCGAGATCCTCAAGTCGCGCAAGACCGACCACCTCCAGATGGTCCGCTATGGGGAAGGCTTCTTCACCTCTCTCGGCTTCGATCCCCTGCCGAAGAGCTTCTGGGATCGCTCGCTCTTCACCAAGCCGCGCGACCGCGAGGTCGTCTGCCACGCCAGCGCCTGGGACATCGACAACGTCAACGACCTCCGCATCAAGATGTGCATCGACATCACGGACGAAGACTTCTCGACCATCCACCACGAGCTCGGCCACAACTTCTACCAGCGCGCCTACAACACGGAGCCCTACCTCTTCCGCGACAGCGCCAACGACGGCTTCCACGAGGCGGTCGGCGACACGATCGCCCTCTCGATCACGCCGGAGTACCTGGTGAAGCTCGGCCTGCTGCCGAAGGCCCCCGACACCTCCAAGGACATCGGGCTGCTCCTGAAGAAAGCGCTGGAGAAGATCTCGTTCCTTCCCTTCGGCCTCGTCATCGACCAGTGGCGCTGGAAGGTCTTCTCGGGTGAGGTGACCCCGGCCAACTACAACGCCTCGTGGTGGGAGCTTCGAAAGAAATACCAGGGGATCGCCCCGGCGCTCCCGCGGAGCGAATCGGACTTCGACCCCGCGGCGAAATACCACGTGGCGGCCAACGTCCCCTACATGCGTTACTTCCTGGCCGACATCCTCCAGTTCCAGTTCCACCGGGCGCTGGCGAAGGCGGCCGGCTGTACCGAGCCTCTGAACCGCTGCTCGATCTACGGCAACAAGCAGGCGGGCGCGAAGCTCGCCGCGATGCTCGCGATGGGGCAGTCGCGGCCGTGGCCCGACGCCCTCGAGGCGATGACCGGGCAGCGGCAGATGGACGCGACCGCGATCCGCGACTACTTCGCGCCGCTCCAGAAGTGGCTCGACGAGCAGAACAAGGGCAAGCCGCTGGGTTGGTAGGGTTGGCAGCTAAGTACCCAACCGTTCCTGGCTCGGTGTCGTAGCGGAGGGCCTTGCGCCCTCCCTCCCCTCGTCGTCGCCCTGGCGACGGAGGAGGGACGCTGAAAAAACGACGAGGGCGAGGAGGGCGTAGGCCGCCGCGAGCTGGCAGGAGGTCGAGGTCGCCTGCCAGGGGAGGAAGAGCGTTCCCTGCGCGGCGGGCGAGTGAATGACTCCGAAGAGGCAGAGGACCGCGGCGGCGAAGAAGAAGAGTGCGGAACGCCGGAAGCGCCCGTCGATCAATTCCGCCGCGGCGGCTCCCCAGAGAACGGCGGTGATGATGAATCCGCTCGAGAGCAGCTTCAACGTGCCGACGGATTCGGCGAGCTCCCCGCTCAGGGATGCCGACGCCGGGAGCACCGCGCCGATTTCCAGGGAGATGAGAAAGGCGAGCGAGGGGAGCACCGCGAGCGACACCGCGGCGGCGTGTCTGCCCGGCGTGGCGAGGTACGCCTGCGCCAGGACCTCGAGGCCGATGTAGATGAGGATCGGCGCGACCGCGGCCGCCGGGATCCAGTCGATCAGGAACGGCAGGTAACCGAGGATCCCGCCCAGCCCCACGAACAGGCCCGTCGCGATCGCGTAGCCCGCGCCGGCGCCCATCTTCTTGTAAGCGGGATGCCCGATGTAGGGAGTGCTCTCGACGACCCCGCCGCAGATGCCGGCGGCGAGCGTGGCCACGGCCTCGGTCGCGAGGATCGCGCGGGTGTCGTACTCGTCGCCGGCGGCCGCGGCGCTCTCGGTGTTGTCGGTCCCGCCCACGATCGTCGCCACCGAGAAGGGGAGAGCGATCGGCAGGTATCCCCACGCCAGCGACAGCCCGCCCAGGAACGCCACGCCCGGCCATGGGAAGGCGAAGTGGAGTCCGCCGGCTGCCCCGGGCGCGGCGGCGGCGTAGAGCCCTCGAACACCGGCCGCTTCCAGCGCGTAGGAGACCGCCGTCGCGATCAGCACGGAGACGAAGGCGCCAGGCAATCCCCAGGGCAGCCGGACCTTTCCGAGGAGCGTCACCAGGATCACGCCGAACGCGACGAATCCGACGATGGGATTGGCCAGGACCTTCAGCATCGGCAGGACGCCGATCAGGGCGATCCCCGCTCCTCCGATCGAGCCGAGCAGCGCGGCCCTCGGGACCGCGCGGCGGACGGCGTTTCCCGCGAAGGAGAGCCCGAGCTTGACGAGCCCGAGGAGGACCGTAACCGCCATCCCCATCTTCCACGTCAGCTCGGCGTCGCCGGTCGCCACGTAGGCCGGCCCCAGGACCGCGAAGGCCATTCCGAAGACGCTCGGCGCGTTGATCCCCAGCGGCATCGCCGTGACGTCCTCCCGGCCGGTCCGCCTCGTCAGGCGCCGCGCCATCACGGCGTAGATCAGGTCCCCAACGAGCACGCCGACCGCCGTACCCGGGACCATGCGGTAGAGAACGATCTCCCGCGGGAAGTGGAAGGCGCCGACCAGGATCGCCGTCAGGATGACCAGGTTGGCGACGTTGTCGAACATCAGCGCGAAGAACGCGTTGGCGTCCCCCGCCCGGAACCAGGGCAGACCATTCCCGCGTCCGGCCTGCGTCGTCACCGCGGCACCGTCAGTCGTCCAGCCGCGCCGCCGACAGGAGCGGTTGGCCCGCGGTCGCCGTACGGAAGCCGTACACGGCGATCGCGGCGAGGACGATAAGCAGGAAGAGCGAAGTCCCCGCGTACCAGGCGGAGGAATCCGTTGTCAGCGTGAACTGCAGAAAGTGCGAGAAGTAGTCCTCGACGAACAGAACGAGCAGGCCGAAACGGAGGAAGAAGACGATGTACCCGGTTGTGACGAGGATTCCGGCAGCCGCGAGGAGGGGCCCGCCCGCCAGGAAGTTGACGAACGTCCAGAAGAGCACGAACGCGGCGGCCGCGAGCCAGTCCTTCTTCAGCGCGGCGCGAAAGAGCGTAAAGAGGAACGCATTGGCCACAGCGCTGAACAGCGAGACACCGATTGTCCCGAACAGGTGCGAGGCGACGAGGCGCGGCCCCAGGAGCGTCATGGGGAAGACGAAGAGCCGGGCGGGCGGCGGCGACTGGAGCGTCTGGTCGGCGATGCGCGCGGCCTCCCACAGGATCGCTTCGAAAGTGCCGAGCAGAGCTCCCGCGAGCACGACGCGTCCCACGAGCGGATCGGTGAGGCGTCCGGAAAGAAGGCGCGTCCACGCGATGAGCGAATCGGGCCAGCGCCGCCGGAGGATCGGCTCGAGCGCGATGTACAGGATCCAGGCAAGCGCGGCGCCGAAGAGCGCCAGGCCCACTCCGGCCAGGAAGATGGGGAGCTCCGCGACGCCCGCAACATGGTGCGCGTAAAGCGCCCAGCCGATGAAGGCGCTGGAGAAGAGGAACGCGGCGAGTCGCATCGCGCCGCGCCGGTCGCCCCGCCCGAGGCGCAGGTTTCGCCGGGCGATGAGCCAGCCGGCGACGATCAGGAGGAGAAGAACCCCCACGGCGAACGGCTCGCCGACTGCTTGCGCCCCGCTCGGGTCGGGAAGCGCCGTCCCGGGCGGCCGTGTCCAGGGCCCGGCGAGCTCGAAATAGACCGGCCGTCCGCCGAGCGCGGCCGCCTCGACGCGCATCGGCCGGTCGGGCCGCTTCGGCTTGCTCTCAATCCACGCTTCCCGGGTGTCGGCGAAGAATGGGGGGACCCATCGCGGCTCCGTCTTCACGAACGCGGCCATGTCCAGTCCCGCCTCGGAGAAGAGCGCCGCCCAGTCGGGCGCGGCCTGCCCGGCGGCCGGCGACGACGTCGGCAAAGGCGCCGGAACGGCTGCGAAGCGGATCAGGCGGCCGAGGGTGTCGAGCTCGACGCCGATCATCCCGCTACGGTTCACCGGCGGGTCGGTTTCGGAAGGGGCCCACCAGCCGAAGTCGTCGCCGCGGAAACGCTCCTGGATCAGGCGCGCCTGGCTCTGCCGGTACCAGAAATAGAGAATCGCCGGCCGCCCGGTGGGGACGTCATTCCAGCGGTCGTTTCCCTTGTCGTTCTTCTCGACCCAGCGGCGGTAATCGGTGTTGACCGAGATCCCCCACGCCGTACCGGCGGGCTTCCCCGCGTAGCCGAGCCTCCGGGCGATCTCCTTCGAGCGTTCGACCAGGGCATCCGGCGGCTTCTCCAGGGGGACGCTGCCGTGGAGGAAGGCGCGCGGCGAGAGAAACGCGGCGATCGCGATCCCGGCGAGCGTCGCCCCGAGGAAACCCAGCGCCACGGAGGGCTTGAGCGCCCCCACCTCGCCGGCCGCCGCGACCATCTCAGGCGAAGGCGTCTCGCCGGCCGCGATCGCCGCCGCGAGCGGGTCTCCGCCCGGCAGGGCCGCGGCAACCGCCGCCGCCGAGCGCGGCCTCCGGCCCGGCTCTTTCTCCAGGCAGCGAAGGATGACGCGCTCGACCGCCGGATCGATGTCCTTCGCCACGGCGGAGGGAGACGTCGGCGGCTCGTGCGCGTGCTTCTGCCTCCACTCGGCGACCGTGGCCGCGTCGAACGCCTTCCGGCCGGTGAAGAGCTCGTAGAGCACGAGGCCGAGCGCATAGAGATCGCTCTGGACCGACGAGCCCTTCCCCGCCAGCTGCTCCGGCGCCATGTAGGCCGGAGTCCCGGCGACCTCGGAGCCTCCGGTGTCCGCGCCTGCCGCGACGGCCAGGCCGAAGTCCGAGATCCGCGCGCGGCCGCGGCCGTCGATCATGACGTTACCGGGCTTCAGGTCCCGGTGCAGCACGCCCTTGTCGTGGGCGGCGGCGAGGCCGGCGACGATCTCGCGCGCGATCTCCACGGCCCGCTCACCGCTCAGGCGCCCGATCCGGCGCAGGAGGGAAGCGAGATCCTCGCCGTCGATGTACTCCATCGAGAGGAAGCGCCGGCCGCCGATCTCGCCGACATCGTAGACGCGGCAGACGTTGGGGTGCGAGACCTGGCGGGCGTGGCGGACCTCGGCGTAGAAGCGCTCGATCAATTCGCGGTCCGAGACGAAGCGAACGGAGAGGAACTTCAACGCGACCGGCTGGCCGAGCTTCAGGTCGTCCGCGCGGTAGACCTCTCCCATGCCGCCGCGGCCGATGAGACCGATGATCCGGTAACGCTCGGCGAGGACCTCGCCCGGCTCGAAGCCGCCGGAGCGGCCGGGATCGGAGACCGCCAGGCGCCCCACGGGAGTCGAGGACGGCGTTCGCCGCTGCGCCGCTTCGAGCTCCGAAGGAGTGGCCAGCCCCGTCGGCATCCGCGAGACCGAGCTCGTGTCCTGGCCGCACGACGAGCAGAAGCGCGCCGATGCGGCCAGTTCCGCGGAGCAGGATGGGCAGCGGATCAAGTCGCCGAACTGTACCCCAACGCGAGACGGCGGCTCACGCGTAGTCGAGGAGGCCGGTGTGCGCGATGAGCTTCCATTCACCGCCGGTCTTCGAGTAGATCTTGCAGGCGCGGCCTTTCCAGGGAAAGTCCTTTCCGGTCGCGGCGTCGCGCCAGAGCGTGTCCACGTCCACGACGGCGAAGGCGCCGTCTCCCTCGCGCGACACGACAATCTTCTCGATCCGCCGCCGGTTGTGGACGAGCTCGTGGGTGTCGAAGAGCTCCTGCCAGGAGCGCCGCCAGCGCTCAGCGTCGAACCTTCCCATTCCCATGACCCAGAGGGCCGGGTCGTGCGAGGCGGCGTCCGGCGGCCAGGGCCAGACCATGTCGGGGTGAAAGATCGAGACGAGCGCGCCGGCCTCCTTGCGGTCCCAGGCCCGCGTCTCGCGGTGAACCATCTCCTCGATTTCCCGCTCGAC
>DATFWF010000102.1:0-3146 GCA_035259605.1 Thermoanaerobaculia bacterium
AAGACGCTCATGGCGCAGCGCCTCGACGCCGCGAACGGGACCCTCTCGGGGGAGCCCATCCCGATCGTGGAGAACATCCAGGATGACCCCGGCTTTTTCACGGCGGTTTTCACCGCCTCGGACAACGGGCTGCTGGCTTACCAGGAATCGGGCGGCACCGAGAGTCAGGAGCAGATGACCTGGTTCGACCGGGCGGGAAAGAAACTGGAGACGGTCGGCACGCAGGGCAACCTCTGGTACCCGCGGCTCTCCCACGACGGAAAGCGCGTCCTCGCGACCGTCGGAGATCCCGGAGACCTCTGGATCGAGGACCTCTCCCGCCACGTCCGGGCGCGGATGACGTTCGATCCCGCCGACGACAATTACGGCCTGTGGTCCGTGGACGACAGCCGGATCTACTTCATGTCCCTGAGGAGCGGTGGAGGAGACATCTACACCAAGGTTTCGTCGGGCACCGCCGCCGACGAGCGCATCTTCTCCTCCGGCAGCCTGAAGGGGCCCACGAGCATGTCGCCCGACGGCCGCTGGCTGATCTGCAGCGTTTTGAACCCGAAGACGAAGTGGGACCTGGAGCTCTACTCGCTCGCCGACCGGAAAATGAGCGATTTCCTCAAGACCGACTTCGACGAGCTCGAAGGGGAGTTCTCCCCCGACGGCCGCTGGGTCGCGTACTCCTCCAACGAGTCGGGCCGCTACGAGGTGTACGTGCAGCCGTTTCCGGGCCCCGGCGGGAAGTACCAGATCTCGACGGGCGGCGGAGGGATGCCGGTCTGGCGCCGCGACGGGAAGGAGCTCTTCTACCTCGCCGCCGACCAGCGGCTGATGGCCGTGCCGGTTCAGACGGGCGCGACCTTCGAACCCGGGAGCCCCGCGCCGCTCTTCGCGATGCGCCAGAAGAACGATCCGGACCGGCACTTCGACGTCTCGGCCGACGGCCAGCGCTTCCTCGTCGCGGTGCCGGTCGGCGAGGAAGTCTCGCTCCCGGTCACGCTCATCCAGAACTGGACCAACCTGCTGCGCGAGCGCAGGTAAGCCCCTCGATGATCGGCCAGACGATTTCCCGGTACCGCATCGTCGAGAAGCTCGGCGGAGGCGGGATGGGGGTCGTCTACCGGGCCGAGGACACGCGGCTGGGGCGGCAGGTCGCGCTGAAGTTCCTGCCCGAGGAGTTCGCGAGGGACCCTCAGGCGCTGGAGCGGTTCAAGCGGGAGGCGCGGGCGGCCTCGGCGCTGGAGCACCCGCACATCTGCACGATCCACGACATCGACGAGGCCGACGGGAAGGCCTTCATCGTCATGGAGCTGCTCGAAGGGGAGACACTGAAGGACCGCCTCGCGCCGGCGGCCCTGAAAACCGACGATCTCCTCGACTTCGGCACCCAGATCGCCGACGCGCTCGAGGCCGCGCACGGGCACGGGATTGTCCACCGCGACATCAAGCCGGGCAACATCTTCGTGACGAAGCGCGGCCAGATCAAGCTGATGGACTTCGGCCTGGCGAAGGTGGACGCGCCGCCCGAACCGGCCGCTCCGGGCGCCTCCGGCATCGCGACCGAATTCGCCGCGCCGAACCTGACGAGCCCCGGCACCGCGATGGGCACGGTCGCGTACATGTCGCCCGAGCAGGCCAAGGGCGAGACTCTCGACGCGCGAACGGACCTCTTCTCTTTCGGCGCGGTGCTCTACGAGATGGGGACGGGACGGCAGCCCTTCTCCGGCTCGACCTCGGCGGTCATCTTCGACGCGATCCTGAACCGCGCGCCGACGCCGCCGGTGCGCTTGAACCCGGAGCTGCCGGAAGACCTCGAGCGGATCGTCAACAAGGCGCTCGAGAAGGACCGCGACCTGCGCTACCAGAGCGCCGCGGAGATCCGCTCGGATTTGAAACGCGTCCTCCGCGACACGGCGTCCGGAAGGAGCGCCGCGGTCGCGGTTGCCCCGATCCCGGCGCCGGCGGCCGCCGCGGCCCCGCGAAAGAACCGGACGGCGTTGGCGGTCGGCATCGCGGCAGCGCTGCTGGCCGCCGCCGGAATCGCCTGGTGGGCCACGCACCGCAGGCCGTCTCCGCGCTCGGCAAAGGGGCAGACGACGCTCGCGATCCTCCCCTTCCAGAACCTGGGTTCGGACACTTCGCTCGATTACCTGAAGGTCGCGCTCCCCGACGAGATCGCGACGACTCTTTCCTTCATTCCCTCGCTCGCGATCCGTCCGTTCGCCGCGACACGCAAGTACGCCGCGACGGACGTCGATCCCCAGGCCGCCGGAAAGGAGCTCGCCGTCAATGAGGTCTTCACCGGCCACTTCCTCCGCCAGGGCGACCGTCTCCAGGTGACGCTGGAAGTCACCGACACCGAGTCGAACCGCCTCCTCTGGCGCGACACGCTCGACTCCGCCGGGAAGGACCTGATCGCCCTGCGAGAGCAGATCACGGCGCGCCTTCGCCAGGGATTCATTCCCCTCCTCGCGGCCTCCGCCCCGAAGGGAGAAGCCTCCGCGCCCAGGAACCCGGAGGCCTACGATCTCTATCTGCGGGCCTCGGCCATCTCACGCGACCCGCTCCCCAACAAGGAAGCGCTCGCGATGCTCGAGCGCGCCGCGGCCCTCGATCCGAGCTTCGCCCCGGCCTGGAACGCGCTCGGAAAGCGGTACTACTACGACGGCACGTACGCCCAGGGCGGGTCCGCGGCCCTCGAGCGTGCCCGCGCGGCGCACGAGAAAGCGCTCCAGATCGACCCGAACTTCACGGACGCGGCGAGCAACCTCGTCCTGATGAGGGCCGAGGGCGGCGACCTGGCCGGAGCGCTCGAGGAGTCCGACAGAATGCTTCGCGCCAGGCCCGACAGCGCCCGCGCGCGCTTCGCGCGGTCCTACATCCTGCGATACATGGGGAGGCTCGAGGAATCCGCCCGGGAATGCGACGCGGCCATGGCGAGCGATCCGAAGGACCCGGCATGGCGCTCCTGCACGTTGACGTTCACCGAGCTCGGGAATTTCGCGAGGGCCCACGAATTCACGCGCCTGGACGGGGGCTCGCAATGGGCTGCGCTCGTGGAGTCCGACACGCTCCTGTGCGAGGGCAAGATCGAGGAGGCCCTCGCCTCCTTGAAGAAGGCGACCGACTACGCGAGGGCTCCGGTCGAGCGGGCG
>DATFWF010000103.1:0-30436 GCA_035259605.1 Thermoanaerobaculia bacterium
GCGGGAGCGATCCGCGGGCAGATCGGCGAGGTCGACAGGGACCAGCCCATCGCCGGCTTCGCGACGATGGAGTCGCGCGTGGCGGCTTCCGTCCTCGCCCCGCGGCTCCTCACGATGCTTCTCGAGGCGTTCGCGGCGGTCGCGGCGCTCCTGGCGGCGGTCGGGATCTACGGGGTCGTCTGGAGCGCCGTGCGCCAGCGCACCGCCGAGATCGGAATCCGCATGGCGCTGGGGGCCGAGCCCGGGCGAGTCGTGCGGGAGGTGCTCGGCCAGGGACTCCGCCTGACGGCCGCCGGAATCGCCATCGGGCTCGCGGGGGCGTTCGCCGCCAGCCGGGCCCTTTCGAGCCTTCTCTTCGGAGTCGGCCCGGCGGATCCCGCCACGTATGCCTCGGTCGCGCTGATCCTCGGAGCGACCGCGCTGGCCTCTTCCTACCTGCCCGCCCGGCGCGCCGCGCGGGTGAACCCGATCAACGCGCTCCGAGCGGAGTGACGGATGTTTCCGAGAGCGAGGTGAAACCGATGATCGATCTGAAGAACATCGAAAAGTCCTTCGACACGCGGGCCGGGCAGACGTTCGTGCTGCGGCGGGTCAACCTGACGATCGGGGAGGGGGAGTTCGTCACGATCATGGGGCCCTCGGGAGCGGGCAAGTCCACGCTGCTCTCGATCCTCGGGATGCTCGACCACTCGTGGAACGGGCAGTACAGGCTGCTCGACCACCAGGTGGACCGCTTGAAGCCGAAGGAGCGGATCGAGCTCAACAAGAAATACGTCGGCTTCGTCTTCCAGCAGTACCACCTGCTCGACAACCTGACCGTCGCCGAGAACCTCGACATCCCGCTCTCCTACAGGAACGTCCGCGGCTCGGAGCGGGCCGCCGCCGTCGCCGACACGCTCGACCGCTTCCAGATCGTCGGGAAGAAGGACCTCTACCCCAGCCAGCTCTCCGGCGGGCAGCAGCAGTTGGTCGGCGTCGCGCGGGCGCTGATCGCGCACCCGAAGCTCCTCCTCGCCGATGAGCCGACGGGGAACCTGCACTCCGACCAGGGGCGCGAGATCATGCGCCTCTTCCAGAAGTTGAACGAGGAAGGGATGACCATCGTCCAGGTCACCCACTCCGAGGAGAACGCGCGGTACGGGCAGCGCATCGTTCGACTCTTCGACGGGTGGATCGCGGGCGAGGAGAAGGTCGCGGACCGCATCGGCGCGGCGGTGACCTCGCAGCCATGAGTGCGCTCCTCCAGGACCTCCGCTACTGCGCCCGCAACCTCGGCAAGAGCCCGGGTTTCGCGGCGGTCGCGGTCCTGACGCTCGCCCTGGGGATCGGAGCGAACACGACGATGTTCTCGGTCGTGCGGGCGATCCTGATCCGGCCCCTTCCCTATCCCGACTCCGAGAAGCTCGTCGCGTTCACGACCAACCAGTCGGGCCCCGACGTGGAGGACATCGCCGCGCGGAGCCGGACCTTCTCCTACCTCGCGGGAGCGCAGAACTGGCCGTTCGACTGGTTGAACGGCTCCGAAACCGAGAAGGCCAGAGCGGCGATCGTCACCGGGCAGGTCTTCACGGCCCTCGGGACGGCCGCGGAGCTCGGCCGGACCATCCTCCCCTCCGACGATGTGCCGGGGGCCGAGCGGGTCGTCCTCGTAGGGCACGACTTCTGGAAGTCGAAGCTCGCGGGAGACCCCGGCGTGGTCGGCCGCGCGCTGACGATCGGAGGAAAACCCGCGACCGTCGTCGGGGTGATGCCGGCCTCCTTCGAGGTGCCGCGGGTCCCGGCCGACATGTGGCTCCCGTTCCGGGTGTTCGACCGCGGCGCGGCGCAAGCGCGCGGGGTGCACGCGCTGCGCGCCTTCGCCCGGCTCGCGCCCGGCGCCTCGCTCGCTGCCGCGCGGGAGGAGCTCTCCGGGATTGGCCGGGAGCTGAAGAAGATCCACGCCGAGGACGACGGCGACCAGGAGTTCGGCCTGGTTTCTCTGCAGGAGCGCGTGGTCGCGGGCGCGCGGCCGACGCTCTTCCTGCTCTTCGCTTCCGTCATCGTCGTGTTGCTCATCGCGTGCGCCAACTTCGCCAACCTCCTGCTCTCGCGCTCGGCCCGCCGGTCCCGCGAGATCGCGATCCGCTCGGCGCTCGGCGCGGGTCGCGGGCGGCTCATCCGCCTCCTGGTGACGGAGAGCCTCCTCCTGTCTCTTCTGGGCGGCGCCGCGGGGGTCGTCGTCGCGGCCTGGGCGCAGGGCCTCGCGGCGAAGCTGCCGCCGGTGTCGGCGCGGCTGGCCGAGCAGGTGCGGCTGGACTCCGGCGTCTTCCTCTTCGCCCTGGCGGTCTCCGCCGCGACCGGGATTCTCTTCGGGCTTCTGCCCGCCCTGGCGCTGACACGGCCGGCGGCCGCCGAGAGCCTCGGCTCGCGGGGGACGGCGGGCACGCGGGATTCCCGGATCGCCCGCGTCCTCGTCGTGTGGGAGATCTCGGTCGCGCTGATCCTCTTGAACGGCTCCGGCCTCCTGTTCAAGAGCCTGTCGCGCCTCTCGGCCGCGGATCCCGGATTCGCCGCGGACCACCTCCTGACCTTCCGCCTCGATCTTCCCGAGAACCGCTACGAGCAGATCGAGATGCGGACCCGCTTCTTCAACGCGCTGCTCGAGAGGCTCCCGACGCTGCCGGGCGTTCGGAACGCCGCGCTGATCAGCGAGCTGCCCGTCGTCGGGCCGCCTCTCGATCACAACGTCGTCGTCGAGGGCGGAAGGGTCTACCCGAAGGGCTCGGAGCCCTCGGCGTACACCCGCACGGTGTCTGCCGGGTACTTCCGCACGATGGGGATCCCGATCCTTCGCGGCCGGGGACTCAGCGAGGAAGACCGCGACGGCTCGCCGCTCGTCGCCGTCGCCAACGAGGCCTTCGTCCGGCAGCTCGTCGCGGGGCGTGATCCGATCGGGATTCGCGTCCGCTGGGCCAGGGACGAGAACGCGTGGATGACGATCGTCGGCGTCGCGCGGGCGACGCGGGACCTCGGCCTCGCGGAGGAAGACGGGCCGGCCCTCTACACGACCTACGCCCAGGTCGGCGCGAAATGGAAACGGTGGAGCTCCGTCGTGATCCGCACGCAGGGTGACCCACTCAGGATGATCCCCTCGGCCAGGGCCGCCGTCCGGGCGTTGGATCCTGCCCTTCCGGTCACCGACATCGCCAGCATGGAACAGGCGCTCGAAGCCTCGACCGCTTCTCCCGCCCGGCGCAACCTCGTCATCGCCCTCTTCGCCGCCCTCGCTCTGGCGCTCGCGGCGATCGGCGTCTACGGGGTGCTCTCCCAGGCCGTGTCCAGGCGCGCCCGCGAGTTCGGCGTTCGAATGGCCCTCGGCGCGCGCCGCGGCGACGTCGTCCGGCTCGTGCTGCGGCAGGCCCTGCTGCTCGGCGCCGCCGGGATCGTCCTCGGCGCGGCCGCCGCCGCCGTCCTCTCGCGCGCCTTCCTGGAGAACCTTCTCTTCGGGATCAGCGCGATCGACCCCGTCACCTATGCGGCCATGGCCGCGGTCCTCCTCGCGGCGACCCTTCTCGCGAGCGGGCTGCCCGCCCGCCGCGCGACCCGCGTCGATCCCATGTCGGCGCTCCGGAGCGAATGATGAACTCTCTCTTCCAGGACATCCGCTACGCTCTGCGCTCCTTCGCGAAGGCCCCCGGCTTCACGCTGACCGTCGTCGCGACCCTCGCGCTCGGCATCGGCGCCAACACTGCGATCTTCTCGGTCGTCCACGGCGTCCTCGTCAAGTCGCTTCCATACCGGGATCCCGACCGGATCGTCCGCGTCGGCCACGTTCGCCCGGAGGGCGGAAGGCTGCCGGGGACGTTCTCGCCGCAGGACTTCGAGGACCTCGAGCGCGAGAAGCCGGCCCTCTCGACCGTGTCGTCGTTCCAGTTCGTGGCGGGCCACACTACGTTGAGCCTCACCGGCCGGGGCGAGCCGGCGCAGCTGGAGGCGTGCTTCGTCTCTCCCGGGTTCTTCGAGACGCTCGGGGTCGTGCCCGCGGCGGGCCGACCGTTCGTCGCGCAGGAGAACACTCCCGGGAGGGACACCGTCGCCGTCCTCTCGAGCCGCCTCTGGACGCGACTGTTCGGCGAGGAGGCTCCCGCTTCGGGCCGCACGCTCACCGTCAACGGCGCCCCGTTCACGGTCGTCGGCGTCATGCCGCCGTCGTTCCAGTTCCCGTCGCAGCAGGTGGACCTCTGGGTCCCCGTCTCCCAGCTGACCGAGGACGCCGTTCCCCACCGCCGCGACGTCCGGTGGCTGGAGGTGGTGGCGCGGCTGAAGCCGGGCGCCACGATCGAGCAGGCCCGCGCCGGCGCCGGGGTTCTCTTCGCGAGGCTGGAGCGGGAGTACCCCGACAGCAACCGCGGCTTCGGTCAGGCCCTGGTCGTCCCCCTGGAGAAATCGCTCGTCGGAGAGGTGCGCACGCCGCTTCTCGTGCTGCTCGGCGCGGTCGGCCTGGTGCTGCTCATCGCCTGCGCCAACGTCGCCAACCTTCTCCTCGCGAGATCGGCGGCGCGCGGGCGCGAGATCGCCATCCGGACGGCGCTGGGGGCGAAGCCCTCGCGGCTCCTGCGGCAGCTCTTAACCGAGAGCGTCCTGCTCGCGCTCCTGGGCGGCGCGGCCGGCCTCGCCGCGGCGTACTGGGGAGTGGAGGGGCTCCTCGCGCTGACCGCGGGCCGGATCCCGCGAGCCGACGAGATCCGTCCCGACGCGGCCGTGACCGCCTTCGCCGCCGCCCTGTCCGTTGTCACAGGCATCCTCTTCGGGATCCTTCCGGCGCGTCGGTCGCTCGATACGGCAATCGCGTCGGCGTTGGAATGGGGAGGCCGCGGGGCGAGCGGCTCGCGCTCGGACGTGCGCCGCTCGCTTGTGGTGGCTGAGACGGTCCTCGCCGCGATGCTGCTGGCGGGGGCGGGCCTCCTCGGCAAGAGCTTCTGGAAGCTGATCCACGTCCCGTCGGGGGTCTCCCCGCAGAGGGTCCTCGCGGTGTCGCTCAGCATCCCCGCGTGGAAGTACTCGGAGCTCGAGAAGGAGTCTGCCTACCGCTCGGAGATCCTGCGCCGGCTGCGGGCGCTGCCAGGCGTGATCGCCGCGGGAGGCAGCAAGACGATGCCGCTCTCCGGCGGGGGCGAGGCCTACAAGTTTCGCCTCCCCGGTGACGCCGATCCGACGCGTTTCATCCAGCCGGCCTCCGGCACGATCATCGTCACGCCGGGGTATTTCGCCGCGCTCGGCATCCCGCTCCTGCGCGGCCGCGGCTTCACGGAACAGGACCTCTCCACCGGAGCCGCGGTGCTTCTCGTCAACCAGGCCATGGCACGCCAGATCTGGCCGGGCGAGGACCCGGTCGGCAAGGCAATCATCATTGGGAAGATCCGCTACGAGGTCATCGGCGTGGCGGGCGACGTCCGCCATGAAGGCCTTCTCTCTACGCCCGGCACGGCGGTTTACGGGCCGGTATCGCACTTCCCGAGGTCTTCCCTGAGGGTCTTCCTCCGCACCGCGGGCGACCCGCGCGCCCTGGCCGCGCCGGCGCGCGCGGCGATCCGGGCGCTCGATCCGGACCAGACGATCTCGAGCATCGAGCCCCTGACCGACGCGGTCTCGCAGAGCGTCTCGCGACCGCGCTTCTATGCCTCGTTGCTCGGCATCTTCGCGGCGCTGGCCATCCTGATGGCCGGCTCCGGGCTCTACGCGGTCCTGTCGTACGGCATCGCCCGCCGCACGCGGGAGATCGGAGTCCGAATGGCCATGGGCGCGAGCACGCGAGACGTCGTCCTGATGGTCTCCCGCGAAGGACTCGCGACCTCGGCCCTGGGCATCGCGGTCGGCCTGCTCGCTTCGATCGCCGCCGGACGGCTTCTCGCGGGGCTCCTCTTCGACGTCCGGCCTTTCGATCCGCCGATCCTTGGAGCGGCGGCCCTCTTCCTCCTGGCGGTGGCGGCCGCGGCGTCCGCGGTGCCCGCCTTTCGCGCGTCGCGGGTGGACCCCATGACCGCCCTGCGGGCGGAGTGAAGAAACAATGAGGAGGTTTCCATGAGCGTGCTGCTGCAGGACATCCGCTTCGCCTTCCGCACACTCGTGAAAACTCCCTCCGTCACGATTTTCGCCGTCCTGTCGCTCGCGCTGGGGATCGGGGCCAACGCGGCGATCTTCTCGGTCGTGGACGCGTTCTTCTGGAGGCCCTTCCCCGTCGAGGACCCGGGCCGCCTGGTCACGATCAACACGACGGACCAGAAGAACGCCGGATTCCTGCCGGTCTCGCGGCTGAACTTCGAGGATTTCCGCGACAAGACCGACGTCTTCACCGGCGTGGCGGCCGTGGGGTTCGCCGCCGTGGACGTCACGGTCGAGAAGGAGACCAACCGCGTCCCGGTCCTGATCGCCACCGGCAACTACTTCGACGTCGTCGGCGTCCGCCCGATCCTCGGCGCCGGCTTTCGCGCCGACCAGGACGAGCCGATCGGGAAGAACCCGGTCGTCGTCCTCTCCAACGGCTACTGGAAGCGCCGCTTCGCGGCGGACCGGTCGATCGCCGGCAGGCGGCTGACCGTCAACCGCATGGACTACACGATCGTCGGCGTCCTCCCCGAGACGTTCAACGGCACCTTCCCCGGGTTCGTTCCGGACCTCTGGGTCCCCTACGGCATGCGGCTTCACATCCAGCCCGCCGTCTCCTTCATGACCGAGAAGCGGCGCGGCCTGTGGCTGGCTCCGATCGCCCGCCTGAAGCCGGGCGTCACGAAGCTGCAGGCCGAGGCGGCGCTGAAGAACCTGGCCGCGGCGCTGGAGAAGGAGTACCCGGACGCCAACCGCGGCAGGAGCGTCGCCCTCCAGACAATGTCCGATGCCCGCGCCAACCCGCTCGGCGCAGCCCAGAACCCGCTGCCGCGGATCGCGGCGCTGCTGCTCGTGGCCGTTGGCGTGATCCTCCTGATCGCGACGGCCAACGTCGCCAACCTGCTTCTCGCCCGGGCTTCCTCGCGCCGCAAGGAGATCGCCGTGAGGATCGCGATCGGCGCCACCCGCAACCGGCTGCTTCGACAGCTGATGGCCGAGAGCTTCCTCCTCGCCGCGGTCGGGGCTGCCGCGGGCATCCTGCTCGCCTCGTGGCTGACGAAGCTGCTGATGACTCTCCAGCCTCCCGGGCCCTTCCCCTTCGCCCTCGGCGCCCGAATCGACTGGCGGGTCCTGCTCTTCACGGTGGTGGTCGCGGCGGCGACGGGGATCCTGTTCGGCCTCTTCCCCGCGCTCCAGGCGTCCAACCCGGATGTCCTCGGGAGGCTGAACGAGGGCGGCCGCCAGAGCGGCGTCGGGGCGCGCGGAGGAATGCGCAGAACTCTCGTCATCGCGGAGGTCGCGCTCGCCACGATCGCGCTCGCCGGGACGGGACTGCTGCTGAGGAGTCTTCGCGAGGCGACGGCCATCGATCCAGGCTTCCGGGCCGAGAAGGTCCTCGCCCTGAACCTCGACGTGTCGCTCCAGGGCTACGACGCGGAGCGCGGCGCCCAGTTCTACAAGCAGCTGGTCAGCCGGGTCGCGGCGCTTCCCGGCGTGAAATCCGCCGACATCGCCTCGCGCGCGCCGCTCGCCTTCGGCTTTCAGCGCACCGTCATCATCGAGGGGGAAGTCCCGTCCGAGAAGGAGCGCGGGGTCCTGGTCAACGTCGCCACGGTCGGGGCCGACTACTTCCGGACGCTGGAGATCCCGATCGCCTCCGGCCGCGCATTCGGCCTCGAGGACACCGAGACCTCGCCGCCCGCCGCGATCATCAACCAGACGATGGCCAAACGTTTCTGGCCCGGCCGGGAGCCGATCGGCCAGTCCTTTCGGTTTCCGCTTCCCGGCAAAGACGGCGAGTTCACGCCGCCGATCCGGGTGGTCGGCGTCGCCCGCGACAGCAAGTACGTCACGCTCGGCGAGCAGCCGATCCCGTTCGTGTACCAGGCGGCGCGGCAGAACTACACGCCGGCGATGAACCTCCTCGTCGCAACCGTGGGCGAGCCGTCGACCGTGCTCCCGCAGCTTCGCCAGGAGGTCGTCAACCTGGACCCGGGCCTCCCGATCTTCAATGTCCGCCCCCTGACTCAGCAGATCGAGGGGGCGCTCTTCCTCGCTCGGGTCGGGGCCTTCCTGCTCGCGGCCTTCGGGGCGCTCGCGCTCGTCCTGACGACCGTCGGGACATACAGCGTCCTCGCCTACACGGTGTCGCGGCGGGTCCCGGAGATCGGCCTTCGCATGGCGCTCGGCGCCGGGCCCGGGACGATCCTGGGAATGATCATCCGAAACGGGATGTCGCTCGTGGGCGTCGGGCTTGCCGTGGGGATTGCGGCGTCGCTCGCGCTCGCGCGGAGCCTGACCCCGATCCTTTTCGGCGTGAAGGGAACCGATCCGGCGACGTACGCGGGCATCACCGCCCTCCTCGGAATCGTCGCGCTCGCCGCCTGCTACGTGCCGGCACGCCGGGCCGCGGGCGTGGACCCCACGGTGGCGCTGCGCCAGGAGTGAGGATGGGAGTCCTCCGCGACCTGCGCCACGCGCTCCGCATCGATCCCGTCCGCGCTCTTCGGAGCGAGTGAGGTAATCCGGTGACCATCCTTCTCCAGGACCTGCGCCACGCCGCCCGGATGCTCGCGAAGAGCCCGGGCTTCACCCTCGTGGCCGTCTCGATGCTGGCGCTCGGCATCGGGGCGAACACGGCGATCTTTTCCGTCGTGGACGCGGTCCTCCTGCGCCCGCTTCCCTATCCGGGCTCGGACCGCATCGTCACGATCGGCGAGCTCGCTTCCAACGAGGACGCTCGCCGCGCCGGCGGGACCTCCTACGAGAACTTCCTCGACTGGAAGGCGCAGAGCCGGAGCTTCGAGGCGATGACGATCTTCAACGGATGGCGCCCGGCACTGACCGGCCTTGGCGAAGCCGAGCGGCTGCGCGCCGCCTTCGTCACCGCCGAAGCCTTCGACATCCTGGGCGTGAAGCCGCAGCTTGGCCGGGCGATGATGCCGGAGGACAACCTGGCCAACGCCGCCAACGTCGCTGTCGTGAGCCACGGCTTCTGGCAGCGGCGCCTCGGCGCGGATCGCGCGGCGATCGGCCGCACGATCACGTTGAACGGCCAGGCCTTCACTGTGATCGGAGTGCTGCCTTCGGGATTCCGGGCCGCCCCGGCGGAGATCGACGTCGAGCTTTGGGCGAACAACTCCCCCGATCCGCGCGACAGCCGCAGCGCCCGATACCTGCGGGCGATGGGGAAGCTCGCGCCGGGAGTCAGCCTCTCGCAGGCGCGGGCGGAGATGAAGACGATCTCAGCCCGCCTCGAGGCGGCGTTCCCGAAGGAGAACGGGAAGCTGGCCGCCTTTCTTCTTCCGCTTCGCCGCGCGATGACGGCCGACACGCGCGCGCCGCTCCTGCTCCTGGCGGGGGCCGCGGGCCTGCTCCTGCTGATCGCGTGCGCGAACCTGGGCAACCTCCTGGTCGCCCGCGGAGTCGCCCGCTCCCCGGAGTTCGCGGTGCGCGTCGCCCTCGGAGCCTCGCGGTCGCGCCTGGCCCGCATGCTCCTGACGGAGAGCCTCGCCCTGGCGGCGGTCGGCGGCGGGGCCGGGCTGCTCCTCGCTCCGTGGGGGACCCAGCTCCTGCTCGCCCTGGCGCCCGCATCGGTGCGGGCCTCGGGCGTCCACACCGACACGCGCGTCCTTCTCTTCGCTCTCGCGGCGAGCATCACGGCGTCTCTGCTGGCGGGCCTCCTCCCCGTCGCCGCCGTCTCCGCCGAGGGCCTCCAGGCGAGCCTGAAGGAGACGGGACGGTCCGGCCGCGGCGCCGCGGGCAACCGGCTGCGCAACGGGCTCGCGGTGGCGCAGCTCGCGCTGGCGCTGACGCTGGCGGCGCTCGCGGGCCTCCTCGCGCGGAGCTTCGAGCGCGCGCAGAGAGTCGAGCCGGGCATCCGGCCCGAGAACCTCTGGACCCTCTCGGTCAACATCCCCGAGACGCGGTATCCCAAGCCGCGGCAACCCCTCTTCTACGAGGAGCTGGCGTCCCGCGCCGCGGCGCTTCCGGGGGTCGAAGGGGCGGCGGTCTCGAGCCAGCTCCCCTTCTCCGGCAACTGGGACCGGATCTCGGTCGCGGTCGAGGGCCGCCCCGCCGTCAACGCCGCGGACAACCCCGAGGGCGACCGCTACATCGTCAGCCCCGCGTACTTCGCCGTCCTGGGTATCCTGCTGAAATCGGGCCGCCTCCTCCAGGAATCCGACCGCTACGACACGCCGCTCGTCGCGGTCGTGGACGAGCGCTTCGCCCGGACTCTCTCTCTCGGCAAGTCGGCCATCGGCGCCCGCATCAAGCTGCCGGCGCGCGACGGCTTCGCCACCGTCGTGGGCGTCGTCGGCCACGTCAAGCACTACGGCCTCGACGCCGAGTCGCAGGGGCAGATCTACATGTCCCACCGCCAGTACCCGTGGAGGTGGATGTCCCTGATCGTGCGCGGCTCCTCCTCTTCAGGGAGCCTCGCCGCGCCGCTTTCGGCGCAGGTCCGCTCCCTCGACCCGGACGTGCCGGTCTTCGACGTCGCGACGATGGACGCGTTGATGGCCGAGCGCTCCGCGACTCGACGCTTTTCGACGCTCCTCGCCTCGATCTTCGCGGGCGCGGCGCTGGGCCTGGCCGCCCTCGGCCTCTTCGGCCTCGTCGCCTACGTCGCCGCGCAGAGGATGCGGGAGCTCGCCATCCGGATCGCGCTCGGCGCGCGGCCGGCGGACATCGGCAGGCTGGTCCTCACGCAGGGCTTCCGCCTCGGCGTCGCCGGCACGCTGCTGGGCCTCGCCGGCGCGGCTGCCGGAGGGCGTCTCGCCGCCGGGCTCCTCTTCGAGGTCGGGCCTGCGGATCCGATCGTGCTGTCTGCGGTCGTCCTGCTGCTCCTCGCGGTGACGCTCGCCGCGAGCGGGCTTCCGGCGCTTCGCGCGTCGCGAACCGACCCGATCTCGGCCCTGCGTTCCGAGTGACTGAAGAACGTAGGACCGTGGAAAGGGTTTTTCGATGACGACGCTCTTCCAGGACCTTCGCTACGCGCTGCGGACCCTCCGCAAGAGCCCCGCCTTCTCCTTCGTGGCGGTCGTCACCCTCGCGCTGGGGGTCGGCGCCAACTCGGCGATCTTCGCGCTCGTCGAGCGCGTGCTCCTGGACCTCCTTCCCGTCCGGGCGCCCCGCGAGCTCGTCCTGTTCTCCTCTCCCGGCCCGGTCCAGGGGCACATGTGGAGCGACGGCGACGTGACGACGTCCTTCTCCTACCCGATGTACCGAAACCTGCGCGAGAAGAGCGGCTCGGTCCTCATGGGGATGCTCGCCGAGTATCCGTTCGACGTCAGCGTCGCGACGTCCAACGAGACGGACCGGGCGAGGGGAGAGCTCGTCTCGGGAACCTACTTTCCGCTCCTCGGCGTCGCCCCGGCCCTCGGACGGACCCTGACCCCCGAGGACGACCGTGTTCCCGGAGGCCATCCCGTCGCGGTGCTGTCGCACGGCTACTGGACTCGGAGGTTCGGCGGCAACCCCGCCGTCCTGAACAAGAGCGTCACGGTCAACGGCCATTCGATGACCGTGGTGGGCGTCGCGCGCGCCGGCTTCTCCGGCATCCAGCCGGGCCGCCCGGCCGACGTCTTCGTGCCGATGATGATGAAGGCGCAGATGACGCCGACCTGGAACGGGCTCGAGGATCCCAAGGACTACTGGCTCCAGATCGTCGGGAGGTTGAAGCCGGGCGTCTCGCGCGACCGGGCGCAGGTCGTCCTCCAGGCCGCCTACACGCCGCTCCTGCGCGACATCGCTCCGCTGATGATCATGAAGGACGCGAGGTTGAAGGAGTTCCTCGCGAAGAAGATCCTCCTGCTGCCCGGCGGGCACGGCCGCCTCGTGCTCCAGAAGAGCGTCGGCCGCCCGCTCGTGTCGCTCATGGCGCTCGTCGCGCTCGTGCTCCTGATCGCCTGCTCGAACCTGGCCGGCCTGCTCGCCGCGCGCGGCGTCGCCCGGCAGCGCGAGTACGGGATCCGCCTCGCGATCGGAGCGAGCCGCGCGCAGCTGCTGCGGCAGTCGATCCTGGAATGCCTGCTGTTCGCCGCGGCCGGAGGCGTCCTCGGCCTCGCCGTCGCCGCCTGGATCCTGAACTCGCTCGTCGGAGCGTTCCCGGCCGACGCGGAGCTGCGCCAGGTGGCCGCCCAGATCGACCCTCGGGTCTTCGGCTTCGCCGGGCTCCTGTCGCTCCTCTCCGGGCTCTTCTTCGGGATCTCCCCCGCGATCCGGGCGGCGCGCCTCGATCCGGCGCGGACGATGCGCGGCACGGGCCGCGGCTCGGCTTCGACCGGGAGGGAGGTCCTGCGCTTCCGGCAGTGGCTCGTCACCGCCCAGGTCGCGCTGACGCTAGTCCTGCTGATCGCGGCCGGTCTCTTCGTCGGGAGCCTGAAGAAGCTGGCCACGGTGGACCTCGGATTGAAGCCCGACCACGTCCTCGGATTCTCCATTGCGCCGGAGTTGAACGGCTACCCGCCCGCCCGCACGACCGCGCTCGCCCGCTCGCTGACGGAAGCGATCGCCGTTCTGCCCGGGGTCCGCTCGGTCACCGCTGCCGAGCTCGCGACGCTGTCGGGAAACGACAGCGGCTCGACGATCACGATCGAGGGGACCGACCCCAACCCGAACGAGCCGAGCCGCGCGCTGACCAACGGGATCGGCCCCGACTACTTCTCGACTCTCGGGATCCCGCTCCTCTCCGGACGCGAGATCTCCTGGCGGGACGACGCCGGCGCCCCGAAGGTCGCGGTCGTCAACGAGAGCTTCGTCCGGCGCTTCTCACCGGACCGCAATCCGATCGGAATGCGCCTGAAATTCGGGCACCGCGAGAACGAGAGGCCCTGGCTCGAGATCGTCGGCGTCGTCCGCGACAGCAAGAACACCGAGGTCTCGGAGCCGAACCGCCCCTACGCGTACATCCCCTACGTCCAGGACCAGGAGATCGGCCAGCTCACCTTCTACGTCCGCTCGGACCTCGAGCCCGCGGCCCTCGCGGGCAGCCTGCGCGCGGCGGTCGGTCGGCTGGATCCGCGCCTGCCGGTCTTCGACGTCCGGACTCTCTCCGAGCAGGTCCGCAATTCGCTCGCGACGCAGAGGGTGGTCACGCTCCTCTCCGCCGCCTTCGGGATCCTGGCGGCCCTGCTCGCGGCCATCGGCATCTACGGAGTGCTGGCCTACTCGGTCGCGGAGCGACGGCAGGAGATCGGGGTTCGAGTCGCCCTGGGAGCCGAGCCGGGCGCCGTCAGGAACCTCCTCCTGCGGGACGTCTTCCGGTTCCTCGCGATCGGCTGCGCCGTCGGGCTGCCGGCCGCCTACGCCCTTTCGCGCGCCGTCGAATCCATCCTCTTCGGCGTCAAGGCCGGCGACGTCCGTATCTTCGCCCTCGGGATCGCGCTCCTCGCGGCGGTCTCGCTCGCGGCCGGCTATCCGCCCGCGCGCCGCGCCGCCCGCGCCAACCCGGTGGACGCGCTCCGAAGCGAATAGAGGAGGATGTCATGACGAGTCTCTTCGCCGCCGCGGTCTTCTCCCTGGCTCTGCCGGGCGGATGGTTCGCCCCGGCCGCCGAGGTCAAGACCTGGTCGCTCGAATCGCTCGCCGGTTTGAAGCCGTTGAACGTCAAGGCGTCGGCTTCGAGCTGGCGCGGCCGCCGCGCCGTCCGGCTGATCGACGAGCCCGGAGAAAAGCCCGACGCGAAGTCGACCGGCGGCGAGGCGATCGCGATCCTGACCGACTCCAGCTTCGAGGACGGCACGATCGAGGCGGAGATCGCCGGGGCGCCTCGCGAGGGGGCGAGGGAAGGCTCCCGGGGCTTCGTCGGAATCGCCTTCCGCGTCCAGGAAGACCCTTCTCGCTTCGAGTGCTTCTACCTGCGGCCGACCAACGGCCGCTCCGACGACCAGCTTCGCCGCAACCACTCGACGCAGTACGTCTCCGAGCCCGAGTTCCCGTGGCACCGCCTGCGGCAGGAGAATCCCGGCGTCTACGAGTCGTACGTGGACCTGGAGCCCGGCGCCTGGACGAAGGTCCGCATCGTCGTCGAAGGGACGCAGGCGCGTCTCTACGTCCACGACGCGGCGCAGCCGGCGCTCGTCGTCCACGACCTGAAGCACGGCAGGACGCGCGGCCGGGTTGCCCTCTGGATCGGCCAGGACACGGACGCCTATTTCTCCCGCCTGACGGTCCGGTGACCCGGCGAAAGGAGCTTCATGGTGCTCGCCGCCGCGCTCGCCTCCGTGATCCCGGCCTGGCGGGCCGTCCGGGTCGAGCCGCTCGCCGCCCTGCGCCGGGAGTGATTCGCGCCGGCGAAGGGACGAGCGGTTGCTCCCTGTACCATTGGTGAAGCGATGACCCCGGTGAAACCCGACTCCCCCTCTCTCGACAGGGTGCTCGTCGCCGACGACCAGCGCGACGTGCTGGAGGCCCTGCGGCTGCTGTTGAAGCCGGAGGGGTTCGCGATCGAGACCGCCTCCTCGCCGGCCGGGATCCTGGCGGCGCTCGAGGCGAAGGACTTCGACGCCGTGCTGATGGACCTGAACTACGCGCGCGACACGACCTCGGGGCAGGAGGGGCTGGACCTTCTCGCCCGCATCCAGGCGATCGACCCGACGCTCCCGATCGTCGTCATGACGGCGTGGGGGACCGTGGACATCGCGGTCGAGGCGATGCGCCGGGGGGCCCGCGACTTCGTGCAGAAGCCGTGGGACAACCCGCGGCTCCTCGCGACGCTCCGGACCCAGATCGCCCTCGGGCGGGCGCTCCGGCGGGGGCAGAGGCTCGAAGCGGAGAACCGCATCCTGCGCCAGGAGGCGGAGCCGGAGATGATCGCCGCCTCCGCGTCGATGCGGCCGGTGCTCGAGATGATCGAGCGCGTCGGGCCCTCCGACGCCAACGTCCTGATCCTCGGCGAGAACGGGACCGGCAAGGGCCTCGTCGCGCGGGCGCTCCACGCGGGATCGCGGCGGGCCTCGCGCCCACTCGTGACGTTGAACGCGGGCGGCGTCTCGGAGGGAGTTTTCGAGAGCGAGCTCTTCGGCCACCTCAAGGGCGCCTTCACCGACGCCCGGTCGGACCGGGTCGGGCGCTTCGAGCTGGCCGACGGCGGGACGCTCTTCTTAGACGAGATCGCCAACGTCCCGGCGAGCCAGCAGGCCAAGCTCCTGCGGGTCCTCGAGACCGGCGAGTTCGAGCGGCTGGGCTCCTCTCGAACGCGCAAGGTGGACGTGCGGATGATCTCCGCCACCAACGCGGACATCCGCTCCGAGGTCGCGGCGGGGCGCTTCCGCCAGGATCTTCTCTTCCGTCTCAACACGATCGAGATCCGCCTCCCGCCGCTGCGGGAGCGCGGCGAGGACATCCCGGCGCTGGCTCTTCTCTTCCTGGCGCGGCACGCGAGGCGTTACCGCAAGGACATCCGCCGGTTCGAGGCGTCCGCCCTCCAGGCGATGATCGATCACCCCTGGCCGGGCAACGTCCGGGAGCTGGATCATGCCGTCGAGCGGGCGACGCTGATGGCGCGCGCCGAGGCGATCGGGGCGCGCGACCTTGGGCTGCGCCCGGCGGGAGACGGCGCGCCGCCTCTCGAGCAGATGAGCCTCGAGGAGGTCGAGCGGGTCCTCGTCCAGAAGGCGATGGCGCGCTACGGCGGAAACGTCAGCCAGGCGGCCAGAGCGCTCGGGTTGTCGCGCAGCGCGCTTTACCGCCGATTAGAAAAACTGTGATTCGCCGCCGAGTTCTCCCCCTTGTCATCCTGAGCACAGCGAGGGATCTACCCCGGCGAACCAGGGTAGGTCCTTCGTCGCTTCGCTCCTCAGGATGACAATGGATTCGTAGTCGCGGAACGCATCGATGAGGCGGCTCCGCCACGACCGGCGCATCGTCCTTTACGCGGCGTACGCCGCGCTGCCGGCGATCATCACGGCGCTGCTGCTCCTCTGGCTGGGGGATTTCGCGGCGAGGACCCGGTGGACGCTGACGGCGATCATCGTGCTCGCCTGGGCGGCCTTTGCCTCCTCGCTCTGGGAGAAGCTGGTCCGGCCGCTCCAGACGGTCTCGAACCTGCTCGCCGCGATGCGCGAGGGCGACTTCTCGATCCGCGCCCGCGGCGCGCGTGCCGGCGATCCGCTGGGCGAGGTGCTCTTCGAGGTCAACGCTCTGACCGAGACGCTCCAGAACCAGAGGCTGAAGGCGCTCGAAGCGACGGCCCTCCTCTCGCGCGTCATGGCCGAGATCGACGTGGCCGTCTTCGCGTTCGACCAGGCGGGGAAGCTGCGCCTGACCAACCAGGCCGGCGAGCGCCTGCTGGGGCAGCCCGAGGAGAGGCTGATCGGCGGAGACGCCGCGGCCCTCGGGCTGGAAGAATGCCTGCGCGAGGACGCCCCGCCGATCCTCGACGCCGCTTTCCCCGGCGGGAGCGGCCGCTGGGAGATCCGCACGAGCGCGTTCCGGCAGGGCGGGCTACCGCATCGCCTGCTCGTGCTCGCCGACGTCAGCCGGCCACTGCGCGAAGAGGAGAGGCAGGCCTGGCGGCGCCTGATCCGAGTGCTCGGCCACGAGCTCAACAACTCGCTCGCTCCGATCCAGTCGCTGGCGGAGAGCCTGCGGGGGCTCCTGGCCTCGCCGTCGCCGCCCGCCGACTGGAAAGACGACATGCGGCAGGGCCTCGCGGTCATCGCCTCGCGGTCCGAGTCGCTCTCGCGGTTCACGAACGCCTACGCGAGGCTCGCGCGGCTCCCGCAGCCGAAGTTCCGGGAGGTCGAGATCGCTCCGCTCGTGCGCCGCGTGGCAGGGCTCGACACGCGGCTCCCGGTGCGGCTGGCCCAGGGGCCCGACGCCACGGTCCGCGCGGACCCGGACCAGCTCGAGCAGGCGCTGATCAACCTCGTCCGCAACGCCGTGGACGCCGCGCTCGAGAGCACGGGCAGGGTCGAGCTCGGCTGGAAGCGCGCCGGCGGCCGCCCGCCGCGCCTGGAGATCTGGGTGCGCGACGAGGGTCCCGGCCTCTCGGGCACGGCCAACCTCTTCGTCCCGTTCTTCACGACCAAGCCCGAGGGATCGGGGATCGGCCTGGTGCTCTCGCGCCAGATCGCCGAAGCGCATGGCGGGTCGCTGACGCTGGAGAACCGGCAGGACCGGCAGGGCTGCGTGGCCCGCCTGACCCTTCCCCGAACCGCGTAAGGGACCGTGACGGCGAGAGGGCAAACGCCCACCAGCTTCCGAGGAACGCGTAGCGACCGAGGGACCTGCTCGACCAGGCCGCGTTGTCTATTTTCGCCTCCGTCGTAACTGGTCCGGATCTTGCTCCTCCCCTCGACGGGAGGCGTCCATGAAAACTGTCGTCGGGATCTTCGGATCGGAGTCCGCGGCCGAGACAGCGGCGGCGAGCCTAGTCACCGCGGGAGTCTCCCCCGCGAGGATCCGCCGGTTGACGCCCGAAAGCTCCGAGAACGAGATTCACGCGGCGATCCCCACGACCGAGACCGAGCAGCCGGGCATGGGCCGGGCCGTCGGCGGCCTGGTGGGCGGCGTCGTCGGAGCGATGATCGTGCTGACCTTCGTCGCGCTCGCCGGAAAGGGCGTCGGCGCCCTGTCCGGAGCGAGCTACCTGCTCACCGCGGTCGGCGCGGGACTCTTCGCGGTCGCCGGCGCCTTCGCGGGAGGAGCGCTGGAGGACCGGCTCTTCCGCGGGCTGCCCAAGGACGAGATCTACTTCTACGAGGAAGCCCTGCGCCGCGGCCGCTCGGTCGTCTTCGTCTTCGCGAGCAACCGGCAGGAGAGGATGGTCCGCGAAACCCTCGGCAGGGCCGGGGCCGCCAGCCTGGACGCGGGCGATGAGAGCTGGAAGGTCGGGATCAAGACGCCGCAGAACGTGCACGGGAGAACCGGCCGGCAGGCGAGCTGAGGAAAGCGAAGCGACCGAAGGATCTACTCGACTGAGCCGGGCAAACTCTTTCGCCTGTCTCTTCGACGTTGGCGTTTGGTCCGAATCTTGCTCGACAAAAGAGCGGATTCGCAAATGTTGTTCTGCCGCAAGGAGCGGAAATGAGCCTTTTCCAGACACACTCGAACAGAGGAAGGACCGCGGCTCTTCTCGGAGGCCTCGGGGTCGGCGCCGCGTTGATGTACATCTTCGACCCGAGCCGTGGCGCGAGACGCCGGGCCGTCGCGCGCGACAAAGCGCTCAAGTACGCCCGGGTCGCGGGCGAGCGTTTCGGAAAGAAGTCCCGCGACTTGAAGAACCGCGCGCGCGGGCTCGCGGCGGAGATCCGGCCCGAGCGCGAAGAGAGGCTTTCCGGCGACTCCGGAAAGGCCTGAGCTCATACGAACCCCGGAGTGCCACCGCTCCTCTGCTCCTCCCCTCTTCGTTCGCGGCAATTGAACGGTGAGCGCCTAGAATCCAGTTCGTGAGGCGCTTCGATGTCCTGGTCATCGGCGGCGGCCAGGCCGGGATCCCGCTGGCCCACGCTCTGGCGAGAGCCGGCAAGAACGTCGCGCTGGCGGAGCGCCGCCACCTCGGCGGATCCTGCGTCAACTTCGGCTGCACTCCCACCAAGGCCGCGATCGCGTCGGCCAGCGCCGCATTCCAGGCCCGGCGGGGCGCGGTCTTCGGGCTGCGCATCCCGACGGTCGAGGTGGATTTCCCGGCGGTCCTCGACCGCGCCCGTTCGATCGTCGTGGACTTCCGCGCGGGACTCCGGCGCGGCTTCGAGAAGGCGGAGAACCCGGCGCTTCTCCGCGGCCACGCCCGGATCCTGAAGAAGGCCGAGGGCGGCTTCGCGGTCCGGGTCGGCGAAGAAGAGGTCGCCGCGGCGACGCTGGTCCTGAACACCGGGACACGCGCGCTGGAGCCGCCGATCCGCGGCCTCCGGGACGGTCCTCTGATCCATGCCGGGAACTGGCTCGATCACCACGAGCTCCCGCGCCACCTGCTCTTCATCGGCGGCGGCTACATCGCGCTCGAGATGGGACAGTTCTACCTTCGCATGGGCAGCCGCGTCACTATCATCGATCAGGGCACGCAGATCCTCCAGCGCGAGGACGAGGACGTGGCGCTGCACCTCCAGAAGCTCCTCGAGTCCGAGGGGATCGAATTCCGCCTCGGCTGCCGCGTGGAAAAGGCGCGGCGCAGCCGCGGCGGGACCATGCTGGAGATCCGGTCCACGGCCGGACCCGGCCTGATCCGCGGCTCGGCGGTCTTCCTCTCGGCCGGGCGGCGTCCCAACACGGACGACCTGGGACTCGAAAGCGTGGGCGTCCGGACGACGCCGGACGGTTTCGTCGGCGTGGACGAGCGCCTCGCGACCAACGTCCCGGGCATCTACGCGGCCGGCGACATCCGCGGCGGCCCCATGTTCACCCACACCTCCTGGGACGACTACCGGATCCTCGAGTCGCAGCTCGCCGGCGACGGATCGAAGACCACGCGCCGCATCGTGCCCTACGCGGTGTACACGGACCCGGAGCTCGGCCGAGTCGGTAAAACGGAGCGCGAGCTTCGCGAGGCGGGCGAGCCGTACCGGACCGGCCGCTTCGAGATGCGCAACAACGGAAAGGCCATCGAGCTCTCCGAGACCGAGGGAATGATCAAGGTTCTCGTCGAGAAGAAATCCGGGCAGATCCTCGGCGCCGCCGTTCTCGCCGTGGACGGCTCGGAGCTGATCCACATGTTCGTAGGCCTGATGAACGCGAAGGCTCCCTACACGGTCCTCCGCGACGCGGTCCACATCCACCCGACGCTCGCCGAGGCGGTCCAGAGCGCGGCCGCCGCCGTCCAGTGAAGACCGCGCCCTTCACCGAGGAGGACCTGCACCGGCTCCAGAAGCGGACGTTCGGCTACTTCCTCCACGAGACGGACCCTTCGACGGGCCTCGTGCGGGACAGCACGCACGTCGGCTCGCCCGCCTCGATCGCGGCGGTGGGCCTGGCGCTCGCGTGCTACCCCGTCGCCGCGGAGCGCGGCTTCATGGAGCGGTCCGAGGCGGCCGCGCGGACGATGACGACGCTGCGATTCTTTCTCGACAGCCCTCAGGGCGAGGATCCCGATGCGGCCGGCCACCGCGGCTTCTACTACCACTTCCTCCACGTCCACTCCGGCCGCCGGGCCTGGAGGTGCGAGCTCTCGACGATGGACACGGCGATCCTGATTGCCGGCGCGCTCGCGGCCGCCGCGTACTTCCGCGGCAGGGACCGCGAGGAGCGCGAGATCCGCGAGATCGCCGACCGGCTCTACCGGCGGGTGGAGTGGCCGTGGGCCGCCAACGGCGCGCGCACGCTGACCCACGGCTGGAAGCCGGAGGAAGGGTTCCTGCGCTACCGCTGGCGCGGCTACAGCGAGGCGCTGCTTCTTTACCTCCTCGCGCTGGGCTCGCCGACGCATCCCCTGCCCAAGGAGAGCTGGACCGCGCTCACGGCGGGTTACCGCTGGCGGAGCCTCTACGGAGAGGACTTCCTCTACGCCGGGCCGCTCTTCGTGCACCAGTTCTCGCATGTCTGGGTGGACTTCCGCGGGATCCGGGACGCCTACATGCGGTCGAAGGATTGCGATTACTTCGAGAACAGCCGCCGGGCGACCTACGCCCACCAGCGCTACGCGATCCGAAATCCGAAGAGGTTCCGCGGGTACGGGGAGCTCTGCTGGGGCATCACGGCGAGCGAGGGGCCGGGGCCGGCGGTCCTCGTCGTGGACGGGATCGAGCGAAGATTCCTCGACTACGCGGCCCGATCGATCCCTCGGGGCCCGGACGACGGGACGCTCGCGCCGTGGGCCGTCGTGGCGTCGCTCCCCTTCGCGCCGGAGATCGTGCTGCCGTCCATCCGCTACATCGAGAAGCTCGGCATCGGCGAGGCGAGCCCGTACGGGTTCGAAGCGACCTTCAACCCCACGTTCCCTTCCGACTCCGGCAAACCCTGCGGCTGGGTCTCCCCGCGCAACTTCGGATTGAACGACGGCCCCGCCATCCTGATGATCGAGAACTACCGCTCGGGCCTCCTCTGGAAGCTGATGAGCCGCTGCCCCTACCTCGTCGCCGGCCTGAAACGCGCCGGCTTCCGCGGCGGCTGGCTCGATCGAACCTCCTCGCGCCGAACGGCTTAGCAGCGGCGCGGCCGGGCTGTGGAAATCTCTATCACTTTCGTCTAATTGACAGCCCGGCTTCGTCCGGCAATAAAACAAAGCGCGACAGTCGGCGCCAGAACCTCAACATTTCCTTGCGTGTTTGCTCCTCTCTTTTGCGAAAGGAATGGTGAAGGGCCATGACAGCCATCCTCAGGAGGATGCCCCTTTGGAAGAAGTTCTTCGGGACGGCGGCGATTCTCGGCCTCGTCTTCCTTTACTCCGGAGGCCCACGGCTTCGAGCGAGCGCCCCCTGCGCGCCGACGGCGCTCGAATCGATCCAGACGGACCAGGCCGCCTACTCGCCCGGGCAAAGGGTCGCCGTCACCGGAGCGGGGTTCGCGCAGTCCTGCTCCGTGACGATCCGGGTGGTCCGTCCCGACGGGAGCACCACGCTCGACGGCGCGGCGACGGATGCCGACGGAAACGTCTCCTATTCGTGGACCCCCGGCGCGCTGACCGGACGGTACGTCCTGGACATCCTCGGAGAGGGTGACTATGCCGCCGCCGCGGTCGCCTTCGCCAACGGCCCGACGCTCGCCTCCGACAAGGGCGATTACCGCCCCGGCGAGAGGGCCCGCCTGACCGGAGAGCACTTTCAGCCGGGCGAGGAGGTCACGATCGTCGTTCGCCCCGCGGCGTCCAACGGCGCGGGCCGCGTCCTCGAGACGACAGCCGATGAGAGCGGCAGCTTCACCAACTTCGATCTGACCTTCAACGCGGCGGACTCCGGCGTTCTCTTCGAGGCGATCGCGACCGGCCGCTCCTCCGGCCTCTCCACGAAGGCGAGCTTCACCGACGCCGGCGCGTTCGTCGGCAACATCGGCATCGCCTCGGGCCAGTCGTCCGGTCTCACGTCCCTGACCATCAACGCGACGGGAGGCGTCACGGCCGGCCACAGCATCATCGTCGCCTGGGTCACGGGAGGAGGGACCGGCCTCGCGCCCGCCCCGAGTTGCTCCGACAGCACGGGCTTGAACACATACAACCTGGACGTCAACCTGAGCAACGGAACGAACCCGAGCCTCTGGATCTGCTCGTCCCACAACGTCGCGGCGCTCTCCACGACCGACACGATCACGGTGAATTTCCCGAGCACGACCAACGCGGCCCGCGCGACCGCCAACGAGTTCTCCGGCCTGACCTCGCCGCTGGCCATCGATCAGCAGCACGACGGCAGCGGAGGGACGGCCCTGCCAAACTCGGGCGACACCCCGCTGACCACCCAGGCGGACGAGATCCTCTTCGGGGCCATCACGTTCAACGGGACCAACAATGGCCAGCTGAGCACTCCCGGCACGGGATACACCCTTGCCGGACCGGTCGTCCAGCCGGCCGTCCCGAGCCGGGGCCTCGCCGCCGAATACCGGATCGTCAGCTCCACCGGCACCTACCACGCGGACGCGACGCTCACGACCGGGAACTTCTGGCTCGCCGCCATCGCGACCTACAAGGTGGCGGCCGCGCCGACGCCGACCAGCACGCCGACCACGACTCAAACCCCGCTTCCCCTCCCCTCGGTCACTCCGACCGACACGCCGACGAATACACCGGTGCCGCCGACGAATACGCCGACCAATACGCCGGTGCCGCCGACGAACACTCCGACGAACACGGCGACGAACACCCCGACCAACACGCCGGTGCCGCCGACGAACACTCCGACGAACACGCCCACCCCCACCTTCACCCCGATCCTCGGCGGGACCTCGGGCCTGACGGTGGGCTTCTGGCAGAACAAGAACGGCCAGCCGATCCTCAAGGGAGACGGGACGACGGCCGGCGTCTGCAACCTGACGTCGTGGCTGCGCCAGTACGCTCCTTTCCAGGACCTTTCCGCGACTTCGACGTGCACCCAGGTCGCGGCTTACGTGACCAACGTCATCAAGGCCGCCAACGCCTCCGGCGCCTCGATGAACGCGACGCTCAAGGCCCAGATGCTCTCGACCGCGCTCGACGTCTATTTCAGCGACCCCGCCCTGGGCGGCAACAAGATCAACGCGCCCGCGCCGATCGGCGGCCTCACGATCGATCTGACAAAGATCTGCAGCCAGATCAACGGCTCGACCACTCCGGCCACCTGCGTCGGCAGCTACCAGGACGCCAGCTCGGCCTTCGGAGGCGCGAACAGCCTGACCGTTTCGCAGATGCTTGCCTCTGCAGCGAGCCAGTCCAATTCGGGCGGCGGAACGTGGTACTCCAACGACAAGCCGACCCAGCAGCTCGCCAAGAACGCCTTCGACGCGATCAACAACCGGGTCGCCTTTACCATCTAGGCCGGTCCTCTCGCTCCTCTCGCCGGACGCCGGCCCCGCACGACGCGGGGCCGGCGCCTCCCTTTCTGTCCCGCCCCGGCTCCCGCGATTCCTAAACTAGACTTCGCGCATGAAAAAAGCCGTTTGGAGCTCGATCACCTTCCTGGCCGCGTCTCTCGCTCTTCTCGCGGAGGATGCCGCCGTCGTCGTGAGGGCGGCCCGAATGCTCGATGTCCGGTCGGGCGCCTACGTCGCCAATCCGGTCGTGGTCGTGAAGGGAGACCGGGTCGAGAGCGTCGGGGGCGCGCCGCCGGCCGGCGCGAAGACGATCGACCTGGGGGACCGCACGATCCTGCCCGGGCTGATCGACGCGCACACGCACATCCTCCTCCAGGGGGACGCGACGGCTCCCGAGTACCACGAGCAGATCCTCCAGGAGTACCCGGCCCACCGCGTCGCGCGCGCCGTGCGGGCGATGAAGATCGCGCTCGAGCACGGGTTCACCGCGATGCGGGACGTCGAGACGGAGGGCGCCTCCTACGGCGATGTGGCTTTGCGGGACGCGGTCAACGAAGGAGTCATCCCGGGCCCGAGGATGCAGGTCGCCGGGCCCGCGCTCTCGACGACCGGCAGCTACCCGATCACGCACTTCCGGCCGGACTGGAGTTTCCCCATCGGGGTCCAGACCTGCGACGGGGCCGACAACTGCCGCAGGGCCGTGCGCGAGCAGATCTCCTACGGGACCGACTGGGTCAAGATCTACGCCAACACCGGCGGCCTGCGCCTGACCGACGACGGCTGGGTGGACTCTCCTCCCAACTGGACGAAAGAGGAGATCGAGGCGGTCGTCTCCGAGGCGCACGCCCACCGCATCAAGGTCGTCGCGCACGCCCGGTCGGACACGGGAGTGCGCATCTCGATCGCCGCAGGCGTGGACTCGATCGAGCACGGCGACTCGATCCGTCCCGAAGCGGCGCAGGAGATGGCTCGCAAGGGGATTTTCCTCTCCCCCACCCTGACCGTCGCCAACTACGTCGCCGGGCCGCGGGCCCGAGCCGGCTGCGCCATCTGCGGGGAGCTGCCGAAGATCCACGCGAAGTCCTTCGCCAACTGCCGCAAGGCGGGAGTCAAGATCGCGTTCGGCACCGACGCTGGCGGATTCCCGTGGACCGAGATCAACCAGGCGCAGGAGTTCGAGCACGAGGTGCGGCTGGGCATGACGCCGATCGAGGCGATCCGGACGGCGACCACCACGGCGGCGGAGCTGCTCGGATGGCAGGGGAAGGCGGGGGTGATCGAGAAGGGGTCGTTCGCGGACATCGTCGCCGTGCAGGGCGATCCGCTGAAGGATGTCTCGGTGCTCTCGAAGATCGACTGGGTGATGAAGGGCGGGCAGGTCGTTCGAGCCTTCCCGCAGTGACCACGTGCTCCGCGTCGGCTTGACCGGCGGCCTGGCTTCCGGCAAATCCACCGTGGCCCGCTTCTTCGCGGAGCTCGGCGCCGCCGTCTTCGACGCGGACGAGATCGTCGCGAGCCTCTACGGCCCCGGCGGCGAAGGAACGCGCGCGGTGCGGGAGCTTTTCGGAGAAGAGGCCCTCGACGCGGCCGGCCAGGTCAATCGCCTCAAGGTCGCGGCGATTGTCTTCGCCGACCCTGCCCGGCGACACGCTCTCGAAGCGCGGATCCACCCGCTGGTGCGCCGGGAGATCGAGCGACGCTTCACGGAGGCGAGACAACAGGGCGCGAAGATGGCCGTCGCGGAGGCCTCGCAGCTCCTCGAGGCGAAAACCGAATCGGCATACGACCGGGTGCTCCTCGTGACCGCTCCGAGAGAGCAGCGCGTCCGCCGCTGGGAGGAAAAAGGCGGCGCGGCGGAAGACGCCGATCGGCGGATCTCCTCGCAGATCGCGCCGGAAGACGCCTCGCAACGCGTCTCCGAGGTCCTCGTCAACGACGGAACCTTCGAGGAGCTCCGCGGGAAAGTGACCGAGCTCTACCGCCGCTGGACGGACCGCTGAACCGATGAGCCGCTGAACCGCCGAACCGATGCTCCGATTGCAGCTGAAGCTCCGAACCTCCGCGTCGTGGACCGAGGCGGTGCTCCGCGACTTCGACTCCTTCCTCCAGGACCACGCCAACTGCGAGAGGAAGGCCTCGGGGAGCGCGATGAACCTCGTGTCCCATTACCCGGACCGGCCGGAGCTGGTCTCCGCGATGATCGAGCTCGCGCGCGAGGAGCTCGACCACTTCGCGCAGGTCTACGCCCGCATGGCGGCGCGCGGCGTCCGGCTCGGGCCCGACCGCAAGGATCCGTACGTGCGCCGGATCTCCGGGGAGTTCCGCAAGGGATCCGACGAGTACTTCCTCGACCGCCTGCTCGTCGCCGGCATCCTCGAGGCGCGAGGGTGCGAGCGCTTCGGCCTCGTCGCGACGGCGCTAGCCCCCGGGGATATGAAGGACTTCTACCGCGAGATCGCGCGCTCCGAGGTCCGCCACCAGGGCTTGTACCTGGAGCTCGCGAAGCTCTACTTCGACGAGCCGGCTATCGAGGCGCGGCTGGAGGAGCTCCTCGACGCCGAGGCGCGGATCGTCGCCGCGCTGCCGCCGCGCGCGGCGCTTCACTAGAGGGCGACCCGTCCCGCCGTCCTTCGTCAGAAGGCGCAGATCCGGGTGGTCTGCGCGCCCGGGACCGTCAGGCCCGAGTAGTTCATCGAGTTGCAGAAATTGAGCGAGACGCTCCCCGGAGGGCCGAAGATCCCGCCGCCGATCGCGTCCAACTCTCCCGGCAACGACCCGTTGATGTCGCCCAGGAAGGCGTTCACGGTGACGTGCCCGCCGGCCTGGCCTCCTCCGCCGAAGATCGAACCGTTGGCCTGTACCGTGGATTGCCCGAGGTCCACCGTCCCGAACGTCGCCTCCACCGTGACCGTGCCGCCCTTGCCGCCGCCGGCCAGCGAGTTGGCCTGGATCGCCTTGCCGGTCAGCCAGATGTTTCCCCCGCCGATCGAGCGCACCTGGATGAAACCGCCATGGCCGTTGGTCAGGCCCTGGTTGGCGTGAAGCGCGAAAGGACGTTTGTCGTCGCCGTTGATGGCGATGTCGCCGCTGGAGAGGAAATCAATCCATCCCGAGCCATGCGTCCCTCCCGAGAAGCCGGTGTCGGCATTGACCTCGGCCGACGGGGAAACGGTGATGGAGTCGCCGGAGAGGACCTTCACGCAGGCGGTCGAGTCGACAGGGAATCCGCCCGGATTGCAGAGGTTGTTGCCCGCCGGCGCCTGGTGACCGGCCCCGGTGGACTCGACGAGGCCCTGGATCTCGACGATGCCTCCCACGAGCTGGACCAGGTCCGCTCCGGGCCCTCCGCCGCGGCTGGACACCACGCTCGAGGGCGCGGTCCCGAGGCCCGCGCACGCGCCAAGGAAGATCGGCCCTCCCCGGCCCGTCGTCGTGAATCCCTGGGCGCGGACGGCGCCGCCCAAGACCAGGGAGTTGCCCGCGTAGATCTGGACCGAGCCGGCTTCGCCGTTGCCGTCGGCGGTGATGACCGCGGACGTGTCCACGGCGATGTCGCCGAAGTGGGACCCGCAGGAGACGTCGCCGCCGCTGATCACCAGGCCGCCGACCGCGATGAAGATGTCGCCCGCGCCGGCCTTGTCCGTCGCCGCGTTCTTGCGGCTGGAGATCAGCGCGCTCGGACCGACGGAGAACGAGGATCCCTTGACTCGGATGCTGATGTCGCCTCCGCTTCCGCCGCCGACGTTGTTCTCGGCCAGGATCGAGCTCGCCGAGAGCATGGTCATGTCGCCATCGACGACGATCGAGATCGGGCAGGCGCTGGCCGGCGGGAGCCCGGAGTCGTTGCAAAGGATGCTCGCTCCCGGCTGCAGAGTGAGGCTCCCGGAAACGTTGTAGACCCCGTCCGGAGTCCCGTCGGAGTTGTCCAGGTCCTTGAACGCGTTGGCTCCGGACAGGTTGACGTCCCCGGCGGCCGAGATCGTTCCCGCCACGGCCAGGAAAAGAGCCGCGATCCAGAACACTCCGGCGGCCCGGGGAAAGCGTCTACGGTTTCTCACGAGCAAACTCCTTCGATCGTATTCAGAGAGAGCGGCAGGCGGGGTTTTTCCTGAAGACGTAGCGCTATTAGATGAGAATGGTGGAGACATGTCCAGTGGACCTAAGTCTATGTCGCAACGACAGCCGTGCGGCGGAAAGTCTCGCGGTCCGCGCGGCCCTCGATGGCCCTGAGTCCTCCTGTAAGCTCGCCCCGCGATGGCGAAGAAAGGCGCTTCCTCAAGCGAGAAGGCCGTGGCCAAGTATCTCCAGCGTCAGGCCGAACCGGAGGCGGCCGCCGCGGAAGGCATCCCCGGCGACTTCGGACACGCCGTCGTCGTTCCCGCGTACGCCGAGGGCGATGCTCTCTTCTCCATGCTCGGCTCGGTTCCTTCCGGCCCGGCCGGGAATGTCCTGATCGTCCTCGTGCTGAACTCCCGCGCCGACTCCTCCGAGGCGGCCCGCCGGGCCAATGACGCGGTCCGGGATCGCCTGGCTCGGGAGCTCCCGGCCCCCGGCGTGATCGGAGGCGACGCGCCGCTCCTCGCCTACCCGCTCGAGCACGGCCGCCTCGTTCTCGTGGACCGGTCGCAGCCCGGCCGCTACCTTCCGGAAGGCCAGGGAGTCGGCCTGGCGCGCAAGATCGGCTGCGACATCGTGCTCGCGTTGCACGCCACCGGCCGCGTCGGGTCGCCCTGGATCCACGCCACCGACGCCGACACGATCCTCCCCGGCGACTACTTCGACCAGACGAAAAAGCTCGATCCGGAGGAGACGGGCGCCGCGATCTACTCCTTCGAGCACCGCTTCGACGCGGAGCCCGCGCTCGCGTCGGCCGGGCGGCTCTACGAGATCTCGCTGCGGTACTACGTGCTCGGCCTCGCGTGGGCCGGCTCGCCTTACGCGTACGAGAGCATGGGAAGCTGCCTCGCGATCCCCGCCGCGTCCTACGCGATGGTGCGCGGCTTCCCCAAGCGCAACGCGCTCGAGGACTTCCACGCCTTAAACAAGCTCGCCAAGGTCGGTACGATCCAGCGCCTCGGCGGCTCGCCGGTGATCCTCGAAGGGCGCGTCTCGGATCGGGTCCCGATCAGCACCGGGCAGGCGATCTCGGGGCTCGCCGAAAAGAAGGGAGCGCTCGACGGGTTCAGCCTGTACCACCCCGCGGCTTTCGCGCACCTGGCCGCCTGGCTCCGCGTCCTCTCGGCGATCGCGCGCTCGAAGGGCGACATGCAGGCGGCGCTGGCGGAGCTGCCCGAGCACAACCCGTTCTTCCGGACGGACGTCCTTCAGTCCGCGCTCGAGAAGCTCGACGCCTTCCAGGCGGTCCGCGAGGCGATCTCCCTTTCGAGCGACTCGCGGGCGCTGCTTCGCCACCTGCACACCTGGTTCGACGCGCTTCGCACGCAGCGCTTGATCCACGCCCTGCGCGACGGCGGCCTGCCGTCCCTCGGCTGGCTCCAGGCCCTCGACGAGGCGCCCTTCACGGGCCTGACCTCTTCGACGGAGGACGACCCCGAGACCCTCCGCCGCCATCTGGCCGCCGAGGAAAAGAAGCTCGCGGAGTTCCCCGCCGGCCTCCCCTCGCTCGCCCTCCCCAACTAGCTCGGCCCGCTTCTGCCGAGACCCGGCAACGCCTTGGGGTCAGGTCTACATTATACACTAAGCCCTGAAGCCGCTAGCCGCCGGCCGGCCGGATCCGGCCGCCGACGCGCTTGATCCGCCTCGCGAGCGCCGAGGACGGATCGGAATCGACCTGGGTCACGACATTGCTGACCCGGGCGGGCTTGACCCCGAATTCGCGGCCGATCTCGCGGCCGGGAAGCCGCGTCAGCTTGCGCGCCAGGTAGATCGCGGCCTTCTTGTCGTCTCCCCCTCGCCGGCGGTGGAGGCCCTTCTCCGGGACGCCCCACTCCCTGGCGACCTGCCGGCGGATCTCCGCGAGGTCGATCCGCGTCGAGGCCTTCCGGTAGCGAAGCGGGATCTCCTCGTCCTTCTCGCGGCCCCCGACCAGGTCCTGCATGCGCTTCAAGAAGTCGCGGCCTCCGAGGTAAGCGGCCTTCTCCAGCGCCTCGATCTCCTTGCCGGCCACCTTCCCCGCGGAGACGAACCGCTGGAACGCCTCGCGGGCCGCCGATCGCCGGACCGCGAACTGGGAAAGGGTCCAGTCCGTCTCGAGCCAGGCCGGCGGCTTCTCGAGCCCCGCGGTCGCGCGGTAGCTGCTCCACCGCCAGTCGCCGGGCCTCTCGGCGAGCCGCGCCCGGACCGGATTGAGCACGATGTAGCGGTGAAGCTCCATCAAGTGGGTCTGCTTCTCGACGACGGCGGCGCGGTACCGGCCCTCGAAGACGTGCCCGCGCCGGTCGTGGCGCCAGTTGAACCACTGGGCGTATCGGCCGTTCAGGTCACGCATTCCGCGGGCGAGCGCCCCCTCGGGCGTCTCGATCAGGAGGTGGTAGTGGTTCCCGAGCAGGCAGTACGAGTGGAGGATCCACTTCTCCTCCGTCGCCACCTGCTCGAGCAGCGCAAGGAACTTCGACCGGTCCTCGGCGTCTCGGAAGATCGCCGACCTCTCGTGGCCGCGCGCCATGACGTGGTACACGGCCCCCTCGAACTGCAGCCTCAGCGGTCTCGCCATCCCGTCAGGTCCTCCGTCTTGGGGTCAGGTCTACATCATACACTAAGAGGCCATCCCCTTCTCGCGGCGGGGGAAGGGGCCAAGCGCATAGTGTATAACATAGACCTGACCCCGAGACGGGTCAGCAGACCCGCATGACTTCTTCGATGGTGGTGTCGCCGGCGCGGACGCGGGCCCAGCCTTCGCGGCGGAGGGTGGGGATCTGGCGGGCGGCGAAGAGCTGGCGGTAGACACGGGTCGGGCTCTTGGAGCGGATCGAGTCGCGGATCTCGTCGTCCACGGCCACGACCTCGAAGATGGCGG